>JBBSGA010000068.1:0-21948 GCA_038254585.1 Chloroflexales bacterium | reverse complement strand
GGACGACCCGGTGGCCTACCTTGCGGCCAACGCCACGTGGCTTGGCATCGTGAAGCGCAAACGCAAGCAGCGGTCGGCGTTGAACGAGTTGTTAGACTTGACAATTCCTGCCGATCCTTACCTTGGGACCAATGCTCTAAGCGTTGGCCGGTGCTGACGCCTGCCGGCCTACATGCCGGCTTCGCGCTCGAGCAGCTGTGTTTCTCCGGTTACGGTATACGAGGCGACCGCGAATTGACGCGGGAGCGTAATCACCGTCGAGCGCTCCCAGATCCCGCGCGGCGCGCGGCTGTCGGTGGTCGTCCACCGCACATCGATGTACTCGCCACGCTCTGACGATTCGATGAATGAAACCGAAGGCATAACTTCAGTATCCGGCGCAGGTAGTGAGAGACGCGCGACAATCTCGTATTCGACCAGGATTGGATTCCCTTCGACCGAAAATGGCCCCCTGATCCGGGGTGGCTCGGCCACTATAATCGGACGCTGGTCTACCGGCGCCTCCCGAAGCTCACGATAGTGGCACCCCAGGTCACGGGTGCCCTGTATCGCGCGGTGTGACGCTGCGTTCATCAGTTGCTCCTAGCTGGCTCACCGGCCACCAAATAGCTAAAACCAGGGGTCCCGGTACGCGTGACCTCTGTGGCAGCTCAAATTACCGCGCCAGCTATAGCAATTACCGTGCTAGCGTCCCCACACCGGCCACCGCTCGTCCGTCTCGGCACTGCCGAAGGCCCGAGGAGTGCCGCCGGTTGCAGAAATCTGGTAGATGTCGTCGTTCCCACGTGCATTGCTGAAAAAGACGATCATCTTCCCATCCGGCGACCACTGCGGTCCTCGCGCGGAGCCCACGCCGAAGTTTGTGAGGCGGTGTGGAATCCCATCCGGAAGCTGCTGGAGGTAGAGCTCGTATCCACCATCCGCTCGATCCCGGTTCGACGCGAAGACGACCTGCGTTCCGTCCGGCGATAGACGCGGGTAGCGATCGTCGCGACCTTCGGCCGGCTCGACCAGGTGATGGAGCTCATCCTGCGACATGATGAAGATCTCCCAGCGCTTGTTGCGCCGGCTTTCCCAGACGATCTGCTTGCCGTCGGGCGAAAAGGAGGCGTAGTCGTCCTCTCCCGGATCGTTCGTCAGCCGCTCGAGCTGCTTGCCGGTGCTGTCGGCGCGGTAGATCTCAGGATTACCGTCCTGCGTCGACGTGTAGACGATCTGGCTGCCGTCGGCGGACCAGGCAGGCTGGTAGTCGTCACCCTTGCTCTGCAGAAATTCGGCGACGGTGCCCGCCGCTTTGTCGAAGCGATAGATGTGCCGCGCGTTGTCCTTGACGGCGTCGAAGAGGATCGACGAGCCATCCGGCGCGATCGCCGCCGGGCCGATCGGCTGCGCGGCCGGAGCTATCTGAGTCCCCGAGCTAGCGCCTATGTCGAAGAGGTTGATCGCGGGGCCCGATTGGAAGACGAGGGCTACTCCTCCGCCAGGTGGCGTCGGCCCTGCGGCAGGTGCCGCGGTCGTCGCCTCCGGTGAGGGCCCGGACGTGGCCGAGACCGTCACGGCGGGAGCGATGGTCGCGGTCGGCGGAAGGGCTGTCGCGGTCGGCGGAACCTGCGTCGCCGGCAGCTGGGTCGGCGCGGTCGTCGCCGTCGGAGGCGGCGGTTCGGTGGGTGGTGGTGCGGTAGGGGGCGGCGCCGTCGCCGTGGGAGGCACCGCGGTCGGCGAGGCCGCGGTCTCTGCCGGAGGCGGTGGCGTTTCGGCCGCGGCCTGGGTGGCCGGCGGCGCCGCCGCGACTGGCTGCTTTTGTGTCGGGACGGGCGTCGGCGGGCTCTCGGTCGGCGACTGAGTCGCAGTCGGAGCGCCGGGCCCCGCGGTCACAGCCGTGGGGCCGAAGACCGCCTGTAGGCTGCCTCCATTCCCCTTACCCGCTCCACTTCGTGCCCGTCCAGTCGACTGCAGCACAAGCAGACCGACCAGCAGCAGGGCAATCAGACCTACGACGATCGCAGCCCAAGGTAGGCCGCCGATTCGGCCGGACGAATAGGTCGAACGGCGCGGTGGTGGCGGTGGAACGTAGTCGTCGGCGGGCTCGCCGCGCGGATAGACCATTTCGCGCGGCGTCTGCCGGCGGTTCTGAGGTGCCCCGGCCGGAGGAGGCACAGCCGGTACGGTTCCAGGAGTGCCGGCGGCATCCTGCGCCGGCCGGATCGTATGTGCCGTTCCCGCCGTTGGCGCGGGTTGGGCTGCAGCCGTCCGGCGCTGCGCTGGATCGCCGAAGATCTCGGCGATCGGCGCCTTGGTGGCAGCCGGAGGTGGGCCGAAGATATCGCCAATCGGAAAGGCCTGCGGCGGCGCGCTGGAAGCCGGGGCGATCCCCGGAGGCGTAGCCAGCACGACGGTAGCCTGCCCTGCCGACGAGCCGGCGGGAAGCGCCAGTGCGGCGACCTCCTCACGGCTCGCCGCGGGCAGCCCGTGGCGCAGCGCGATCGTCCGCAGCGCCTCGGTGAACTCGATGGCCTTTGCAAAGCGTGCCTCGGGATCCTTCGCCAATGCCCGGGCGAAGGTCTGGTCGAGTTCGGGTGGAAGGCTTGGGTCGACCGATGTGATCGCCGGCGCTGGCGTGTAGACGTGCGCCATGATCAGCTGGGGCGCGCCGCCCTCGAAGGGCACGCGGCCGGTGAGACATTCCCACGCCACGATGCCCAGCGAATAGAGGTCGCTCCGCCCGACGGGCGGCTGCGCCTGTGCCTGCTCGGGAGAGAGGTACTCGGGGGTGCCCATGAACATCCCCGCCTGAGTCAGGCGCTCACTGCCGGCCTTCGGCCCGACGGCGATGCCGAAGTCGGTCAGCAGCACGCGGCCGTCGGAGTCGATCAGGATATTATGCGGCTTGACGTCGCGGTGTACCGCTCCCTGTGAGTGGGCGTACTGCAGCGCCTCGGCCACCGGCTGGAGCACTGCGACCGCGAGGGACAGCCCTAGCTTGCCACGCTCGGTCAGCACCTCGTTGAGCGTGCGACCCGCGATATACTCCATCGCGATATAGCGTAGCCCATCGGCCTCGCCGACGTCGAAGATGGTGATGATCCCAGGATGGCGCAGGTTCGCCGCCGTGATCGCCTCACGCTCGAAGCGGCGCGCAAAATCCGGGTCGTTGCTGAGCTGTGGAGCGAGGATCTTCAGGGCGACCTGGCGCTGAAGCAGCGTATCCGTCGCCCGGTAGACACGTGCCATCCCACCTCGGCCGATCTCCTGGTGGATTTGATATCGACCGAGGCGCCGGTTGATCAACGGATCGGGCACGTGGCGTCTACTCCTTGGTGCAGGGCTTGCGGGGTATGCTACAATCCAGCCGATTCTACCACAGCCGCCCTTTGCCGCCAACGCGAAGGCCGGGTGGCGCGTGATGGGAGGGAGTACATGCTGTCCTTGCCGATTCCGACGTTGATTGTGCAGCGCCAGGACGTGCCGGACCAGGAGCTGAGGTGGGAGCAACCGGTGCTGACGATCGGGCGCGATCCGGCCAACGATCTGGTAATCGACCATAAGCTCGCCTCGCGGCGCCATGCTCGCTTCGAGCAGGACGAGGCCGGCTTTTATATTCGAGACCTGGAAAGTACCAACGGCACCTATCTCAACGGCCAGCGCATCAACGGCTCACAGCTGCTTCGGAACAACGACGAAGTCTGGGTCGCCGATACCGTCGTCGTCTTTCGGGATCCCGAAGCGACGATGAAAGGCACGCCGCCGCCGGTGGTGCGCCGGCGTGTGCTGGAGCCAGAAGAGGAGCTGCGCGTCGACTCGAAGGCTAAAGAAGTCTACCTGCGTGGCAAACTGCTCGATCCCCCGCTGACGGCCAAGGAGTTTCAGCTGCTCGAGCTGCTCTATAAGCACAAGGGTGAGGTGATCAGCAAGGAAGGCATCGCGCAGGGCGTTTGGGATTATGAGGTCTACGACTACAATGCGATCGACGCCCTGGTCTATCGTCTGCGCCATCGCGTCGAGGGCGATCCGTCCAATCCTAAGTACCTGGTGACGGTCCGTGGCTTTGGCTACAAGCTGCTGACCAGCGAAGCTCCGTAAGATCCGCGCACGACGAGGCTGCAGGGACTCAGCCCTGCAGCCCCGTCGTTACTTGCCCTGGAGATCCCGAATGAACCTCCGTATGCCAAAGCGGCTGCGAGGCACCGTGGAGGTGCCCGGCGACAAATCCATCTCACATCGGTCGGTCGTGCTCAACGCCGTCGCGGAGGGCAATGCCACGATCACGAACTTTCTCACAGGAGCCGACTGTCTATCGACGGTCGCCTGCGTGCGGGCGCTGGGGGTAAACGTGCAGGTCGACGGCACGACAGTACGGGTCGAAGGCCGGGGATTGCGCGGCCTGCGGGAGCCCCGTGAGCTCCTCGACTGTGGCAATTCCGGGACGACGATCCGGCTGCTGTCGGGCCTGCTGTCGGGGCAACCCTTCTTTGCTGTGCTCGGCGGCGACGAGTCGCTGCGCAGCCGGCCGATGGGGCGCATCGTCGGGCCGCTGCGCAGCCTCGGCGTCCAGATCGACGGCCGCCGCGATGGAACGCTGGCGCCCCTGGCGATCCGCGGCACGACGATCCATGGCGGGGAGTACGACTTGCCCATCGCGTCGGCGCAAGTAAAGTCCGCGCTCTTGCTGGCGGGGCTGACCGGGGATGGTGCCCTTCGCCTACGGGGGAAGATTACCTCGCGCGATCATACTGAGCGCATGCTTGCCGCGATGGGCGTCGACGTCCGGGCCGGGCCGCGGGAAATCGTTCTGTACCCACCCGCCCATCCGGTCTTTCCCTATCCTCTGTCGCTCCGTGTGCCCGGCGATCCTTCGTCCGCCGCCTTTTGGTGGGTCGCCGGCTCGATCCATCCGGACGCCGAGATCACGACCGTCGGCGTCTGCCTCAACCCAACGCGCACGGGAGCGCTCGACGTCCTGCGGGCGATGGGCGCCGATATCCGGGTCCTGAATGAGCGCATGGAAGGGCAGGAGCCCGTGGGCGACGTCCGAGTGCGCTCGTCCGCGCTCAAGGGCGTTCACATTGGCGGCGATCTCATCCCGCGCCTGATCGACGAGATTCCCGTCCTGGCGGTTGCGGCTGCGCACGCCCACGGCGAGACGACCATTATGGATGCCGCGGAGCTCAAGGCCAAGGAGAGCGATCGCATCACGACCGTCGCCACCGAGCTCGCCAAGCTGGGAGCCGAGGTCGAGCCGCGTCCGGATGGTATGGTGATCGCCGGAGGAGGCGAGCTTCAGGGAGCGCCCGTCCAAAGCTACGGCGACCACCGCCTGGCGATGGCGCTGGCCGTGGCCTCCCTCGCAGCGGAGTATACGACGACGATCGCCGACGCCGCAAGCGTCGACGTCTCCTACCCGACCTTCTGGAACCATCTTGCAGAGCTTGAGGGGAGCGCAGGCTAGACGCCGGTTCGGTACAATACACGACATAATGGCCGAAACTGACCAGCTAACTGCCGATCTCAAGCGGGAGGTGCGCTCCCTGGGCTTCGATCTCGTCGCGGTCGCGCCGGCCGAGTCACCGCCGCATGCTGAAGCGCTCGATCCATGGCTCGCGGCGGGCCACGCGGGCGAGATGGCGTATCTGGCCCGCAACGCGGCCAAGCGGCAATCTCCGGAGCTTGTGGTGCCGAACGCGCGCTCGATCGTGGTCGTGGGCGTGCACTATCGTAGCGCAGAGCCGGACGCCGCCGCCTGGAACGACCCGGCGCGCGGCCAGATCTCGCGCTATGCTTGGGGCGACGACTACCACGACGTGCTCGAGCCGAAACTCCGTGCTCTGCAGGCGTGGCTTGAAGAGCGCGTTGGGAGGGCACAGATCGGCCGCTCGTACGTCGATACCGGGCCGGTGCTGGAGCGCCCGGTTGGCGTCGCCGCCGGCCTCGGCTTTCAGGGTAAGAACACCCTGCTGATCCATCCCCGGCAGGGCTCGTGGTTCTTCCTAGGCGAAATCCTGGTCGACGTGCCACTCGCATACGACGCTCCTGCCGCAGCCGCCGGCTGCGGCAGCTGCACCCGCTGCCAGGTCGCGTGCCCGACCGCGGCGTTCGTCGGGCCCTACGTTCTCGACGCTCGCCGCTGTATCTCCTACCTGACGATCGAGCTGAAGGGACCGATCCCGCGCGAGCTGCGTCCGCTGATGGGCAACCATATCTACGGCTGCGACGTGTGTCAGGAGGTCTGCCCGTGGAACGTCAAGTTTGGACAATTCGTCGGAGCGGACCGGTTTCGCGTCCGTGACGACCGGGTAGCGCCTGCACTGCTCGAGCTTATCGCACTCGACGACGAGGGCTTCCGCGAGCGTTTCCGCGGATCCGCGATCAAGCGGACCAAGCGCCGCGGCCTTCTACGCAACGTGGCGGTAGCTCTTGGGAACTGGGGCGACCCACGTGCGGTTCCCGCACTGGCGCGCGCCCTCGAAGACCATGAGACGCTGATCCGTGGCCATGCCGCCTGGGCGCTCGGCCGGATCGGGGGGAGTGAGGCTAGCGCCGTGCTCGAACAGCGGCACGCGGTCGAAGACGATTCGTGGGTCCTAGAAGAAATCGAGGTTGCCCGGGCCGAATGCAGCGCTCCACATGCCCGCGGTGATGCGGCGGCCGAGCATTCGTAGCTCAAACGAGGAAGATTGGAGGCGTGTTTCAACGCAAAGACGCAAAGATTCCACTGATTCTTTGCGTCTCTGCGCTAAGTCGTCCTTATCCTCCCGATGGAATCCTTGTCGGATGTTGCACATGTGTTCAGATGGCTTAGAATAGATGTGCGGATCACGAGAGGGGATATTATGGCAGAGTCGTGGTGGACATCCGCCCTGAGGGAATTTGAGCGCCACCTGCGCGCCGCCAATCGGCGGCCTCTGACGATCCACGGTTACCTGCGGGACCTCGATCAGCTCCGTGCCTGGATGATCGGCCTGAGCCGCGGCGCCGAGGTGCCGACGACGGCGGATCTCCGCGCATGGCTGGCCGAGCTGCAGGAAGACGAACGCGCAGGCGCAACGCTCGCGCGCAAGCGCTCCGCCCTCCGGGCCTTCTTCGACTTCGTAGCGGCGGAAAAGCTGATTCCGGCGTCGCCCGTCGAGCGGCTGGAGCGCCCGACGCATGAGTACGAGCTGCCGCAGACCCTTTCGCGGGAACAGGTCGCCGCGCTGCTGCGCGCGGCCGTGCCGAACGCGCGCGACTACGCGCTGCTGCATGTGCTGCTCGGCTGCGGCCTGCGTGTCAGCGAGGTCTGTGCGCTAACGCGCAGCCAGCTCGATCTTCCTAACCGCCTGATCTACGTCGCGGGCCGTATCGTGCCGATTCCACGTGAGACTCTAGCCGTACTAGAGCAATGGCTGGCGAATCAGCCTGGCGTCGACGTCTTTCCGATCAAGCAGCGTATGGTGCGGCTGCTGTGCGAGAAGTACCGGAAGCTGGCGGTCATTCCGGAGCAGGTGACTCCCTCGCTGCTGCGCCATACCTCGGCGGTGTGGCAGCTCGTGGATGGGGCGGACCCGGAGCAGCTCAAGGTCCAGTTGGGACACGAGCGCGAGGATGTGATGGTCCACTACATCACCCGCGCAAGCCAGCTGCGCGAGAATGACCTGCGCGCGTGGAGCCAGCAGTCGCTCTTCTGAGTCGCAGCGTATCGCTCGCCGGGTGCTGATTCCACGTCCGGTCGCCCAGATTTTCGACTCGTCACAGCGCATTTTCGGGACGAAACCGCTCCATCGCACGGTGTTATGCTGCGCCACCTGATCTCCTTTCACCTCCCGATCACGTTCTCATCATCGAGCAAATCCATTATCCTTGCTACGATTGTTGACGATTAGGCATCGTCTGGCTATACTCGCCTGGCCGATTAAGAACTGTCGTCGTCGCCGAGCCGGTGAATGGGAGGACGGGGTGGTAGGTGTGAAGCAGGCAAGAAATTTCTGGCGGATCGCCGGTGCACTTGTACTGGCGCTGCTTATCGTCGGTCACATTACCGCCCAATCTGGCAGCCGCCAGTTCAATGAGACGGGCCAGCGCCTCGACAACCAGTACGGCTTCTTGCAGTTCTGGGAGAGCCACAACGGCGCGATGCTCTATGGCCCGCCCATCACGGGTATCGTCCTCGAAGCGAATGTCCCGGTCCAGTATTTCGAGCGCGGCCGGCTCGAGTATCGTAATGGCGCCGCGGCACCCGGCGCGCTCGGGCGTGAGCGCACACGCTGGCGGCAGTTTGCCGCGGCCGTGCCGCACTCCGAGCAAGCGGATGAGCTCGTCTTTCGCGAGACCGGTCATACGATCACGGGCGCTTTTCTGCGCTTCTGGCGCGACAACAACGGCGCCGTTGTCTTTGGGCCGCCACTAAGCGAGCCCATGTGGGAGTCCATCGGCGGCTCAAGCATGCGGGTGCAATACTTCGAGCGCGCCCGCCTAGAAGAGCAGTCTGTCTCCGAGAGTCAGGCAGTTGCCGTCAGCTCGTTAGGCCGCGAGATCGCCCTGGCGAAAGGACTCGTGTTGCCCGATCAGCAGCCAGCAGTCTCGGTCGTGCAGGCCGGATCCGCGGGTGGTGTCGAGGGCGCCTTCGCGGAGCTAGCTCCGCCTACGCCGACACCGGTTCCCCCTACAGCTCCGCCTCTGCCGACCGCGACGTCGATCCCGCCAACCCCTACTGCCGTGCCTGCCGCCGCTAAGCCTGCGCCAGCCAATGCTGGAGGGAGTGTGGCTCCGGATCCGACCCGCGCGAAGCCGCGGCCTACCTCCACGCCACTGGTCGCACCCACGACGGCGCCCAAGCCCGCCGTGGCGCGCGTCGCCGGAAAAGTGATCGACGTCAACCTTTCGACGCAGCGTTTCGTCGCGATGGAAAATGGCGTCGTCGTCCGCAGGGCGGGAGTCTCCTCGGGGAGGGATGGCTTCAACACTCCGACGGGCACCTACAATATCTACTACAAGCTCAAGCTGCAGACGATGCGGGGCTCTCTGAACGGTATCAGCTGGGTCGTGCCCAACGTTCCGAACGTGATGTACATCAACGGCAGCGTCGCGCTACACGGGACCTACTGGCACAATCTCTTCGGCACGGGCGCGCGCCTAAGCCACGGCTGCATCAATCTCAGTCTGAAGGATGCAGAGTGGATGTATGGCTGGGCGCCGATGGGCACGACGGTCGTCGTGCACTACTGAAATCTGGTCAGCCGCCGCCCGGCCTACACGTAAAGCGAAGCGAGCGTGAAGGCGAACAAAGTAACGGCAATATAGCCGTTGACGTTGAAGAAAGCGAGGTTGATCTTGGAGAGGTCGGCCGGGTGGACCAGCGAATGCTCGTAGATGAGCAGGCCGGCCGTTAGAACGAGGCCTACGTAGAACGGCCAGCTGATGCCGAGCAGCAGCCCTAGCCCGAGCAGCGCGGCGAGCATCGCGAGGTGAAAAGCACGCGCGACTACGAGACCGGCCGCAACGCTGTAGCGCGCTGGGATCGAGTAGAGACCCTCACGCCGGTCGAAGTCGACGTCCTGGCACGCATAGAGTATGTCGAAGCCGCCGATCCACACGGCGACGGCAAAGGCCAGCAGTAGCATCGCCGGCTCGATGTGCGGGCGTACTGCCAGCCACCCTCCCGCCGGAGCAATCGCGTCCGTTAGCCCCAGCGCGACGTGGCAGAGCACGGTGAACCGCTTGGTGTATGAGTAGCCCGCCAAGGCGATGACCGCTAGGGGGGAGAGCGCTAGGCAGAGCGGATTAAGCTGTGCCGCCGCGACGACGAGCAGCGCCAGTGAGATCAGGGCGATCGCCAGGACGGCGCCGGGACGGAGCTTGCCTGACGGGATCGGCCGGCGCGCCGTGCGCGGGTTGCGCGCGTCGATGTGCCGGTCGATATAGCGATTGAAGGACATCGCCGCCGTGCGCGCCCCAACCATCGCCACCGTTACCCAGAAAAAGATCCCAAAGGCGGGCAGCCCCCGGGCTGCGAGAATCGAGCCGAGATAGGCGAAGGGCAGCGCGAAGATCGTATGCTCGAATTTGATGTTCTCAGATAAGAGCGCGATCGACCGGGGGATGGCGGCACGCGTGGTCACGACGACTCCTTGGTGATAGGCTCCGGCCGGCAATCCGGACCGTCAGCGCGTGGCCACGCGCCCGTATGCACCATACCACGCTCCTCCCCAGCCGGCAACGGTCAGGCTCCTTCGACGAACTCCGGCTCGACCAGCACGGCCTGCGGCACAACTCTTCGACACGATCCTTCCCAGTCAGCTGGATAGCAGGCATTCGGGATCACCGATTATAGACAGTCGACAATTTGGCTACGAGATTTGTTCCTGGAGCCTGAATAGTCCGTCAACGAAGTTTTCTCGTGTTTTGAATCTGAAGAAATACCCGAAGACTTTGTTGCCAGACTACTGAAGACACAGGAATGGCGAAAAGGCGAGCCCAATCCGGAGTGGCGCGTGCCCGGTTCTGCCCGGTCATGCTGCAATGATTGGCCGTGTAGTGATCGAGAGTGTCCGAGCTTACTATCCCGGCCGGTCGCCGCACCAAAGATGGGAGCCAGGTGCAGGGTGCTATACTGAAGCTATGACCGATGCTACTAAGCGGGAAGCACTGCTCGCACTGCCTATTTCACAGGTGCCCTTCGTTCTGCTCGACGTCGAATCTACGGGCCTGGAGGCGCGCGCGGGAGACCGTATCTGCGAGATCGCGCTGCTACGCTGGCAGGGAGGCGAGGTCGTCAAGCGCTTCGAGACGCTGATCGACCCGGGGCGACCGATTAGCGCAGGCGCGTACGCCGTGAACGGCATCGAAGACCTCTCGCTCATGGGCGCACCGTCATTCGCCGACGTAGCGCCACGGCTGCTGGACGAGCTCGACGGGGGGGTGCTGGTAGCACATAACGTTCCGTTCGACATCGAGTTTATTGATACGGAGCTAGGCCATCTCGGCCGCCCGCGGCTCACGAATGTCGCCCTGGACACCCTTACGCTGGCGCGCTGCTTCCTGACCCACGACCGGTACAGTCTCCAGGCGCTCTCGCGCGATCTGGGCTTCGACCGTCCTGCACACCGCGCCATGAGCGACGTAGTCGCGCTGCTCGCCCTCTTCGACCATCTACTTGTACGGCTGCGGATGCTCGGCGTCGTGACGCTTGCGGACCTCGTGCGATCCCAGCGCGGCCTCCTGCCGGGGCAGCCGGAGCCCGCGGCACCGCCCCTGATCGCCGAGGCTTTGCGCACTGGCACGCGCCTGCGCATCTCCTACCGCACTCGCGGCGGCGATCCGATCGCACGGGAAATTTTGCCCCTAGAGTTCCAGCTCACGAACGGGGTTCCACGCCTGATCGCCTACTGCTACCTGCGTAACGGCCAGCGCACCTTCTACCTCGACCGCATCGAAGTGCTCTCCCCGGCTGAGCCGGCCGCAAAGACGTAGCGGAGGCTGTCAGTAGGCGTCGAGCTCGTGGAGGCGCGCGTCGCTGATGCCGAAGTAGTGCGCGATCTCATGCAGCACCGTGTGTCGTACCTGTGCCCGCAGGCGCTGCTCGTCCGGAAAATCGCGCAGCAGCGGCTCGCTGAAGATCGTAATCAGGTCCGGCGGGACCAGCATATAGCCGGACGAGCGCGCCGGCAGCGGCACACCCTGGTAGAGTCCGTAGAGCGTCTGCCAGGCCTGCACGCCCGCGGCGCGCCGCTGCTCGGGCGATGGATAGCGTTCGACGGCGATCTCGATATTCTCCAGACGTTGGGCGAACTCGGCGGGAAGCCCGTCGAGCGCTGCCGCAACCTCCACCTGGAACCATTCTTCGTCGATTGCCATGTTCGATCTCGTTCTGTATCGCCACGCGATCTAACGGGGCGCTGGGCCGGACCCTGCAGCAGTTGCCGCTCGGCCCGGAGTCTCTTATAATAGCCGTGCAAGGGCGGAACCGCCAGTTTGGGGCTCGTGACCCGCGCCGGGCTACTCGATGACCGACGACCATACCGCGTTTCTCGAGAAAGGCTATCCGGCCGTCGACATTATCGATTTCGACGACCCGCCGTGGCATACGACCTCCGACACGCTCGACAAGCTCAGCGCGGAAAGCCTCGCGGCGGGCGGCACGATCATGGCGGTCTGGTTGACAAGTGGAAGGATGCCATGAGCGAGCATGCGATCGTGAGCTCGCTGCCATCAGTGGTGGAGCTGCTTCGGGATCTGACCTGGGAGCAGCTGCGGCTAATGGCCGAGCACCATGGGATCCCTGTCGTGGGACGGCGCCGGGAGCCGCTCGTCGAGCGGCTGCAGGCCGCGCTCACGGATCCCGCGCACCTGCAGGCTACAGTCCGAGTCCTTGGTCCGGGCGCCCGCGGGCTCCTGGGGCTGCTTGTGCTCCGCGGCGGCACCGGGCGCGCCGCAGAGGTCGACGACTGGAGGCAAGCTTTGCGGAAGGCGCGGGCGGACCTGGAGCCGGCTCTGTCCGCGCTGCGCCCCACGGCGGACGCGGCGGTGCTTGTCGGGCTCGGCCTCGCCTTTCGCAGGCAAGATCGCCCGAAGCGCGGAACGCCACTGCTGGTTGTTCCCGCCGATCTCCTCGACCGGCTGCCGTTACTGCTGGACGCCTCGGTGCGTGTCGGTCAGGCTCCTGCGCCGTACACGTTCAGCCGCGTCTACGCGGAGATCGGACAGGTGGTCGCGGCGCTTGCCGCTGGCCCACGCGCAGCCCGGACGCCAGCGGTGCCGGCCGGCCAGTCCCGGGAGGGGGAAAGTCTGCTCACGGCGGAGGGCTTGAAGGCTCTGGTGGCCCGATCAGGGCTCGCACAGGATGCGGTCGGACTATGGGTTGAGCTTCTGTTGCACGCCGGGGCTCTGCGCGCGGGGCGCGGGCGGTGGGAGATCGACGACAGGCGCCTCGCGGAGCTGCGCGTGCCGGATGTCCTGCTGCGCAGCGTTCTGGAGGGCTGGCTGGAGGCGGGAGGCTCACCTGAGACCGGCGCGTGGCGTCATCATATCTGGCGGCTGCTGGTGGGCCTCGGCCCTGGCGCCTGGAGCGTCTCCGCGTTGCGCGCGACACACGCGGTCCTCGCGGGAGCGGGTGGGACCGCGGGATCCCATGCGGAAGGCCGGCTGGTAGCCGATCTGGTCGCCGGGTCCCTGCGCGAGCTCGGCCTCCTCGGGCTGGTCGTCCTCGATGGCGACACCTTTGTCTTGGCCCATGATGCGGCAGCCAGAGCCGCGGAGCCGCGGGAGCCGCGGGTTGCAGTTACGCCGGACACGATAACGGTAGCCGATCCGGATGTCCTGCCACGCTCCACATTCGACCTGCTGGAGGCGCTGGGTCCTGCGCGTCTGGGCGAGGGCAACACCCTAGTCTGGGA
Source organism: Chloroflexales bacterium (assembly GCA_038254585.1). Lineage (GTDB taxonomy): Bacteria > Chloroflexota > Chloroflexia > Chloroflexales > Kallotenuaceae > JBBSGA01. Next base: position 8,584 of record JBBSGA010000068.1, on the reverse strand, counting down.
GATTTCCCGCAGCTCGTTGGTGCGTTTTCTGGAGCGCGGTGGCGACATTGGTGAGCTGCACGAGTCCCTGGCGCCCTACGGCCAGCTTGGAGGCGACTTTGTCCGCGCCAGCCGGGATCTCGCTGAGGTGGCGAGCAGGATCGAGCTGCACTATCCCCTGCCTGTGATGGTCGCGCCGGACGCGGTCACGCTGGAGCATCTTACCGGAGCCACCGATCTGCGCAATGTGACGGTGCCGCTGGGAGAACGTGCGCTGATTGTCGAGCCAAGCGAGGCCGAGGTAATCTTCGAGCGGCTCCAGAAGCGCGGTTTCTGGCCGCGCCGGGAGCGTGATTGATCGCGCCAAGAATGGCGGTGTTTGTAGCCGGATGATATGATCAGGGTTATCTCTGGAGTGGAGAACGATGCCCACTGATCCTCGCGTGCTGGTGATGCGTGCGGCCGGCATCAACTGTGACGAGGAGACTGCCGCGGCGTGCGCGCTGGCGGGCGGCAAGCCCGAGCGCGTCCACGTTAACCGGCTCGCAGCCGGGGACTGCAATCTGCTCGACTACGCTGGGCTGATCATTCCCGGCGGCTTCTCCTATGGCGACCATCTCGGCGCAGGCAAGCTGCTCGCGGTCGACCTTGTGCACCGACTGCGCGAGCCTCTGCGGCGCTTCGTCGCGGATGGGAGGCCGGTGCTTGGGATCTGCAATGGCTTCCAGGTTCTGGTCAAGGCGGGGCTGCTGCCCGGGGACGACGCCGGTGAGCAGCCCGGGCCGACGGCGCGGCAGGTCGTAACCCTCACGGACAACAGCAGCGGCCATTATGAATGCCGCTGGATCACCCTGGTCCCGGACCCGCAGAGCCCCTGCATCTTCACACGTGGCCTGGAGAAGCCCTTCAACCTCCCGGTAGGCCACGGCGAGGGGCGGCTGGTGGCCGCCGCCGACGTGCTCGATCGGGTCGAGAACCGCCACCAAGTCGCGGTGCGCTACGCCAATGCGAATGGATTGCCCGCGCAGGCATACCCACAGAATCCGAATGGCTCCGCGCGGGCCATCGCCGGCCTCTGCAACCGAAGTGGCACGGTCTTCGGCCTGATGCCGCACCCGGACCGGGCATTCCTACCGCAGCTTCATCCGGACTGGGTTCGCAACCGGCGGCGTGCAGAGGGAGATGGTCTGCCGATCTTCCGAAACATGATGCAATACGCCAGGGAGCTGTAGCGGATGACGACGTATGCGCAGGCAGGAGTAAACATCGACGCGGCAAATGAGGCCAAGCGGCTCATAAGCGCGGTCGTCGCCTCCACCCACGGCCCGGAGGTTCTGGCCGGGATGGGCGCCTTCGGGGGAGCCTTCGCGCTCGGCCCGGTGCTCGCAGACTGCGCGCAGCCGGTGCTCGTCGCCTCGACGGATAGCGTCGGAACGAAGGTGTTGATCGCGCGTGCGACCGAGCGCTTCGACGGTATCGGGCAGGATCTCGTCAACCATTGCGTCAACGATATCCTGGTCCAGGGCGCGCGGCCGCTCTTTTTTCTAGACTACTTCGCGGCCGCCCGGCTGGATCCGGCGCAGGTTGCGCAGGTCGTCGGTGGGGTGGCACGGGCCTGCCGAGAGGCCGGATGTGCCCTGCTGGGAGGGGAGACGGCCGAGCTGCCGGGCGTTTACGCCGAGGGCGCCTTCGACCTCGCCGGGACGGTCGTCGGGCTCGTCGATCGAGACCGGATGGTGACCGGCGCCGGGATCGAGCCGGGCGACGCCGTGATCGGTCTGCGGTCGACCGGCCTGCACACCAACGGCTACTCGCTCGCCCGGCGGGTTTGCGATCTGCTGGGCTATGACCATCGGCCGGCGGCCCTCGGCGGCCTGACGCTGGCCGATGCGCTGCTCGCGGTGCACCGCTCATACGTCCCTGATCACGAGACCTTGTGGCAGGCCGGCATCACGGTCAAAGGCATGGCGCACATCACCGGCGGGGGTCTGGCCGAGAATCTTCCCCGCACGCTGCCCGGAGGCTGCGGGGCGCTGCTGCGCCGGGGAAGCTGGCCTGTCCCGCCCATATTTAGCTTCTTAGTCGAGCATGCCGGTCTTTCCGAGCGGGAGACCTGGCGGGTGCTCAACATGGGAGTCGGCATGGTCCTCGTGGTCGCGTCGACCGACGTGCCGCGCATTCGCACGCTCCTCCCCGACGCGGACTTGATCGGCGAGATCGTGGCGGGCAGCGACGTGCGCGTCGAATGACCGGCGCGGCATAGCGTGCATCAAGGAGACGCCATGGAGTATGGTGAACGCCTGGCCGAGGGCAAGACCAAAATCATCTATGCTCATCCAGCCGATCCGCGGCTGGCGATTATGGTGCAGAAGGATGCGATCAGTGCGGGCGATGGCGCGCGCCGCGACACCGTCGAAGGCAAGGGCTCGCTGAGCGGCCGCACGGCTGCGAACGTCTTTGCGCTGCTCAACCGGGCAGGCATCGCGACTCACTTCGTGCACGCCCTGTCAGACGGCGAGATGGTCGTGCAGCGCTGCATGATGATCCCGCTCGAGGTCGTCATGCGCCGGCTGGCAACTGGCTCCTACCTCAAGCGCACGCCGGACGCGCGTGAAGGACAGCGCTTCGACCCGGTGCTGGTCGAGTTTTTCATCAAGGATGATGCCCGGCACGACCCCCAGATGCAGCCTGACGAGATCGCGGCGGCAGGGGTTGCCACGTCCGCCGAGATCGAAGCTATGGCCGGGATCGGCCGGCGCGTCTTCGACGTCCTCGAACGTGCCTGGGCGGGGCAGGCGATCGTGCTGGTCGACATGAAGATCGAGTTTGGCCGCGCTGCCACGGGCGATCTGGTCGTGGCCGATATGATCGACAACGACTCCTGGCGCCTCTGGCCTGGCGGCCAGAAGGAGCAGATGCTTGACAAGCAGATCTACCGCAATATGCAGGCGGTTACGGCCGAGGGGCTCGATATAGTCAAGCAAAAATATGTTGAAGTCGCAGCTCTTACCGACCGTTTCGCCCAGGAGTAGGGCCGGGGGCTACGTCAGATGGGGCGTGCGAGGATGCTGCTGAGCCCGCTGCCGCTATGTCGGCGCAGGACTCCTGTGGTAGAATGGCCGCGGTTCGCCCCGTCGCGGACTGTGTGGAGGGTGGGGGGCCATGACTGCCCCTCGCTGTTGTGAGGTAAGGGCGGGCGCCCGGCAACGGGGGCGCCCGCCGTTCTGTTTCCAGACATGGCCATCGTGTACGTTGCCTGGCCCAACACCAGAGCCAATCTGCGAGCCTATCTGATGGTGCCTTTAGCGCTCTACCGGCTGCTGCAGTGCCCTACCTGTAATAGCCGTGATTTGTATGTGACCGAGGCCGGCGTCTGTTGCGCCCACTGCGCCTCGTCCTACCCTCGCCACGACGGTTACATCGAGCTGATGCCGCGCGGCGCTGAGTTCGGCTACGTCTCTAAATACGTAGCCGAAGAGGCGAGCATGGCCGAGGAGCTCGATTACCAGGACATCGCACCGCCCTTGCTCGCGGCGGGGGTACGCCAGCGTCTGCTCCGCCGCATGCTCCGCTTCCGTCCGTCCGACGTGGTGCTCGACAACGGCTGTGGGAACGGTCGCTTCGGCGTTTGGAATGCCGGCGATGTGGCCCTGATGGTCGGCAGCGATCCGGCGACGCTCTACGGCGACGCCGCGCGCGACGAGATTGCCCTGACTCAGGCCGACTCGCGCCGCTTGCCCTTCGCCGACGCTGCGTTCGACAAGGCGCTGTCGGTGGATGTGCTCGAGCATTTTCCGAGCGACGTTATCGACGCCTACCTATCCGAAACGGCCCGTGTACTGAAGCCGGGTGGCCGCTTCGCCGCCTTCTCGAATACTCGGGAGCTCTCGCACCTGCAGCCGCTGATCGACGGATCACGCCGGCTCGGCCGGTGGTTCGTACACCGCGGTGTCTACGACTTCGAGCGCGAGGCGCGGCGCAAGTCCGACCACGTCAAGGCCCTCGAAACCTACGACGACGTCGTGGCGGCTCTCGATCGCGCCGGGTTGCGCGTGACTGAAGTGCACTTCTGGAATACGGTCATTACCTCGTTCGTCGAGCACGTGGTGATGAAGCTCGGCGAGGCGCTGGTAGCACGAGGCCGGGGCGCGCCCACCGGTGCGTCGCGCCCCGGTGATGCCGAGGTCTCGGCCGGAACGCAGCGTGAGATCGTCGCGCGACGCCGCCTACGCGCGAGCCTGAATCCGCGCAGCCCGGTCTACTGGCTGCTCAATCTGCTGACGCGCTTGATGGAGTTGGACGTCGTGCTTTTCGGCAGGCTGCGGACGGGTCCCTACTATGTGCTCGCAGAAAAGGTGAGGTGAAGGCGAGCTCAGTGCCATGGGCGTACTGATCAGCGGCATAACTGGCCTTATTGGACCGCGCCGGCTACCTGCTCGCCGAGGGTGAGGTGGAGGTCGCCGGTGCTTAGGCCGCTCTACGTCTCGCCGATCGGCAAGGGTGGAGTCGACATCGGCATCCAGAACATTACCCGCGCGGTGTGCGCCGCGGGCCACGATCCGACCCTCCGGCGGCTGCCGCACCTCCACAACTTCCTGCCGATGCTCGCGTCCCGCGCGCTGGGTGCCGGCTGGTGGCGTGGTTTCGACATCATCCAGGCGCGGTCGCGTGTAGCCTGGGCCCTGCGCCGGCCCGAAGCGCCGCTGGTCACCACGGTCCACCATCTCACCACGGATCCGTTACTGCAGCCCTATTCCTCGCGCGCGCAGCGTCTCTTCTACCGGCTGGTTGAGCATCTGTACGATGGCCTCTCGATCCGGAGGGCTGACGGCGTCGTCTGCGTGTCGCGCTACACACAGGAACAGGTGCGCAAGGTCTACGGCGTCCACTCTACGACGCTGGTCTACGATGGGATCGACACCGACGTCTTCGTGCCCCCGCCCGACGTGGCGCGATTGGACGGAGGGCTGCCGCCGTCGCCGGCCCGTATTCGGCTGCTCTTCGTCGGCAACCGGACGCGGCGCAAAGGCTTCGACCTGCTGCCCGTGATTATGGATCGCTTGCCCGCGGACTATACGCTTTTCTATACGGCCTCCTTTCAGGACGGGGAGGCGGCGCCGCCCCACCCACGGATGGTCCCGATCGGCACGCCCGACCGCGAGGGACTCGTCGCGGCCTACCAGAGCTGCGATATCCTCCTTTTTCCGGCGCGCGTCGAAGGCTTCGGCATCGTCGCGGCCGAGGCCGGCGCGTGCGGACGGCCTGTCGTGACGACGAATGCCTCCGCGCTACCCGAGGTGGTCGAGGCCGGACGGACCGGCTACCTCTGCCCCATCGACGCGGTCGACGACTTCGCGGATAAGACGCTACGGCTCGGAGAAGATTCCGGCCTGCGCCTCCGTATGGGAGAGGCGGCCCGTGCAAAGGTCGTGACCACCTTCGGCTACGACCAGCTGGCGCGCGGGCTTATCGGTCTCTACGCGCGGGTGCTGGCGGCCCGGCGATAGCAGCTGGCGTGGACGGGCCGGCGGTCCCGCGTTCAGTTTGCCCCGTGCAGCCCGGCATGCTATGATGGCCCGCCGTGAGAGCATCCGGTGGCGTGGCAATCGTCCACGATTATCTTAATCAGTATGGTGGCGCCGAGCGCGTGCTCGAGGCAATCCACGACCTCTACCCCGAGGCGCCAGTCTACACGGCGATCTACGATCCGCCGGCGATGCCGCCGGCCTACCGCTCCTGGGATATTCGTACCTCCTGGATGCAGAAGCTTCCAGGCTGGCGTAAGCATTTTCGCCACTACTTCGTCTTCTATCCCAGCGCCTTCGAGTCATTCGATCTGAGCGGCTATGACCTGGTGATATCGTCGTCGAGTGCCTTCGCGAAGGGGATCATCCCGCACCACGACGCGCTGCATATCTGCTACTGCCACACTCCAATGCGCTTCGGCTGGCGCACCGGCGCCTACGTCGACCGCGAGCAGATCTATGGCTTCAAAGGGCTGATCCTGCCCCTCGTGCTGACCTACCTGCGAACGTGGGATGTTGCCTCGTCGGTGCGCGTCGACGCCTTCGTCGCCAACTCGCAGGAGGTCGCGCGGCGTATCAGCCGTTATTACGGCCGGGCGTCGACCGTGATTCCGCCGCCTGTCGATCTGCCGGCTTACGAACCCACACCCCCCGAGGACTTCTATCTGACCGGCGGCCGGCTCGTGCCGTATAAGCGCATCGACCTGGCCGTGCGCGCCTGTACGGCCCTGCGCCTGCCGCTCGTCGTCTTCGGTGAGGGCCGGGCGCGTGAGGAGCTTGAGGCCATAGCGGGACCGAGCATCAAGTTTGTGGGCCACGTCGACGAGCCGAGCCTGCGCGCCCTCTACCGGCGCTGCCGCGCCTATATCACCGCGGGCGAGGAAGACGCTGGCATCCAGCCGGTCGAAGCGATGGCTGCTGGACGGCCCGTCATCGCCTATGCCTCGGGCGGGACACTCGAAACCGTGATCGACGGGATAACGGGGCGGTTCTTCCACGAGCAGAGCGTGGCCGCGGTGGCGATTGCGATCGCGCAGACACGGATCGATAGCTGGAACGCCGAGGAGATCCGCGCGCATGCCGAGAAGTTCGGCCGTGGGCGCTTCATGGAGCGCATGCGGGAGTTCATCGTGGGCGCCGGTTCTCAGGCGAACAGAAGGGATGCATCATCCCAAGCAGGCCAGCCTCTCGGTATCATTAGAGGCATTGCAGCGCGCCGGCCGCTCGTCGTGCGCGCCCAAGACGAGGACTGACGCGACAGCCGTTCTATGGAGCTACGACATTATCTCGGGATCGTGCGCCGCTCATGGCCGTTGGTCGTGGCCCTGCCGGCACTTGTAGGGCTGCTAACGCTTGCGCTCGCGTTTCTGCTGCCTCAGCACTACGTTATTACGGCGGCGATGCTGGTGACACAGCGGCCAATCGGCGGCGAGGGCCCGCGCAGCATTCTCCCCGACCAGAACAACTGGAACAGCTGGGCAGCCTCCGAGTATGTCGTAGACGACATACTCCAGCTCGTCCAGACGCGCCAGTATGCCGACGACATCGCACAGTGGCTGCAGTCCGAGCATCACATCCGGCTGGATGGAAAACAGATCAATGATGGCCTCGACGCGGAGCGCAAGCACCGCATGATCTACCTGCACGTAAGTGCAGACACGGCCACGAATGCTCGTCTGATCGCCGAGGGTGGCATCGCGATGCTGCAGCAAAAGGGGCTCGAGTACTGGAAGCGGGAGGACACTACCACACTGGAAGTCTCGCCCCTCGATCTTCCCGAGCGTGCCCGGCCGGCGAAGGGTCTGGCGGGAATCGCGGTCGACCTTGTTCTCCGAACACTGCTCGCCCTGATTCTTGCGGTTGGCCTCGCCTTCTTAAGGCACTACCTGGACCAGTCGATCCACCAGCGGGGAGAGGTCGAAGCGCTGGGGCTCGAGGTGCTGGGCATTATTCCACTCGACGGCGTCCGGCATCCGCAGCCGGAACGCCGAAGGATCTAGACGATGCGAATTCAAGACTACTTGAACGTACTTACCAGGCGCTGGTGGCTCGTCCTGCTGGTAGCCGCGTCGGCCGCGGTATCGGCCTACGTCGTCTCCAAGCTGCAGACGCCGATCTACCGCTCGCAGGCGACCTACGGCGTGATCGTCAATCGCGTCGACTCGGGCGCGAATATGTTCGCAGCACAGCTCCTGAACAGCTACGTGAACCTGGTCTACCAGCCCGATCGACTGCAGCAGATCTCGGATCAGCTCCAGCTCGACCAGAGCGGTGATTGGCTAATGAACTACGTAAGGGTCCAGCCCCAGCCTACGAATATGAAGATCGTGATCGAGGCGGACTACTTCGATCCGGGTACTGCCCAGAGCATCACGGCAGCCGTGGGCGATATGCTTAACTCGGTAGTCGTGGAAGCGAACCGCAACTTCCAGGGCCAGGACCGGGTCAACCTCGAGCGGGCACAATCCGCAAAGGCGGCATGGAAGGCCAAGCCGAATACGAAGATCAACGTCGTCGCCGGGGCACTGCTGGGCGGGATCCTCGGCCTACTGCTGAGCTTCGCGCTCGAGTTTCTCGACGACACGCTCAAGACTGCCGGCGATGTGGAGCGCTTTGCCGGGCTTACGACCATCGGAGCCATCCCCGCGAGCGCATGGAGTCGCGATCGGCGGCGTCCCTGGCCGCGGCCTGCAGCCGCCTCGGGAATCGTCGCGCGCGGTGCCGGCCCACCGGATTCTCCGGGCGCGAAGAAACGCTAGTTGCTGAGCTGAGATCTTCCAAGGAGTACCTGTGACCGATACATCCCAAGCTGCGAGCCGGCTCGTGGCGCTCCGCGATCCGCGCTCGGCGGCAGCCGAGGCCTACCGTACGCTGCGCACCAATATCCAGTTCTCGTCGCTCGACAAGCCGCTGCGGACGCTCCTCGCGACGAGCACCGCTCCCGACGAGGGTAAATCGACGACGGTAGCCAACCTGGCCGTCACGATCGCCCAGGCCGAGCAGCGCGTTATCCTGGTCGACTGCGATCTGCGACGTCCAACGCTGCATACGCTCTTCGACCTACCGAATAACGAGGGCTT
>JBBSGA010000067.1:0-22185 GCA_038254585.1 Chloroflexales bacterium | reverse complement strand
TCTGGGGCCCCATCAGGTGTTAAACCACCATGGAGCTCATAGCACGGAGTGAGCCGGGCGATCTCTAATTGAGCGCGCCCGGCTCACTCGCATCTTCCAATTCTACGACTGTGGAAAAACGGTGATGCGCCGGCTCTCGCCCTCACCCGTACTCTCGGTATAGACCGTTTCATCGTCCCGGAGCGCCATATGGATAATCCGGCGGTCATAGGCCTGCATCGGCTCCAGCAGCATCGGCCGTCCCGTCGCGCGGACCTGCTCGGCGACGCGGCGAGCCAGGCCTTCGAGGGACTCCTGACGGCGTTGGCGGTAGTTCCCGATGTCAATCACAAGCTGCGGCCAACGGCCGCTCACACGATTGACGATCGTATTGAGCAGAAACTGGAGGGAGCGCAGCGTCTCGCCGCGGCGGCCGATCATCAGCCCGACCGTCTCCTCGTCGAGACCCTCGACGTACAGCATGATCGAGTGCTGAGGCTGATCATCCGGGCCCGTGGAGGTGAGGTGCTGGACGGTAACGTAGCCTTCCAGCCCCATTCGCTCAAGAATTCCTTCGAGAACCTGGCGCGCGTAGGCGCCGGTTGCCTGCGGATCAAGCGCCGGACGGGATTGCGACGGCTCGAAGCGCGGCGGTTCCGGCTGCTCGCCACCGTCAGGATCCTCGACGCTGACCCGCACCAGCGCTTCGTTGTCGTCGTCCCCGCTCTGAAGAACAGAGATTATCACCTCATCTTCGTCGACTCCTAGCTGCTCCAGAGCCAGACGGGTCGCCTCGGCGACAGTGCGGGCACTTATCTCAATACTGCGCATTGCATTGGATCTCCTTCCGCAAACAGTGGAAGCATTACGCCTAGCGGCGCTTCTTCCCACTTGCCTGCCGCCGTGCGTCGGCAATCGCAGCCTCGGTCTCGAGGTCATCTGCAGAGATTCCTTGGCTCGTCTGAAGCTTCGCGAGCGGCGCCCAGAAACTTGCGACGGGCTCCGCCGATGCCTGCTCGACCGTCCCGTCCGCGCCCGCTAGGGCTGCTGGGGTTGCCGGCGTGAGATAGCCTTTGCGCTCCGGCAAGAAGGTCAGATAGTTCGAGAGCGAGCCCCAGCCACTCACGAAATACTGCTGCACGAGCGCCAGCACCGAGCCCATGACCCAGTACAGCACCGCTCCGGCGTTGAAGGTGAAAGCAATATAGCCAAAGAAGAGCGGCATCAGAAGCATCGTCTGGCTCATGGTCTTCTGCTGCGGATCCTGGATCTTGGGCATTGCCATCAACGAGACGAGGAACTGCAGGACAACCGAGAGAATCGGGAGGATATAGAAGGGATCCTTGTGTGCCAAGCTCGGCAGCCACAAGAAACTCTCGGATGCGACGGGATTAGTAGCCAGGTTCTGCACCGCGCGGTAAACGCCGAGAAAGATCGGCAGCTGAATGACCAGTGGCAAGCAGCTACCAGCAGGATTCGCCTTATGCTCCTTATAGAGCTTGGTCATCTCCTGCGTGAACTTTTGCTGATCCTTCCCATGCTTGCGTCGCAGCTCTTGGATCAGTGGCTGCAGCTCCTGCATCTTTTTCGAGGACTGCAGCTGCTTAATCGTCAAGGGCAATAGGACAATACGAGTAAGCACGGTGAAGAGAATGATGCCGAGACCCAGACTACCGGTAAGATGGCTTAGCCACAGCAGAACACTTTGTAGTAGACCAACAAACGAAGCCCACATAGGGGATCTCCTAAATCTACTTCAGGGAACGGGATCGCAGCCGCCGTGCGCCCACGGGTGGCATCGACCGATACGCTTCACAGTAAGCCAGCCGCCCTTGAGCAGCCCATAGCGGTCGATCGCCTCGTAGCCATATTGGGAGCATGTCGGCGTATAAATACAGCTAGGCGGGGTCAGGCGCGAGAGGCACTGATACAGCCGGATGGTCGCCAGAGCGAGCCGTCGAAGCATCAGTTAAGTCCTGAATAACGGGTGGTATCGTCCATAGGCCGGCGCGTTGAAGCAGCTCACGGACGGCCGCCGTGATTGCCTCGAATGGAGCCCGCAGAACGGGCGGGCGAACGACAAAAACAAGATCCCATCCAGGCGCGATTTGCGCATAGAGCAGCCGCACCGCTTCGCGCGTCCGCCGCTTGGCCCGATTGCGGTCATGCGCCTTTCCAAGCTGCTTGCCCACTACAAAACCGCATCGAGTGCGACCCGTACGATTGCGCGTCGCATTCAGGCTGAGGAGCGGATGGCCCCACGTCTTGCCATCACGGCGAACCCGCCCGAATTGTTCCGGACGACGGAGACGCTGGTTACGCCGCATGGGAGGTTATGGAAGACAGGGCATAAGGAACCGGGGATACATAGTTCGCATCCGAAGTCTGTTCCCCATGGCCTGTCACCTAGCGGTGGCCTCGAGCCACGTGGCGATGCTCGTCGCTAACCGAAAGCTTCCAACGGCCCTTGTCACGGCGCGACTTGAGCACGAGCCGGCCCTTGCTCGTCGCCATGCGTGACAAAAAGCCGTGTTTCCGGCGCCTCGGAATACGCTTTGGGTTCCATGTTTGACTCATGGACGATACGTCCTCCTCACAGCACTAGTAGGCACGCGGAGGGCATTGGGTCCGCGTGAGACAGCGTTTGGTTTTAGCACACAAAGAGCGTAGAGCTCGCTCCACGCCCCCATCGAAAATAAGGCCGCAAGCACCTGGCCCACAGTCTACGTTCCAAAAGCTATTATACGTTGCGCAGCTAGGCACTGTCAAATTGCGCCAGCCCGAGACTCTCCCGCTTTGGGCGCCCGACAGAGGTACTTTGCTCCGGCGTGGCGTGAATCTTGCTCAAAGTTCATTTTTGTACCTTGCGACGTATTAGGCTACTCCGGCATGCTCGTACTTGTCGTCGATGACGAAGTCGCAATTGTTGAACTGCTGGCCGAGTTGCTGAGTGATGAAGGGTACCAAGTCCAGACGGCGTACGATGGACGGAGTGCCCTTTCATTATTACGCACGGGCCTTAAGCCACGCGTTGTGATTACCGATATTATGATGCCGGGCCTGGATGGGTGGGCGCTCTACCATGCCCTCCGTGCGGAGCTACCGCTCGCCGATGTCGGCGTGATCTTGATGAGTGCTGGCCGCGGCCGACCGACCGCGTTCTCCGATCCCCGCGCGACCTTCGTTACCAAGCCCTTCAGCGTCTACGACATGCTGGATGCGATCGAGCGCGTCGGCGTCGCCTAACGCTGGACACGGTCGGCAGTGTGATAACCGAAACCGGGGAAATGAGGTTATGACAACACCGCACGTCGCGACGTATTCGATCGTGGCACGCGATGCGCACAATGGCGACGTTGGAGTTGCCGTTCAATCAAAGTTCCTGGCGGTCGGCGCGCTCGTACCGTGGGCGAGGGCCGGCATAGGGGCGATCGCGACACAGGCGCTCGCTAACCTCAGCTATGGACCTGATGGTCTCGCGTTGCTCGAGCGTGGGCTCTCTGCCGACGCGACGCTCCGCCGGCTCCTCGAAGAGGATAAGGGCCGCGATCATCGGCAGATCGGCATTGTGGATCATGATGGGCAAGCTGTTGCGTACACCGGCAGCGCATGTATACCGTGGGCCGGCCATCATACCGGTGACGGCTTCGCCTGCCAGGGGAATATTCTTGCCGGCCCTGACGTCGTGCGGTCGATGGCACAGCGCTTTCAGGTGACCGGCGGCGAGCTAGCCGAGCGGCTGGTAGCTGCGCTCGAGGCTGGCGAGAGTGCCGGGGGTGACCAACGAGGCCGCCAGGCCGCGGCCCTGTATGTTGCCCGAGCAGGCGGTGCCTACGGCGGCGTGCTGGATCGCTATGTCGACCTGCGTGTCGACGACCATCCCGACCCGATCGACGAACTGCGCCGGCTGCTAGGCCTTCACCGCTTCTATCTGACCCGGCCGGCTGTCGATCAGTTTGTCCCCATCGACGGCGTCCTCGCCCGTGAGATACAGGAGACGCTGCGCGATCTCGGCTATTATGAAGGCGCGCCAACCGGCGTCTACGATGGAATGACACGCCAGGCGCTGTTTGCGTATGGCGCGCGTGAAAACCGGGAAGAGCGGCTGGTCGACGATGCGCGCATCGACCGGCAGACCCTTGCATTTCTGCGAGCGAAGCGAGCTGAGCAACTGCGACGGGTCTAGCTGGAGATGACACGACCAATGATGGATACGGCAGCAGTGGCGGCGGGCCGGGTCAGCGGGATCGTCGTCGCTGGCGGAAAAAGCGTTCGCCTGGGGCAGGATAAGCGGCGGCTTCGCTTGTGGGGCCCACGAGGGCCAACGCTGCTCGAGCACACCATAGAGATGATGGCGGCGCACTGCGATGAGGTTATCGTCGTGTTGAACGACCCTGAAGCCTGGCTCGACCTTCAGGCATGCGTGGTTCCGGACACTTTCCCACGAGGCGGTGCCCTCGGCGGTATCTACAGCGGGCTGATGGCCGCGGCGCATCCGTATGTCTTTGCCGTAGCGGCCGATATGCCGCTGCTCGGCCCCGTGCTGATCGACTGGATGCTCCGCCAGCCTCGCGATTACGACGTTCTCGTGCCGCGGATCATGGAGACGCGCGCGCGCAACCGGCTGGCGGTCGAGAGCTTGCATGCGATCTACAGTGGGGTATGCCGGGAGCCGATTCGTCGCCAGCTCGAGGCTGGGAATCCGCAGGTGATCGGCTTTTTTCCACAGGTACGGGTGAGGATCGTCGAGCCCGAGATCGTCGCAGAGCTTGATCCGCTCGGCGCGGCGTTCAAGAACGTCAATACGCCTGAAGAGCTGGAAGAGGTTCGTAGATTGCTCGCAGAACGTAAAGGGCAAAACGTAAGACGTGAGCTCTAACTGAGCATTTTCGGTCTACGCTTTTCGTTTCTAGAAAGGGACAGGTATGTTTGCCCAAACAATTGGCGTCGGCGGCGATATAGCTCCGCCAAACGAGCTCGTCGCACTTTCGTGGCTCGAGAGCACCTGCAATGCGATCCGGCTGCGAATAGCAGGCCTTGCTCCCGATCAACTCTATCGTGGAACGACCGAGCGACTCTCAATCGCGGAAGAGATCGCACTCGCCAGGGACCGGGAGCGCGCCTATCTCACGGCTTTCCAGCGCGCACAAGCTGAGAGCGACGCGCATTTGGTCGAGCCCCAGCCAAGCGCCCTGTTGCTCGAGCGCGACTTCAGCGACGATCTGGCGGAGTTCTTCGATCGCCGTCGCTTCACGCTCGATCTGCTACGGACGCTGGATGCCGGGTGGAACAAGACGGTTGCGCTGCCAAATGGAGGACAGGCGACCATGCGCGAGCTGGCGATCCGCCTCGCGCAGCTTGACAAAAGAATGCTCCGGAGTATCAGTGAACAGCGGACGGGCTTCCTCCGGACGACCGGGGTGGACGAGCTGCGCGACGGAGGCGTGGCCGGTAAGCTCGGCCCCAATCTGGGGCAATAGTCGCGCCGGGCACGAAGCTAAAAGCCTGTCTTGGTGAGGTAAAGCACGATCAGCAGCACAATCAGCACGGCTATCGCGGCCGCAAACATAATGCGCTCAATGTCCCATAGACTCAGGTCGCCGCGCACGTTCTGGTCGAAACCAATGATCGCGAGCGTTCGCGGCTTGCCGCGCAGCGTGTAATCGACCTCGGTTACGGGTGTCGCCCGGATCGTGAGCTCCGCCGCCACGATCCGCGTATCGTCCTGCTCAAGCTTTGCCGCTTCGTCGAAAAGCTCGTGCAGCGGCTGCACCGCATGCCACACCGGATCGTGCACATCCACTGCGTCCATGTAAACCTGCTCGGAACGACCCTCGATCGTACGCTGGGGGAGCCCCTCCAGGTCGTCGGTATTTTGCCATAGCCGGCCACGACGGCTGAAGTTGAAAACCTTTTGCTCCAGCAGCCCACCGGTTCCGTCGCAGCGATCGCATGTGATCAGCGCACCACCGCCACATTCTGGGCAATCGACGACCTGAACTTCGGAGTGGCTACCGGTCGCCGTCTTGACCGTCCGCTTTATCTCCATCGTGCCACGGCCGGCGCAGCGAGTGCAGGATGTCCGCTTCTCCCCCCGGCAGCGGGGACACTGGAGACTCTTCTCGGATTGTGGGAGCACCACCTCGCGAACAGGCGCGTCTGCGAAGGGCTCCGGAGGCGCCGGAACGTCGACCTGCCAGCGGTCGGCCTCTTTATGGCGGCTGCTCAGCTTGCTGCCGGAGTATGGCCGCTCGCGCGTCTGAGGCACCGTTCGAGTCTCGTACAGTACCTTGAGGTCGTAGAAATAGAGGTTGTACGAGACAACTTGCTCGACGCGGATCGCCTGTCCGAGCTGGCGGCGCCGCTCAGGATGGCCGCTGCTCCACGCGTCCAGGAGACGCCGGATGCCCTCGGCAGCATGGAGACGCTCCGACCGTTCCCGGCTCCGCCGGAGATAGTCGGCGTCGATGCGGTCGCCGAGTACAATTTCGAGCGGGTTCTCCATCCAGCTAGCCTCGGTTGGCGCCTCGGCCAGCGTGACACCTGCCGCCTCGTCGCCAAGCAGAGGACGGAGCACTCCGCGCAGAGCAGCCGTCGCCTGCGCGACGGTTGGGTAGCGCAGCTGTGGCTGCGGTGAGAGCATCCGCCGGATGATCTTGTCGGCAGGAGCTAGCCGGAGATCGCGTGCGGCAACGCTGGCCAGCTCCACACCGGACGGCGCCGGAATCTCACCTGTCAGCATCTGTTCCAGGACGGCTCCCAGCGAGTAGATATCCAGGGCCGGCGTTGGCGAGCGATCTTCAAACGTCTGCTCAGGCGCGGCATACGGCGTTAGATAATCGGCCTCGGCCAGCTGGGAAAGGTCCGGTCCGCCGCTCGTCCAGGCGAGCGAAAACCCGGTCAGGAGCGCTTTACCATCCGGCCCAACCAGAATCGTCTGGGGCTGAACGTCGCGATGGATGATCCCCTGACTATGGAGAAAATCGAGCGCCTGACCGATCTGGGCAAAGATGCGTATAGCCAGAGGAGGATCGATCGGGCCGGCGTCGAGCAGCGCCTGCAGTGGTCGCGCGTCGACCGGCGGCGTTACCAGATAGTAGCCGTAGTTTTCCTCGTGGCCTGCGTCCACGACCGGCAGAATGTGTGGGTGCGCGAGCCGGGCGGCGAGGCGGGCCCATAGCTGGAACCGGCTGACGGCAATCCAGCCGGGACGGCGTAGAATATGGACGTGGACCGCGCGATCCAGCGTTTGGTGCTGAGCGCGGTAGATCACCGCGAGCTCATCCTGGCCGATACGCTCGATCAAGCTATAGTTTTTGAGCTCATTCGCATCGCCGGTTGGCGCGGATGCAGCTGGCTCCGAAGGCTGTCGAGGGACGGCCATTGCGAGTTCCTTCATGCCAATGCTCCCGGCAGTATACTAGCGGGATACGTATGGTGCAACAGCTTCTGAGATCCATTTTAGCACAGATGTTCTCTATTTCAAGTATGCCATGCGAGTAAGCGCCTCGGCCCCCGCGAAAGTGATCCTCTGCGGCGAGCACGCAGTAGTCTACGGCTACCCTGCCATCGCGCTTCCGGTCGCGGCGGTAGCCGCCACCGCGACCGTCCAAACTGGGACGGAGGCGGGCATCGTCGTTGAAATTCCGGATATGGGCGGCCGGATCCGGCTTGATATGGAGACGACCCACCCGCTTGCAGACCTAATCGGGAAAACGATCGAGACACTTGGCGTCGAGGGCAGCGAGCCCCTCAGCATCGTGCTTGAATCCAGAATCCCGATAGCGAGTGGCATGGGCAGCGGCGCGGCGCTCGGGGCAGCAGTCGTCGGCGCCCTAGCGCGATACTACGGCGTTGAGCTCGGGCCGGCGGCCATCTCGGCGCTTGTCTACGAGTCCGAGCGCCACTATCATGGAACGCCAAGTGGTATTGACAACACCGTCGTGAGCTATGCGCGACCGATATGGTACCGGCGGCACGGGACGACGGTGCCGATCGTGGAGTCGATCGCGATCGGCGCCGCACTGACGCTCGTCGTCGGGGATACCGGCGTCCGATGTCCGACTCGTATCACCGTCGGCGGCGTACGCGAACGGCGAGACGCGGATCCCGCGGCCTACGACGCGATCTTCAGCAGCATCGGAGAGACGGTCGAGGCCGTGCGGAAAGCGCTCGGCGCCGGCGATCTCCGCCGGATCGGCGATCTCCTCGACCACAACCATCACCTCCTGCAAGCCATCGGAGTCTCGTCACCCGAGTTGGATAGGCTCGTCGACGCCGCTCGATTGGCCGGGGCCGCGGGCGCCAAGCTTTCCGGCGGGGGCGGCGGAGGCATCATGCTGGCGATGGTCGAGCCGGGTCTGGCCTGGCGCGTCGAGGTCGCCCTGCGGAGAGTAGGCGCAGTGCGGGTCATCGTCGCACCTCTAGCTCCTGCAGGGCCAGAAGCCGTTCTGGTATAATTCATTCGACAGACCTCGGATGCTAGTAGTCAGTAGTTCAGAGGAGTTCGGAGGATCAGGAGCTCTTACTGGCTACTGACTACTAACGTTTGGCTCTCGTGACTGCTGTCCCGGAAAGGGATGTTCGTCGCCACCTCATTGTTTGGGGTAGCCGATGCCGGAGGGAATTCTTGGAAGAAATTCAACAGGTTGCCGAACGGATTGCCGACAACGTCGAGCAGGTGATCATCGGGAAGCGTCGTGCGGTTGACCTGGTGCTGATCGCCTTGATGTGTCGCGGCCACGTCTTGCTAGAAGATGTGCCGGGCGTCGGTAAAACCGTTCTCGCCAAATCAATTGCACGCTCGATCGGATGTACATTCAAGCGGATTCAGTTTACGCCCGATCTCTTGCCTTCGGATGTGACCGGAGTGTCGATCTATAACCAGGCCACGGGCCAATTCGAGTTCCGGCCGGGACCGGTCGTAGCCCAGGTCGTTCTCGCGGATGAGATCAACCGTGCAACGCCGAAAACCCAGTCGTCGCTACTCGAATCGATGGAGGAAAAGCAGCTGACGGTGGACGGCATTACGCATCCGCTACCTCAGCCGTTTATCGTGCTGGCGACGCAGAACCCTATCGAATACGAAGGGACCTTCCCGCTTCCTGAAGCACAACTCGATCGGTTCCTCTTGCGGATTAGCCTCGGGTATCCCGACAAAGCTGACGAGCTGCGTATCCTCGAAAGCCAGCGCAAGCATCATCCGATCGACACGCTCAACCAGGTGCTCGGCGTCGACAGCCTCATGACCATGCAGGAGCAGGTCAAGGATATCTATGTCGACGACCTGATCAAGGACTACATCGTCTCGCTCGTCACCGCCACTCGCCATCATGAAGACGTCTATCTGGGAGCGAGCCCGCGCGGCTCACTAGCGCTCTATCGCGCCTCGCAGGCGAATGCCGCGATCCGCGGCCGCGACTATGTCACGCCGGACGACGTCAAGGCGCTTGCCGAGCCCGTGCTGGGTCACCGCCTGATCATCAATCCCGGCGCTCGTATTCGCAATGTACAAGCCGGCGCGATCATCTCCGACATCCTCGGAACTGTGCCGGTTCCGGGCGGCCGGCCGGGCCGCCGCGCGGAGCGCGAGATTGCGACGGTGCGATGACCGGTGGCGGGAAAGCTAGCTCACGGTGAAAGCACTCGGGATTCTGCTCTTAGCGATCCTTTGTTTCGTCATTGCTCAGGGCACAAACATTCCTCTCTTCCTCAATCTTTTCTACGTCCTGCTGGCGTTGCTCCTCCTCGCGTATGTGTGGGCCTGGTCCAATTTACAAGGTATAAAGGTCGATCGTGAGATCGGAACCCACCGCGCGCAGGTAGGCGAAGAAGCGCGGGAGCGGCTCACAGTGACCAATCGCTGGCCACTGCCGAAGCTGTGGGTGGAGGTTCAGGATCACTCCGATATGCCGCATCATGGCACAGGCTTTGTCGCCTACCTGCCTGGCTCCGGCCGGCGGCGCTGGACCGTGCGTACGCCGTGCACCATGCGCGGCAAGTGGATGCTCGGCCCGATCACGATCCACTCGGGCGACCCGTTCGGCATCTTCAGGCTCGACCGTTCTCTCGGCGCGGCGGGCGAGCTCCTGGTCTATCCCGCGACCGTTCAGCTTCCTGCATTTCGTCTTCCCGCTGCAGAGCTCCAAGGCGGCCAGGATATCCGGACGCGCACCTTTCACGTCACACCCAATGTCTCGACGATCCGGCAATACGTCACCGGCGACAGCTTCAATCGCATCCACTGGCGATCGACCGCGCGGACCGGCGAGCTGATGGTCAAAGAGTTTGAGCTGGACCCGACGGCAGATGTCTGGATTGTGATCGATATGCACGAGCGCGCACAGCAGATCGCGGGGCAAGAGCGCTTGCTCTACCACGACCGTCGCCTCGGTCGGGAAATACGCATCGCCGAGTCGACGGAAGAGTATATTATCAGCTCAGCCGCGTCGGTTGCGCAGCATCTCCTGAGCAACAACCGGAGCGTTGGTCTCCTGGCATGGGGCCAGCATCGCGAGGCGCTGCCACCTGAGCGTGAGGCACGGCAACTGTACAAGATCCTCGAATCGCTCGCGATGATCCGCGCGCATGGCACCCATCCGCTTCCCGAGGTGCTGATTGCGGAGAGCAGCCAGTTCAGCCGCTCCTCATCCGCCATCGTCATCACCGCCGCGCTCGATCCACTCTGGGTAACCAGTGTCCAACAACTGCTCTACCGGGGTATCCAGGTGGTCGTTATCTTCATCGACCCGGAGAGCTTCGGGAGCGTTCCAGGCACGGCTGCGATCATGCAAAAGCTCGCCGGGTTGCGCGTCCAGGTCTACCGTGTGAAGCAGGGCCAGCCACTCGACGCAGCTCTGCGCGAGCCGGAGCTGGCGACAGCGAGGGGAAGGTAGCTAGGTTATAGGGGACAGGCGAATAATCTCCGCCTTCACTACCCTGTCCCCTGTAGCCTGGTCTACGCCCGTATCGTCGCTCCGAAATCGTTCTGCAAACGCTTGCCGATCTTCTTGCGCACCTTGCTGACCTCGGCATCCTCGAGCGTCCGGTCAGGCGCGCGGAAGGTCATGCGAAAGGCGAGCGAGCGCTGGCCGGATGGGATCGGTGCACCGGTGTACAGGTCGAACAGCTCTATGCGCTCCAGGAACGGCCCCGCGTTAGCCGCGATCGCGGCGCGAACACGCTCAGCCGGCACCTCCACCGCGACGATCACAGCAATATCCTGGTAGGTCGCCGGCTGTCGCAGAACCGGCGCAAAATCGCCGGGGGCATAGAGGTGGATCAGGGCGTCGAGATCGAGCTCGGCGGCACAGACGCGATCGCTCTCGATTCCCAGGCGCTCTCGCGTCGCGGGGTGCAGCTCCCCTGCAATCCCAAGAACCGCCGGCTCTGACGCGCCATCTCCAACCACCAACGCTCGGAGCTCCGCGGAGCGGCCGGGGTGGAAGCTTGGATCGAAGGCAGGCGCCCACTCCACTTCGCCCAGGTTAAGCCGCCGGAAGAGCGCGTCTAGCACACCTTTCAGATCGAAGAAGTCGATATTCGGCGGCGCGGCATTGTGCCAGGAGATAGGCTCGCGCTGGCCGGCCATCACGATCGCGAGACGACGTGGCTCGTCAGGCAGCAGGCCATCGCCAGGGTAGAAGACGCGCCCAAGCTCGAAGAGCGCAACACGCGGACGCTCTCGGAGATTCGTCGTCAAGATCGTTAGCAGCTCGGGTAAAATCGCGCGCCGCATCACACTATGTTCCGGAGTCAGCGGGTTCTCGAGATGGAGGTAGACAGCCGGCTCGGGAGGCACTCCAGTGAAGGTCGCCACAGTCTCAAGACGCGTGACGCTGTAGCTAATGGCCTCGTTGAGCTCGCAGGCGACGAGTGTATCCTTGATCAGGCGTTCGGTAAGCAAATCCTCGTCGATGAACTGGGGGGGCAGCTCATCCGACAGCCGTGTCGAAGGAATGTTATGGTAGCCATAGATTCGCGCCACCTCCTCGACCAGATCGGCAGAGATCGTGACGTCGAGGCGATAGGATGGCACCTCGACCAACACGCTGTCGACGCCCACCTCACATTCGAAGCCAAGCGGCCGCAGCAGATCGGCGATCTGGGCGGCGCTTAGATCCAAGCCAAGCAGGCGCCGCACCTCGGCCTGCGGCAGCTCAAGCCGCCGCGGCTCCCAGGGATGCGGCCAAACGTCGACCATCCCCTGCGCCACGACACCTCCCGCTATATCGTGCATGAGCTGCAGGCACCGGCGCTGGACGAGCGGCGGCAGCTGCGGATCTACGCCGCGCTCGAAGCGCCGCGAGGCCTCGGAGGGAAGCTTGAGGGCCTGGGCAGTCTTACGGATCGAGCCTGGGTTCCATAGCGCAGCTTCGAGCAACACATTTGTCGTGGCCTCGCTCACCTCGCTCGAGCTGCCGCCCATCACGCCGGCAATCGAAAGCGGACCACGTGGATCGGCAACGACGGTCCGATCCGGGAAAAGCTCGTGCACCTTGCCGTCGAGTGTTTGGAGCTTTTCTCCGGAGCGGGCCTGACGCACGATCAGATGGCGATCGACGACTTTGTCGGCGTCAAAGGTGTGTGTTGGCTGTCCCAACTCGAGCATAACGTAGTTCGATACGTCGACGATGTTCGAGATCGGGCGCATCCCGGCCAGCAGCAACCTGCGCTGCAGCCAGAGCGGGGAGATGCCGATCCGTACCCCTTCGAGAAGCCCCGCCGTGAAACGCGGACACTGAACCGGATCCTCGATCGTCACCTGCAGCCGGCCCTCGACGCTCGGCCCCGCGGCGTGGAGCGTAATCGCCGGAAGATGGAGCTCCGCGCCGGTTAGTGCCGCCACCTCACGTGCGACGCCGAGGATCGAGAGTGCGCGCGCCAAGTTCAGTGTGAGCTCGATGTCTAGAACGATATCGCCGAGATAGTCGGCCAGGGGCGTACCGGGCACGGCGGCGTCGGGCAAAAAGAGAATACCCTCGTGCTCGTCCGACAGCCCGAGCTCGAGCTCTGAGCAGACCATGCCCTCGGATCGAACACCGCGGAGCGTCGACGGCTTCAGTATCACCCATTGGCGGGTGGCACTGTGGCCGTCGATCAGGCGTGCACCGCTAAGCGCCAGTGCGACCTTTTGACCCGCCATTCCGACCCTGATGTTAGGTGCTCCGGTAACTACCTCGATCGAGCGACCCTGCCCATACCCGACGACCGGGATCGTCAGGCGATCCGCATTGGGGTGCTGCCGTACCTCCAGCAGCTCGCCGACAAGGATACGCTCCCGATCCCATGGAATATACTGCGGCGGTGTGGGCGCGTTGAGATCGGGAGCCCATACCGACCCGGGCGTCGGCTCTACGCCGACGTAGTCGATCGCGCTGACCTCCAGTCCCGCCAGCGTCAGCCGATCGGCCAACTCTTCAGGCGAGAGAGCTACGTCCACAAACTCTCTAAGCCATGATAATGGAACACGCATCTGCTCATTACTCCCTGTCTATTTGGTGGCCGCTTCGACCCGGAATACTCCGAGATCGAGGCCGTCTCCAATCAGCTTTCCCTTGCGGTTATAGACACCCAACCGCTTGTATCCGGTCGTATCGAAGAGGCCGACCCACAGATGGTAGGTGCCTGAGGGCACGCCCGCGAGGGAGAGATGCTGCGCATCGCGGAACCAGTCGCCGGGTGCCCAGGCGCTCGTCGGCGGTCGCCCTCCAAGCGGCTGAGCATCGGTCTTCGCAACGATCGTCTTGTGCTGATCTACCAGGTGGATGAAGATAGTGTAGGGCCGGCCGACCTGCTCCACCAGGTGCCAGGTAAAGGTCACCGGCACGGTGGTCCCCGTCTGGGCTACCGGCTCGAAAGAAGCATCATAGAGCTCAAAAGCCCGCTTCCATCCGAAGTCGAAGCGCGCATACGGGCCGCCTTTCGGCACGACGGACTCAGGCAGAGCCGGCGAGCTATACGACGATTGGATCAGCCCAAACGGCAGCCAGGCGCCGAGCACGAGACAGAGCGCCGGTATTGCCACGAGTCCGGCTCGTCGCGGCAGGGCATAGGCCAAGCCCACCGCCAGCAGCACCGCGAACGCCGGCGCGGCCGGAAAAATGAAGCGCCCGGGCCAGCCGACCGTGCCAGTCGTCATGGCAAAGAGCACTATCCAGAGCAGTACCAGGCCAGCCGCGACCAGCAGCACGGTAGCTTCACGTCCACGACCACTCCAGACTCCGGCTCCGAGACTTGCGAGCAGCCCGGCGCCGGCGACGACGAGCGCAGCGCGGGCGATCAGATAGGCTCCATCCGGAAGCGGCAGGGTCATCCAGCCGAAGAGCCCCAGACTTGAGCGCAGCAGGTTCCATCCGCCCGCACGCCAACTCTCCCAGCTTCCTACTCGGAAGGCGCCTCCACCGAAATCGGTCTGGAAGGTCTGCAGGCCCAGCGGGTCGCCGTACAACGACCAGTTCCGCAGATACCACCACCCACCGACCAACACGGCTATTGTCAGCAGCGCTACCGACTCTTCGAGCCAGGAGCGGATGTCCCTGCGTCCCAGGAAGAGTGCCAGCAGTGGCACAGGGACAAAGGCGATCGCGCTCTGCTTGGTGATCAGCATCAAGCCTAGGATCCCGCCGCAGATCAGAGGCACGTGGAAGCGCTGCACCGCCGATCGTTCCCTAATCTCTGACCGCCGCGGGCGTGGCGGTCCGGCCGCGATCACGGCAGCATAGACCAGGGCACTCGCAAGCGTCGTCAACAGCGGGTCGTTGGAGACAAGCGCATGGCTGAAAAGCCACTGAGGATTGAAGGCTATAAGCGCGGCACCGCCGGCCGCCAGACCGGGCGCCCCTGGCCAGAGCCTCCGGATCATCGCATAGCAAAGCGCCACCGAAATGCCCCCCAGCACCACCGATACCAGCCGAGCGAGGTGCCACACCAGGGCAAGCCCATGGTAGGGCGGACGCTCCTGTAGACTGTGTAGGAAAGCGTTGGGATCCTGTCCGCCACTCCATTGAAAGAACGGATTCTCGTACAGCTTGAGCGTACTTTGGCTACCTCGCGCCATGGCGACAAAAGGCTGCATCAGAACGTATGCGAGGGGCGGCTGATGCGCCTCGCCCGACACGTCGGTACTGACAGAACGTCCGGTCTGCACCGGCAGCCGGCCGGCATGGCTTAGGAAGAGCACATACTGGAAGTGCGCAGGCTCGTCCGGCCCCTCTCCGAGCGGCACGACGAATGACCAGAGCAGCCCGAGCAGGAGATAGATCGCCAGGATCGACGGCAGCGCCCAGCGGGCCCACGGCCATGCCGCGAGTCCTGCACGCTTGACGCCGGTCTCGATCGAAAGCGTTGTCACCGGCCGAACTGCTCTAGGAAGCGCAGATCGTTCGCGAAGAAGAGGCGAATATCGTCGATGCCCGCCTTCATCATCATGATCCGCTCGATGCCGAAGCCGCCGGCGAAGCCGCTGAACTCCTCGGGATCGTAGCCGCCGTTGTGCAGCACCGTCGGATGCACCATACCGCAGCCGCCGAGCTCCAGCCAGCCGGTATACTTGCAGACACGGCAGCCCTTCCCCTGGCAAACGTTACATGAGACATCGAGCTCGGCGCTCGGCTCGGTAAAAGGGAAATAGCTCGGGCGCAGCCGGACGCGCGTCCCCTTACCGTAGACTCCCTGCGCAAAGGCGTCCAGGGTGCCTTTCAGGTCGCCCATCGTGATGTTGTGCCCCACCGCCAGAAACTCGAACTGGGTAAACATGAACTCGTGGCGCGCGGTCACCTGCTCCATGCGGTAGCATTTGCCGGGAAGCAACACCCGAACCGGCTCCGGGGCAAACCGGCGCATCGCGTGTATCTGCCCGGGCGACGTGTGCGTGCGCAATACAACGCGGTCTTCTTGCGAGTCGGTCTGAATATAGAAGGTATCCTGCATATCCCTGGCGGGATGATCGGGCGGGAAGTTTAAGAGCTGGTAGTTGAAGAGATCACTCTCAACCTCGCGGCTTTCCCAGACGCGGAAGCCCATCTCGCCAAAGATGCGCTCGATCTCACGCTGGGTCTGTGTAACAGGATGCAAGCTCCCGGGAATCACGGGGCGGCCCGGCAGCGTCACATCGAGGCGATCATCGCGCAGCTCGCGCTCCCGCTCCCGCCGGCGGATCTCGTCCTCGCAGGCATCGTAGGCGACCTGGAGCGCCTGCTTTGCCGCGTTGATACGCTGGCCGACGACGGGCCGAGCTTCGGGCGGCAGCTTTCCGAGACCCCGGCTGATCTCGCCGAAGGCGCTCGTCTTGCCCAAATAGCGATTCCGCCAGCCGTGGAGCTCCTCGAGCGTCGTAACGCCCCGGAGATCCGCCAGGCCCTGCCCCTGCAGCTGCTCAATCTGTTCGATCATTCTCACCTCTGGTGCCGGCTTAAACGAACATGCCGCACGCTCGTCAGGGACGAGGTGCGGCCCGTGGTACCACCCTGCTTCCGCGATCCGTCGCTCGGGGCGAGGCTCGCGCTCATCGGCCCGATAACGGCGGGCAACCCGGCCAGGACTACCAGCGCCGCCCGGTTGCCATCGTCATGGCCCGGCCGGCGTCTTCACCCCGCAGCTCAGAAGGGAACGGCAGTGGGCGGTTCCGGCGCCGGCTTCCAATCACGACCGGCGCTCCCTGTCGGCCAATCCCACGGCCCCGCTTCGTCAGCGCCCGTGTTGGTCTACGTTGTCGACGGCTTTAGCTGCGCCCCAGGCGCCGCTGGCGAGCAGCCTCGAAGAGGATCACACTCCCGGCGATCGCGGCATTCAGCGACTCGACGCCTGCCTCCATCGGGATCGCCAGCGGTTTGGTCGCGAGCGCTCTCGCCCCCTCGCTTGCGCCATTGGCCTCATTCGAGACGATGAGCACGGACGGCTGTCTCCAGTCCGCCGCGTAGTACGGCATCTGCGATCGAGCGTCTGCAACATAGATATTGTCGGCCGGGAACAGCATGTCGTTCAGCTCATCCCAATGAATATCTTGCCGCAGCGCGAGCCGAAAGTGCGCTCCCATAGCTGCACGCACTACCTTCGGGCTAAAAAGGTCGGCTGTCCCGCTGATACCGAGGATCTGAGTCACCCCGGTTGCCTCCGCAGTGCGCAAGAGCGTGCCGACGTTGCCAGGATCCTGGACCGCGTCGAGCACCAGCTGAATACCGTTGCTGCGGGGCTCCACCTCCGGCCACTGCACTACCGCCACGATCCCTTGTGGAGTAACAGTATCGCTTGCCGCCGCGATAACTTCGGGCGTGCCAACATAGGCGTTGCGTCGCTCGCGGATCTGCTCCAATATCGCCCGGCCACGTTCGGATGCTTCGAGGTGCTCCGGATCATAGATCGTCGACACGATCTGCGTGCCGCTTCGGAGCGCCTCCTCGACAAGCCGCACCCCCTCGATCACAAACAAGTGCTCGCGCTTGCGGTCCTTGCGGTTCGCCAGCAGCGAGCGGAGTTGCTTGATTCGGGGGTTGGAAATGCTGGTAATCGGATCGATCACAAGCGATTAGGCCGCTCGCACTTGGTCGACGAGCTTACCAAAGGCCGCCGAGTCACGCACGGCGAGATCGGCGAGCTGCTTGCGGTCGAGGCCGATACCGGCCACTTTGAGTGCACTAATCAAGCGGCTATAGCTCATTCCATGCTGGCGTGCAGCAGCGTTGATGCGAACGATCCAGATCCGCCGCATATCGCGCTTCTTGGTACGGCGATGGACGTAGGCATACGAGAGCGCCCGCATCACCGCCTCGTGCGCAACCTTGTAATTCCGGCTGCGGTTTCCACGGAAGCCCTTCGCCTGGGCCAGCAACTTGTTGTGGCGCTTGCGCACCATTACGCCGCGCTTAACGCGTGCCATGAACTTCTCCTCTGGGCACGAAACGGCCAGGCACTTGCCTCGTTAGGGAACCGTCGCGCTCCACTACACCCGACGTGGGACTTGCGCTCCTAGGCGCCGTACGGAAGGATCCGCTTTGTAATGCGCTTCGTATTGGCTTTCGCCAGGGGTACCATCTTGTCGAGTTGTGACTTGACTCGGGCGCTACGCCGGCGGCGGAAGTGGCTCTTCATGGCGTGAGGCTGCATAATCTTGCCGGCACCATTAACCTTAAAGCGCTTCTGGGCGCCCTTGTGAGTCTTCATTTTCGGCATGGATGTTAACCTTCGATCGCTTCAGGCTGCTCAGCCACTCGCGCCGGGGCACTGCTCTGGGAGACCCGCTCGCTCCGTTTCGACGATTTGGGGGCAGGCGATAGCAATATCGACTGCATCTTGCCTTCTTGCTGCGGCCGTTGTTCCGTTACCGCAACATCTCGGAGCATCTCGGCGAGGCCATCGAGAATTTTGAAGCCAATATCAGGATGTGCCAGCTGCCGTCCACGAAGGCGCACATTGAACTGGACCTTATTGCCGTCGGCCAGAAAGCGGCGAGCCTGATTGCTCTTGACCTCAATGTCGTGATCGTCGGTATTCGGCTCCAACCGAATCTTTTTGATCTCGACAACTTTCTGGTTCTTGCGCGCTTCGCGATCCTTTTTCGCCTGGTCGTAGCGGAACTTGCCGTAGTCCATTAACCGGCAGACCGGGGGATCGGCGTTCGGTGCTACTTCCACCAAATCCAGGCCACGCTCCTCGGCCAGCTGAAGAGCCTGCGGCGTCCCTAGAACGCCAACCTGCTCTCCCTGCTCATCGATGAGCCGAACCTGTGGCACACGAATGCGCCAGTTGATACGTGCCTTTTGCTCTTTTTGGTCTCTGATCGCAGCTCTCCTGGCGAAACCAGCGTAGACACACAAAAAACTCCACCGGCCAGTCTACGCGGCGCGGGGATCTAGAAGACTAACTATAGCACGCGGCAGTATCTTCGTCAACCCGTTTGGGAGCTGGGCCGGCAGGAAATGGCACTTCCGCACCATCCCAAACCGGGGGCACACGCCTGCTGCCAGCACCGCCGGGAGATGATAGGGGGGTGATAACCGTTTGACAACGCGGTGAAGCTCTTGTATCCTCTGTGCCCGAGGACGCCAGGCCGCGCCCTCGAATGAGCGATCTGCCGGCATCTACCTGAGACGCAGATCGGCTCCAAACCCAAGGAGGTTTGCTTGAGCGCGCAGCCCCACGATCGGGCATGGGCGAAGGAACCCGAGCCGGTTCCAGACGAATATCTCGCTACAAATCCCACCGAAGACGACACCTCCCCGCGGTCTGCTCATTCGCCGCTTCTTCCGGCCCAGCCTCGGCGGATACTGCCCATTTGGATCGCCGCACCGTATCGCCTGTATGCCTCGATGCGACAACCGGCACGTGGAAGACGGCTGTGGGACCCTCCCACGGTGCTTGCTGCATTTCGCCGTCTACCGCCGCGCCCGGCAAGGCATGGACTACTCGCCGCCCTCGTCCTGCTCCTAATCGGCGGAAGCGGGTTTCCGAAACTCGTTCTGGGGATGGATTGGTCGTCGGGAACTGCTGCGACGGCAACCGATCTGGCAGCAGACCCAGGCCTGGCCGATGCGCCACTGTCCGCGGCTCGGCCGCTGATCGTCAACTTCGCGCCGCCTGCCCAATCCCATGCAGCTGTTGAGGCTCTGCTTCCCGCTACGGTAAGCCACGGGAAGCAGGCCGGCCCGCACCGGGTGACCACACATGATGCCGCGGTAGGGGAGGCAGTCGGCAAGATCGCCACCCACTACGGAGTCAGCGCTCAATCGGTGATGTTAGCTGACGACTTGGCCCCTAGCAAACTACAGGTCGGACAGGATCTCCACATTCCCAGCCGGCCGGACGTCACTCACACCGTCGTTCCAGGAGATACGAAGGCGACGATCACAGCCAGTTACGAGACCGCTCCCGGTACGATCCGCTTTTTCACTCGCAACAAGGCCGAGACAGGGTACGCAATCCAGCCAGGGGAGGAGCGGTTCGTTCCAGATGGGAAGCCGAGCCCAGGAGATGTGTCGTCCACATCGATCGAAGCTGAGACCGCGCTCCTGACGCCTGTAGCGACCGGGCTTGTGAAGGATGACAGCACGAATCTACGGGCGGGTCCCGGCACCGGCTATGACAAGATCGTCAAGCTGAATCAGGGCGATGCCGTCAAGCTTCGCCAGCGCTACGACGCCTGGTTCAAGGTGACGGGGCCCGATGGCACGAACGGTTGGGTCAGTAGCGATCTCTTGACGATCGCGGATGGGGTAGCGGACCAGGTGCTGATTGCGCCGAATGTTCCGCCTGCTCCAACGCCCTCGCCCGAGCCTACGCAGGCAAGTCAGCCGGCCGCCGCCCCCGCCGCCGAGCAAGCGCCTGCGCGGCCGGCGGATACGCCCGCGCAGGCGGAGCCGACGCCCGTGCCCCCACCGCCGCCGCGGCCAAAGCCGAGCAAGCGCTGGATATGGCCTGCCGACGGCGACATCACGTCGGGCTTCGGCTACAGAGACTTCCGCATCGGCCGCTTTCACAACGGCATTGACATTGCCAACAGTAAAGGAACTCCGATCGTCGCCGCACGAGCTGGCGTCGTCGTCGAGGCCGGATGGTGCAGCGGCTACGGCTACTGCGTCAAGATCGACCACGGTGACGGCTTCCTAA
Source organism: Chloroflexales bacterium (assembly GCA_038254585.1). Classification (GTDB taxonomy): domain Bacteria; phylum Chloroflexota; class Chloroflexia; order Chloroflexales; family Kallotenuaceae; genus JBBSGA01. The sequence continues at coordinate 1,605 of JBBSGA010000067.1, read as the reverse complement.
CGGAGTACGGGCACATGGCCTGGAGCCCGCCGGTGCGGGCGGGACAGGCGGTCGACGCGGGCGATCTGATTGGCTATATGGGTATGACCTTCGACCGAAGTGGCGGCGGTTACGCCACCGGTGTGCATCTGCACTTCACCCTTAAGCTCAACGGTAGCGCAGTCAATCCGCTGCGCTACCTACCATAGCCACATGCCTGATGGGGAACACCGGAACGGACACGTGATCTGCCGCCGAGCCCTGGTCGCCCAGCCCTCAAGCAAGCATCTTGCGCATTCCGTAGACGTCTTCTTGCACCCAATGCGCCTCACCGAGATGGTCCGTGTAGGACCAGACGTCGACGCGCTGGGAGAAGACGCGGAATCCGAGTCTTTCATACAGCCTGCGCGCAGCCGTATTCGTCTTTTCGACGGCAAGCTGGATCTGCTGATAGCCATAGCTGCGGGCCAGCGTTTCCGCGCTATCGATCAGCCGCGTTCCGAGACCAAGCCCCTGGAGCGGCTCCATCACCCGGAGCGAATAAAGATATGCGTAGTCGGACGGGGTGATATCGAGCCAGACCTGGCCGATCGGAAAGTCCATGAGATCGGCGACCAACATTAGCCTGCGCCCGGCCTGGTGGTCAAGCCACGTTCGCTGATAGTAGTCGCGAAAGTGGGCGAACGCTCCGAACCATTCCAGCTTCGGAAGATCGTGGGCGCATGCGAAGCGGATCGTTATGCGTGCCGTGATCTCGAACGGGGGATAGACGAGCTCGGCGCGGGTCTTGGCGAACGGCGAGCGGGAAGCCATGACTATGCCTATCGAAAGTGTACAATTCGCAAGAAGCTCTCCGCCTGGAGTGCCGCGCCGCCGACCAGCGCTCCGTCGACGTCCGGCTGGCTCATCAGGAGATCCACATTGTCAGGTTTGACCGAGCCGCCGTAGAGGATGCGGATGCTCTCCGCATATCCCTGGCCGTAGTGCTCGGCCAATGCGCCGCGGATCGCCGCGTGCATCGTCTGGGCATCGGCCGGCATCGCGGTATCGCCTGTGCCGATGGCCCAGACCGGCTCATAGGCAATCACGACGTTGCGCAGCTGCTCGGCCGCCAGACCGCCGAGGCCAGCTCGCAGCTGTCCGAGCGTCGTCTCCTCGGCATGGCCCGCATCACGCTGCTGTTTGGTCTCGCCGACACACAGAATCGGGCGCAGCGAGAATTCGATCGCCGCTCGTACCTTGGCATTAATAACCGCGTCGCTCTCTCCAAAAACCTGGCGGCGCTCGCTATGACCGATGATGACATAGCGGCAGCTTAGCTCCTGGAGCATCACCGGCGAAACTTCGCCCGTGAATGCGCCCTGGCCGGCGCTGTACATGTTCTGTGCGCCGAGCTGGATCGGGCTGTCGCTCAGCAGTGGCGCTAGCGGATAGAGGGCGGTGAAGGGCGGACAGATCAGAACCTCCCGCTCCTCCGTATCGCCCACGCCGGCCATCAGCTCCTCGACCAGATCGACGGCCTCCACAACAGTTTTGTGCATCTTCCAGTTGCCGGCAATTAGCGGCACACGCATAGATAGCTCCTTGAGTGAGATGGGAATTACTGCTAAAGACTGTGAATCAGCT
>JBBSGA010000066.1:0-22217 GCA_038254585.1 Chloroflexales bacterium | reverse complement strand
TATCATCCGGCGACGCTCGTCTTGAAGCTGGAGAGACCCATGCTCTATCGTCGTAGCTCAGTTCCGGCGTGTTGTCTGATTTTCGGCCTGCTTGCTCTGGCCGCGTGCTCTATGCCCAGCATCGGCCAGGCGCCCACGGCGGCAACGCAGAGCGCTGCGGAGCCGGCAGCCGCTACGACGGCGGCGATCCTCTCGCCCACGGCGCCGTCTCCGACGTCCGTGCCTGTCGCCCTCCTTCCCACCGATACGCCCGCGGCAGCGACGACGCCTCTTCCCGCCGCGACGACGCCTCCGGCGCCGGCCGAGGCCTCTCCGCAAGCCACGCTTGTCCCGGCCCAGGCTACTCCGACTGCTACCAGCATGCCGGCGGAGGTCACTCCAACGGCCATGGTCGCTCCCGCGGGGCCTTCTCCGACGACGCCCCCGCCTCCGCCGCCGGCTGCTACCTCAACCTCTAGCCCGGTTGCCCCGCCCTCCGCCGCGGCCGGAAAAATCTTCTACCTCGACGTGGATGGGCACTCGATCCGGACCATCCGGCCCGACGGTACGGGGATCCAGGACGTTATCTCGATTCAGAAGCGGCCGGGCGAGGTCGTCGAAAACTTGACCGGCGAGCCGACCGGCACCTACCTCCTCTTCAGCCTCTACGCCGAGGGCGACCAGGCTGCGCGCTATTTTCTGGTGCAGAATGGTCGCGCCAAGCCGATCATGGCTTTCACCAGCCGGCCGCGCTGGTCCCCTGACGGGCGGCGTTTTGTCGCCGCGACGGCCGGCTCCTCCCAGATGTTTGGCCCGATCTATCTCTATGACACCGTCACCGGTGCGGGGCGGATGTTGCCTGCGCGCGGCGTCCCGGATTGGTTCCCTGACGGCAGGCGGCTGGTCTACGCAGCCGACAACATCTTTACCTTCGACCTCGCGACCAATGCCAGCACGCAGCTGACACGTCTTCCTGCCGAAGGCAATGAGACGTGGGGCGTGCAGGAGGCTCACGTTTTTCCGAGCGGAAAGGATATCCTCTTCTTCGCAGGGCAGCGCAAAAATGTCGGCGCGAGCGGTAACGGCCAGCAGTGGTGGTCCATCCCCGTTACGGGCGGCACTCCCGCGCCCTTCAGCGATCCCGGGGGCAATGGCATCCTGGCCTTCGCGGCCAGCCCGGATGGTGGGTCATTCGGCTACGTAGAGAGCGCTCACGCCAGCGCCTGCCTCAGCGCCCAGCAGGTGACGATCACCGGCGCCAGCGTGGGAGGAGGCGCGGCGATGAATGCTCCGGTGCCCGCGTCGATCCCCGAGAGCGAAACAGCATCATTCTTCATTCAGGGAATGACCTGGGCTCCCGATAGCGCGCACATCGCTTATGGCGTGCAGCCGTATCGCTGCCCAACCGCGGGCGATCGGCCGCGGTTGGACCAGCCCGCCGTCTATACCTGGAGTATCAGGATGGCCAACGGTTCGCGGACGGATGCGCCACGTAAACTCGTCGACGGCTCCTATCCGGAATGGATCAGGTAGCAGACGAATCGGTGGGTCCCTGCGCTTGCTCGATCGCTTCTGGTACAGAATATGCAGAATCCGAAGACACGATTCTACGCGGGATGGTGCTGCTATGAGCTTTACGACGCCGATTCATACGAACGAGCAGAGCATCGACCGGGTGCTCCAGACCGGAGTCCCGACTCTCCTGGTCTTCTGGCGCAGCCGAGATTGTGCTCCGTGCGCACAGCTTAACCCGATTCTCGATCGCCTAGCCGCGGCCTACGCCGGTAAGGTGATCGTCGCCAAGGTAGATGCCACCGACAATGGTGCCCTGCTCCGGCGCTACGACGTGACACAGCTCCCCGACCTGATCTTCGTCCGCGATGGAGATGTCGTTTCCCATTCCGTCGGCGCCGCGACCGAGCAGGGCTTGAAGGCCTGGGTCGACGGCCTGGTGCGCGGCGCGAGTCCTACTCCGCCGACCGGGCCGAGCGTTCCGGTTGCAGTTGCCGGATGGACTCAGGGCATGCCTCGTCCATCGCCGGCCCCCCAAAGCCCGGCCGCCGGTCCTGCGCCTGGAGCCGCTCATGCTGCCGCGACGGATGGCCGGCATCCTGTCGTACTCACGGATCAGACCTTCGAGAAGATCGTCGGGCAGAGCGACCGGCCGGTGCTGGTGGATTTCTGGGCTCCGTGGTGCGGTCCCTGCCGTATGGTGGCCCCGATCGTGGAGCAGCTTGCCAATGAATTCAAGGGACGAGCGATCGTTGCCAAGCTCAACGTCGACGAGAACCCGGCGGTCTCGCAGCGCTTCGGCATCAGCAGCATCCCTGCTCTCTTCATCTTCCGTCGCGGTCAGGTGGTCGAGCGGCTTGTCGGTGCCCGGCCGGCATCAGCTCTCCGGGCGGCGCTCGAAAAACACTGCCGGGGCTAGTGCAGCAGCCGCCCTGCGGCAGCTGGCACGCAGCTTGCCAAAAGATCGGTGGGCCAAAAGGGTGTAGCACGGGGGTTATGCAAGGCCCTGACTGAGGAGGAGTAGACGATGGCTTTGAAGACGCTTGACGAGAAGTTCACGCATGAGCTTGGCGATATCTACGATGCCGAGCATCGTTTTCTCGAGGCTCAACAGAAGATGATGAAGGAGGCGAGCGACAGCCAGCTCAAGCAAATGATCAACGAGCACATCGGCCAGACCCAGCAGCAGATCAAGAATCTGGAGCAGGTCTTTGAGCTGGTGGGCCAGAAGGCTAAGCGCGTCAAGTGCGATGCCGCCACCGGTATCGTCAGCGAAGGCGACAAAGGCATGAAGGAAGCCGCCGATGCGCCCGAGATCCGTGATTGCCTCATTGCCGGCTCCGCGGCCAAGGTCGAGCACTATGAGATCGCTAGCTACCGCGGCCTGATCCAGGGTGCCGAGCTCATGGGCCAGAAGGAGGTCGTGAACCTGCTCAAGGAGAACCTGAAGCAGGAGGAGCAGACGGCCAAGAAGGTCGAGGACAGCACGTCTACGCTCCTCAAGAAGGCGATGCAGTCCCAGGAAGTCGACCGCTAGTGGACTGTGAAGTGCCGGGTGAACGGCTGTAGAGACGTTACATATAACGTCTCTTCGGTTGTACTTGATGCTTGACAGAGCATTAGACGTACAGCCGAAGATCATAGGGGCGAAGCAAACGCTTCGCCCGTATTTCGGTCTTCTTATCAGCTACCGATCGCTTCCTTCTCGCGCCTCGGCCTGCTCCTCCCAGAACTCGCCGATCTGATCGTAGACGCTCTGGGGGAATCGCAGCTCACGATAGACGTTGCAGCTGCCCGCGTCGTCGGGCGTGGGGCAGATTGGAAAGTCCTGCTGGGCCTGCCATTCGAGAATCCGCTCGCGCTTCGGCGGATTGTAGTCACGTCCCTCTACTTGCCGGACCAGGGACCGTGCCGACTCCTCGGATTGATCGGGCTGGCCGGCCAGCAGCTTGATCAGCTCATCCTCGTCCAAGAAGTGGCGCGCAATCATGGCGAAGGTCAGCCGGCCGTAATGGCCGATGTCGGTCCCCGCTTCGAGCGCGTCCATCAGATGTGCCATCATTGGCGAGTCGCGCAGATCTTCGCTCCGCCCGTCGGCTGCATTATCGGCTTGTGTGCTGCGGTCGCGTTGTGTTGCCGTCATTGCCTTCCTCCATTCGTGATTAGACCAAATGTTCGTATTTTCTTTTGCACATAGCGTGCCACGAGCCGCGATCACGGTCTTACAGCCATCTGCGACTATAATCGGCGTCGTGTGAGCCAGGTTGGCTTCGCACACGCTGGTGAACATGCATCGGAGAACAGGCGCTTGCGAAAAGATGAGGGAGACCCGAGTACCTCAAAGAACGAAGACGAGGTGCAGCCCGGCAAAGTACAAATGTCCCTGCCGACGGCGCGCTCGTACGGCGAGGACTACTTCACGACGCTCTATGGGGCTACGCCGGCACAGACGACCGCCGACGTGCTCCGTGACCGCCTGATCCGGCGCCTGGTGTATGCCTATTCCAGTGGCGGCCGGCTGCTTGAGGTTGGATGCGGCTTCGGGTATCTGCTCGATCTTTTCGGCGAGCGCTTTGTCTGCCACGGCACCGATATCTCTCGACATGCCATCGCGGTAGCCGGCCGCCGGCTGCCACGGGCGCATGTCGTCGTAGCCGACGTGCAGGATGGGATCCCGTTTCAGGGCTCTTTCGACATGATCGTGGCGGTCAACGTCATGGAGCATCTCCCGGCGCCGCGGCGAGCGAGCGATGCCATCGCGGCGCACCTTCGTCCGGGCGGCATCTTCGTCGCCCATCTTCCGACGATCAGCAGCCCGCTTGCCGGGTGGTTCTACGAACGTGGCTACGCCCGCGATCCTACGCACGTCTACCGGCCTTCCGGTGAGGCGTTCTGCGACCTCGTGGCCGGCGCCGGTTTCCGTGTGCTCCGCGCAATGTACTTTCCGTTCTGGCCCGGGTCACTGTGGGACAGGCTCCGGCCGCATCCATCGTTCCTGGCGGTCTTCTCGCGCCTGTAACGCGGCCGGAGCGGGGGCTAGCGCACGAGCTCCGCGGGCATCGTAGCGTGCAAGGTGGCATACAGGGCTTCATCCGCGATCACACCGGCTGCCTCGAGGCCAAGCAGCACGCCGCCGACGACCGGCTCGAACTGCGGCCGCACGAGGACGGCAGCCGGCGCCGTGCGGTGAACGGTCTGTAGAATCGAATCGGCCAGCAACGGTCCGGCGCCTTTGAAAACGCTCCCGCCCAGCACAACCTCGACCGGAAGTGCCTGCATGTCCAGACGCTTGATAATCGCCGCCCCGCTGACGCCCAACTCCTCGCCCAGGCGCGCGATCAGATCTTGTGCGGGCTCGTCGCCCTGGAGCGCGGCGTCGAAGAGCAGCGGCACGATGCGGAAGAGATCATGCCGCTCGATCTGCTTGTGGTAGAGCGCGCGCATCAGCTCATAGGCGGAGGGCCGGTTGAGCGCGGCGAGGACGAGATCCGTCAGCACCGTCGGAGCTCCGCGGCCGTCATCTGCACGCATGACCAAGCGGACGATCTCGGTCGCCAGCATCCCGCCGCCGCCCCAGTCGCCTGATATCCACCCCAGCGCCGGATAGCTCAGCTCGCGCCCGTCAGGCGTGCGTCCGGCCGCGTTGAAGCCGGTCCCGCAGATCAGCACAACTCCCCAGGGCCGGTGGGTGCCTGCACGCAGCGCGACCTGCGTGTCGTTGCGAAGCTCGACCCGTCGCCCAAGTGCCAGCCCTTCGAGTGCTGGCTGGAGCATCGCAAAATCCTCGGGTAGATCTGCTCCTGCCAGTCCGCATGAGACCACCGCAACCTGCTCTGAGGCGATTCCTGCTCCGGCCAGTGCTTCTTGCGTTGCTCCCTCGATCGCTCCGAGCGCCGCCTCGAGTCCGGGTCCCTGGTGGTTTCCGGGTCCTCCCCGGCCGAAGCCCAGCAGCCGGCCCTGCTCATCTGCTACGAGTACGAAGGTCTTCGACGCTCCGCCGTCGATGCCTAGTACGTACGCCACGCGTGTTGCTCCCGCTGCATGCTGGTAACGCCAGGGTATGTTCCGGTCACGAGATGCTTGGCTGAGCGCGTCGAGTGGCCTGTTGCTCGGCAGATGCGATCCAGCGTGAGCCTAACAGGAAGATGCTCAGCCCGAGCAGCATGACCACGGCCGCGAGCCGGAAAATGACGACGACCCCGGCCTGGTCCAGCAGTGCTCCGCCGGCCAATGAGCCGGTGATCGTTCCAAACGCCAGCGCGGAGGCCAGCAGCCCCTGCGCCGTCGCCGCCAGCTCCGAGCCGACGATCTGGTTGACGAGCGTCACCGACGCCATGAGGTTGGCGCCGAACGAGAGGCCGTGGAAGAGCTGAACCGGAAAGACCCACGCCGGTCCGGGCAAAACGCTATACGCCAACAGCCGGAAAATGTACACCACCACCACCACCGCCATGATCAACATACGCCGGCTGCCCAGCCAGGTCGAGAGGGCGGCGCCAAACAGGAGGATCGGGATCTCACTCACAGCGGAGAGCGCGTTGGCGGCGCCCACCAGTCCGGCGCTGCCGCCGAGCTCTGCCAGGTAGATGCCCAGAAAGTTGTTCATCGCGCTCGTGCCGATCGCCACGAGGAAGCCAGTTACGAGCAGAATAAACATGGCGGGGCGCCGTAAAAGCACGGATGTCCCTTTCCACGTTCGGCGCAGCTTCTGCTCGTGGAGCGCGGGCAGTCCGGCGGTGGCTGCCGCCGCCAGCAGAAGCGCGATCGCGTATGCGGCCAGGAAAAGCCCCGATACCGTGCCGCCCATCAGCCATCCGACCGCCGACGATGCGACGACGTAGCCCGCCGAGCCCCACAGCCGAATCTTGCCGAAGGCTACACCATACCGCTCGCTGATCGTGATCCCGAAGCTGTCCAAGAGCGGCAGCGCGGGCGCAGCGACCAGCGCGAAGAAGATGACCGTGATCAAGATCGGAGCGAAGCCGGTCGCCGCTCGCAGCAGAAGCGCTGCGAGGCCCGCCAGGATCAGCGCGCCTCGCCGCGCCAGGCGGTGAATGTCGTAGAGGTCCGCCAGCAAGCCCCAGACCGGCGCGAGCAGGGCGGTCGCGAGCGGCGGAACCGCTGTCAGCACGCCGATCTCGGGTCCGCTGAGGCCGAGGTGGCGGTAGTAGAGCGCGATGTATGGGAAGAAGCAGCCGACGGCCGCGAAGTAGGCGCCGTAGCCCGCCCCTATCCACACGCCGGGATGGACGGTCACGCGTGAGGTTGAGCTCCGTGCCATTCGCGCCTTACGCTGTGCTATCCGAAGAACTGCGGCAAGTATGCGCCGTTCGCCTCGATCAAAACGTCGAGCATTTCAGCCGCGACCTCATAGTCCGGGATCAGGGGGTGCGCCAGCAAGGCCAGCGCTGCCGCCCGACGATCCCCGTGCGCGCCGGCCTCGACGGAAAGCAGTTCGTACGCTTTGACCGCCTGCACCAACCCGCCGATCTCGGGCTGGAGTGGCGCCGTTGGAATCGGCCAGGCGCCGTTCGCGCCGATGATACACGGCACTTCGACGACAATGTCGTCCGGCATATTCGGAATCGCGCCGCGGTTGCGCGTATTGACGATGAAGAGCTCGCGCTTGTCGTTCACGATCGCCGCGATGATCGCCACCGCAAGAGTCGAGTAGTAGGCGCCGCCGCGCTTCTCGAGCAGCTTGGGCTTGGTGCAGAGGTGCTCGTCCTCGTACATCTTGAGCAGCTCGCCCTCGATGCGTGCGACATCCTCCCCACGCGTCATCTCGGCGGTTCGCGCGTGCTCTACCGTCTTGCCGTGGTGATAGTAGTAGCGCAGGTAGCCTGACGGCAGCATCCCGAGCAGCTCGATCAAAGCCGGATCGAATCCGCCGACGCTGCCCCGCTCCCGGCCTTCGGCCAGAATACCTCGGAGCAGGTCCGGCCAGACGTCGTCGCCCCCGACACGCGCCCCCCGGACCCAGCCGAGGTGATTGAGGCCGACGTAGTCGAGCACCAGCTCCCGCCGGTCGACCTCGAGCTTCCGCGCGAGGCTCATCTCCATGCCGATCGGCCCGTTGCAGACCCCGATCGTCTTGGCATGCCCGTAGCGGAGCAATGCTTCGGTGATCATGCCGGCCGGATTTGTGAAGTTTATCAGCCACGCGTCGGGCGCAAGCTCCTCGATGTCGCGGGCGATCCCTAGGGCCACCGGGATCGTACGCTGGCCCTTCATGAAGCCGCCCGGACCTGTCGTCTCCTGTCCGATCACGCTCCACTGCAGCGGAATCTTCTCATCCTGGATGCGCGCCGCCTGCCCGCCGACCCGGAGCTGTGAGACGACGATATCCGCGCCGTCGATGCCCTGCCGGCGGTCCTCGAAACGAAGGACTGGAACGTCCAAGCCGGCATGCTTCAACATGCGCTCGGTCATGTTGCCCAGAATGTCGAGTCGGTGCCGGTCGATGTCGACAAAGCGGATACCGCGGAGGTCGAGCTCATCCCGCCGGTCGATGAACCCCTCGATCAGCTCCGGCGTATAACTGCTGCCCGCTCCGATCACGCAGACGTTGATTGGCTTCGACATGCTCCCCCCTTCGCTCGCCGCCCAAGTATAGCAGACCGCTGCGGAGGCCGGCCTGTGAATGCCGGCTCCACGCGCGGAATGCCTCCTGCCCAGAATCCACTATACTAGCGCCAGCCGTTTCAGGCGAGGGATAACCGCCTGGACAGCACCGGCTACTGATTTACGGAGGGTAATGCGGAATGACTAGCGAGACGAACACCTCGACATTTGTCTTTGTCGGCACCTACACGCAGTCTATGGGACATGTGCAGGCCAAGGCCAGGGGCATCCCGGTCTATCGCCTCGATCCCTCCTCCGGGGCCCTCGCGCACTCGTCCACTGCCTCCGGCGTGGTCAACCCATCCTATGTCGCCCTCGATCCGCGCCGGCCCGTGCTCTATGCAGTCAACGAGGCCGAGCAGGGAGCGGTGAGTGCATTCTCAATCGACCCGGATACAGCGGCGCTGACTTATCTCAATCAGCAGTCTTCGCATGGGGCAGCTCCGGCGCATCTCAGCGTCGATCAGAAGGGCCGGTACGTCTTCGTGGCGAACTACGACAGCGGCAGCATCGCTGTACTTCCCATTCAAGAGGATGGGCGCCTGGGCTCTGCGACTGACAGCGTGCAGCACACGGGGCACAGCGTCAACCCGGAGCGGCAGCGTGGGCCGCATGCGCACTACATCACCCCCGACCCCACCAATCGCTTCGTGCTCGTCGCCGATCTTGGACTCGACAAGATCATGATCTATCGCCTGGACGAGGCAGGTGGGAAGCTCGTGCCGAACGACCCACCCTGGACGGCGATGGAGCCCGGATCCGGCCCGCGCCACATCGCCTTCCATCCGAGCGGCCGGTATGCCTATGTCATCCACGAGCTGGAATCCAGCCTGGTTGCGTGCACGTGGGATGCGACTCGCGGAGCCCTACAACCGATACAGCGGGTCTCGACGCTCCCGGACGGTTATACCGGCACGAGCTGGACGGCCGCCGTGCGCGTTGCGCCGTCGGGCCGGTTCGTCTACGGCTCGAACCGTAGACATGACAGCATTGCCGTCTTCTCGATCGACCCGGAAACGGGAAAACTCACCTTCGTCGATCGTACGTCGACGCAGGGGCAGACGCCGCGCGATTTCAACATCGACCCATCCGGCGCTTTGCTCCTCGCTGCGAATCAGGATAGCGACACGATCGTTACTTTTCGGATCGATCAAGCAACCGGCAAGCTTACCCCGACCGGGCAGGTGACCGAGGTCATGACGCCGGTCTGTGTCGAGTTCGGGTCTGTAGCTGCTAGTCAGGCCTGACGGAAGGTGTAAGCGCCACCGGAGATGTGAGGAGCCCGGGGCCGGTGACGGCGCCCCGGGCTCCTCTCCATATTCTTGGTGCTCGCTTGTCGGGCACCAACCCTGCACCCGAGCCCAGCTACCGGTTGCGGCTCCGTTCGTCCTCCTGCTCCTCGCCTCTACCCGCGGTTGCGAAAGTTGGTGTAGATTTGATATGCAACGATTCGGTCAGATTGGCCGGTTATCCTGGAAGGAACGATGCCTGACACGATTCTGACGATCCGGAGCGATGCTCCGATTGGAACGATCTCGCCGCGCCTTTACGGCCATTTCGCCGAGCATCTCGGTCGCTGCTGCTACGAGGGCCTGTGGATCGGCACCGACCAGCAGGAGATTCCGCATGCGGAGGGCTTCCGTAGTGACGTGCTCGAGGCCCTCCAAGCTTTGCCCGTCCCGCTGCTGCGCTGGCCGGGCGGCTGCTATGCCGATCATTACCACTGGCGCGACGGCATCGGTCCATCCGCCGACCGTCCGCGACGCCTCGGCATGTCCTGTGGTCTCCAGGTCGAGGACGACAATACCCTGGGCACGCACGAGTTTCTGCGTCTGTGCGCCTTGCTTGGCGCCGAGCCCTACCTGGCGGGCAATGTCGGCAGCGGCTCCCCCCAGGAGCTTGCGGACTGGCTCGAATACTGCAACACCGCCGTCGGTACGTCCCTGGCTCGCATGCGCGCTGCAAATGGCGCTCGCGAGCCGTTCCACGTGCCGCTCTGGGGCGTCGGCAACGAGAACTGGGGCTGCGGCGGAAACTACGATGCTGCGACCTACGCCCGCGAGTACCGCCGCTATGCCACGATGTTGCGCCATGTCGATCCGTCGGCTGAGCTCGTCGCCTGCGGCTATGACGACGCCTGGAACGCGGAGCTCTTGCAGACCATCCGCAATCACCTTTATCTTGTGGACCATCTTTCGATCCACTGCTACTGGTCCCATGGCAGCCCCGAGACCGGCTTCGACGAGGCCGGCTACTATGCCCTGCTTGCCGAAGCCGCGGAGACCGAAGATTTCATTCGCCGGACGGCCTCACTTGTCGACGCTGCCACCGCCGGTAGGCACCGGATCGGGATCGCGCTCGACGAGTGGGGTGTATGGCATCCTGAGGCCCGCGCATGGGGGCCGGGCGAGGTTGAGCGGCGCTCCCCGGTGACGTACGAGCAGGCGAACACACTGCGCGATGCACTGGCGGCAGCTATCGCCCTGGAGGGCTTCCATCGGCAATGCGCCGTGCTCTCGCTGGCCAATCTGGCCCAGATCGTCAACGTGCTCCAGGCGCCGGTGATGACCGATGGCCGGCGTATGTGGCGCACGCCGACCTACCACGCGCTGCATCTCCATGCCCCGCACATCGGGGCAGTTGCTCTTCCGGTCCATGTCGGCGAAGGCGCGACTCTGCCATCCGGTGCCCCGGCAGTCAGCGCCACGGCTTCGCGCAAGGACAGGCGCCTCGCGGTGACCGTTATCAACCGGCATATCGACCGCCCGGCTCGCGTGCGAATTGCCGGAACGGGCGGCAATCACGCCGGCGCAAGGCTCCTCTCCGCCGACAGTCCGGACGCCGTAAACAGCGCCGACGCGCCTAACGGCGTCGTGCCCGTGGCGCTCACAGTTTCGGGGGGCGCAGACGCCGGTTGGATGCTCGAGATGCCGCCGCACTCTCTCGCGACTGTGCAGATCGGGTAGCGCCCTCGTTCCTCTTCTTCTGCGCACCACATCCAGATGGATGCGGCCGCTCCACGTTTCCTCGGCTTCCCCAGACCGTGCATGCCCGTTGTACGAAGGCTGGTACACAGCTTGCTACAACTCACGTATCCAGAACGACGAAGTGACCTGGCGTGTGCCGGTGATCCCACAAACCGGCCATGCTCGGGTATGGGCATCGTTTCCACGTAGAGTAGTCTGTGGGAGAGTAAGAATGGGTAGAAGGCTAAGCAGCAGGCCGCCGTTAGAGCTCTGGGCCGGCGTCGAGTGTACTGTGAATCGGGTGGGCGATCGCTTCTTCGATCAGCTCGAGCGGAGCGGCCATGCGCTTCGGATCGAGGATCTCGATCTCTTCGCCGAGCTCGGCGTCCGTGCGATGCGCTACCCCGTGCTCTGGGAGCGAACCGCTCCTGATGGGCTCGATCGTGCTGACTGGTCCTGGGCCGACGAGCGTCTCGGCCGTCTGCGCCAGCTCGGTATTCGCCCCATCGCCGGCCTGCTCCACCACGGCAGCGGACCCCGCGATACCAGCCTCGTCGATCCGGCGTTCCCCGAGCGGCTTGCCGGCTATGCGCGCGCAGTTGCCGAGCGCTACCCATGGGTCGAGGATTATACGCCGGTCAACGAGCCGCTCACGACGGCGCGCTTCAGCGGTCTCTACGGCCACTGGTATCCTCACGGGCGCGACGGGCTGGTCTTCGCGCGCGCCCTGCTCGGGCAATGCCGGGGTGTTGTGCTGGCGATGCGTGCGATTCGGGAAGTGAATCCGGCCGCGCGCCTGATCCAGACGGAGGACGTTGGGAAGACCTACAGCACGCCTGCCCTGGCCTATCAGGCGGAGTTCGAGAACGACCGGCGGTGGCTGAGCTACGACCTCCTTTGTGGGCGGGTCGACCGCGGGCATCCTCTGTGGGGCTATCTGCGCTGGCTGGGTGTCGAGGAACACGAGCTGGAGCTCTTTCTGGCCGAGCCGTGCCCGCCCGATATCGTCGGCCTGAACCATTACCTTACCGGGGAGCGTTTTCTCGACGAGCGGCTCGATCGCTACCCCCAGTGGACGCATGGCGGAAACGGCCGGCAGGCCTACGCCGACGTCGAGGCGGTTCGCGTCTTGGCCGAGGGGATCGCGGGGCCGCGTGGCGCGATGGCAGAAACGTGGGGGCGCTACCACCTGCCGATCGCGATTACCGAAGCCCACCTCGGCTGCACGCGCGAGGAGCAGCTTCGCTGGCTGACGGAAGTATGGGAGGCAGCGCATTCGCTGCGCCGATCCGGCGCCGACATCCGCGCCGTGGCGGCGTGGTCGCTGCTGGGAGCCTACGACTGGGATAGCCTGGTGACGTGCTCCGCGGGCCACTACGAGCCGGGCGTTTTCGATCTACGCGGCCCGCGTCCACGCCCCACGGCGCTGGCCAAGCTGCTGCGAGAGCTGGCGCGCGGACGGCGCTATACCCATCCGGTGATCTCGGCGCCCGGCTGGTGGCGGCGCGCGGAGCGACTGCTCTATCCTCCGGTCTCCGGCCATGCATCCACGTCCCCGCCTTCACGTCCGCATGCGCCGCGTACCCGGGCGCGCCGCTGCCGTCCACTGGCGATCACCGGGGCGAATGGCGCGCTTGGCAACGCGTTTGCTCGGCTCTGCGAGGTTCGCGGTATTCCGTTTCACCAGCTGACGCATGAGGATATGGATATTGCCGATCCAGCCTCGGTGAGAGCGGTGCTCCGCGACATCGATCCGTGGGCGGTGGTGAATGCGGCGGGCTATGTGCATGTCGACACGGCCGAGCGCGAGCCGGAAGCCTGTCGCCGGTCGAATGTCGAGGGGCCGACCGTGCTGGCGGAAGCTTGCGCCGAGCAGCACTCGGCGCTCGTGACCTTTTCGTCGCATCTCGTCTTCGATGGAACGCAGAGGAGCCCATACGTCGAGCGGGACGCGCCCGCTCCGCTTTGCGTCTACGGCCGGAGCAAGGCCGAGGCGGAGGTGCGTGTGCTCGAAGCGATGCCATCCGCGCTGGTCGTGCGGACAGGTACGTTCTTCGGCCCCTGGGACCAGCAGAATTTCCTCGCCGCGGCGCTGCGAGCCTTAGCCGTGGGCCATCCGTTCGCTGCGGCGAACGATGCCGTTATCTCGCCGGCCTACCTGCCGGACCTGGTGAACGCCAGCCTGGACCTGCTCATCGATGGCGAGGCCGGGGTCTGGCACCTGGCTAACGACGGCGCGCTTACGTGGGAGGAGTTCGCGCGGCATGCCGCTGCCCTGGCCGGTTTTCCACCGGCTAAGATCGAAGCGTGCACGTGGAGTGATCTAGGCTACATCGCTCCCCGGCCCGAATACAGCGTCCTCGGGAGTGTGCACGGCGCACTCTTGCCGGACTTGCAGGATGCTCTGTCACGGTACGCCCGGGAGCGCCCCTCGGCGGTCTGAAGCGTATACTGGTGGCAGAGGCGCTCGCCTCAGCTGCGGGCGCTGGAACGGGCGTAAAGCGCGGTGCCTGCCTAAGGAGATCGAGATGAGCGATACCCCCATCCTGAGCCATCGCCCGCGAGTTGTCATCGTCGGGGCCGGCTTCGGCGGACTTGCCGCCGTACGAAAACTGGCGGGTGCGCCGGTGGATGTCCTGTTGCTCGACCGGAATAACTACCATGCCTTCTGGCCGTTGATGTACCAGGTCGCCACCGCCGGCCTCGAGCCGCAGGACATCGCCCTGCCCGTGCGCACACTCCTGCGAAAGACACCGAATGTGCAGTTTCGCGTCACAGTGGTCGAGCGGGTCGATCTCGAAGCGCAGACCGTCTTCACCGAGACAGGCCCTATTCCCTACGATGAGCTTTTGATCGCGGCCGGCAGTGCCAATAACTTCTTCGGTCTGCGCCAGATCGAGACGCACGGGTTCGGCTTCAAGGAGCTGCCGGAGGCTCTCGCCATTCGTAATCAGATCATCACCCGGTTCGAGCAGGCTGAGAGCGAGACGGACCCCGGCGCACGACGGCGGCTCCTCACCTTTGTCGTCGTCGGAGGTGGACCGACCGGCGTCGAGCTCGCGGGCGCGATCGCCGAACTGGTGCGGCACGTGATGCGCAAGGACCACCCGACGCTGGACCTCAGCCATGTTCGCATTTTACTGATCGAGATGATGGATCGATTGATCCCCTCCTTTCCCGCCCCTTTGTCGCGCAACGCTCAGCAAACACTTGCGTCCCTCGGCGTGGAGGTGTGGCTGCAGACGAGTGTGGCCGGCATGCAGCACGGGGCGCTCAAGCTGAAGGACGGCACGGAAATTCAGACGGATACCGTTATCTGGGCCGCCGGTGTGCAGGGGGCGCCGCTCGTCGAGACGCTCGGCGTGAAACTGCAGCGCGGCCGCCGTATAGCTGTCACACCCGAGCTTCAGCTTCCCGGCCATGCCAATGTCTGGGTGGTCGGAGACTTGGCCTACCTCGAAGCACCCGACGGCAAGCCCTACCCGCAGCTTGCCGCGGTCGCGATGCAGCAGGGCCCGGTGGCCGCGCGTAACATTCTACGAAAGCTGCGGGGTCAGTCGCTGCGGCCGTTCCACTATACCGATAAAGGCTCGATGGCGACGGTTGGGCGGCGCTCGGCCGTTGCGCGGATCTGGGGCATCAACTGGACCGGCTCTATCGCTTGGTTCCTGTGGCTGGCAGTTCACTTGCTCTACCTCATCGGCGGTCGTAACCGTCTCCTCGTCTTTATCAACTGGACCTATAACTATTTCACCTACGATCGCGCTGCGCGCGCCGTGATCGCGCCTTCACGCCACGCCCAGGCCCCCGGCGAAGTCGTGGATCTGAGCAATCAGCCCGTCGCAAACCTCCAGGCCGACGCCGTCGAATGAGTGGGAAGCGGCGAGGCTCGTCGCCGGGCACTGTTATGACTTCAGGGCTAGTACCTGCTCCAGCCAGGCAAGCAGGTCACGGTCGACCTCGTCGCGGCACTCGTCGAGGCCATGCCGGCACCCTGGGTAGAGCAGGATTTCTTTGGGCTCGGATGCACGGCTGAAGATCTCGCGCGAGCATGCATCCGGGAGGATCTCGTCGGCGGTGCCGTGCATCAGGAGCAGCGGACGCGGGCTCAGCTCTCCGGCGCGCCCGGTGCCGAGAGTCTGACTGCTCAGCGCGGCCACTGCCTCTACGTGCCGGTCTGAGACGCCGGCCTCGATCACAACCGCGCCGCCGAAGGAGTGTCCGACCAGCGCGCAGCGCGTGTAGTCGCGCTGCCCCAGGTAGGCTACCCCGAGCAGTGTGTCGCGAACGCATGGCACGAAATCGTTTGGGCGGCGATAATGCAGGCGCAGCGAGGCTATGCCGGCGCCTACCAGCCGGCCCGCCAGGCGCGGATACATCCCTCCCGCCGGCCCATCCAGCCCGCCTCCTGCTCCGCCGACCCACACGACGGCCGACGTGCTGCCCTCGGCCGGGTGCATGCGGCAGGGTACATCACCCTCATCGGTGTGCAGGACCAGATGCTCGACGCCGTCGTCGGTCGGCCCTTGATCGACGTTGCGAAGCTCCAAGCCGAGCGTGCGCGGTGTTCGCCGCATGGCATCTCCCCTCGCCAGTGGCTGGCGCTATCGGCAGCCCGAGGTCGAAGCGAGGCCCGGCCGTGGCCGCCGGAGTCAGGGGACGCGGCAATGCATTTCGCATGCCGCCGTCTCTACCATTCGCAAGTCCACGACTTGCGAATGGCCTTGAGGCCCAGTCGTTGGTCCAGGAAGCGCCGAAGGTCACCGAAGGCGCCCCGCAGCATAGCCCGGTAGACGACGGGAGCCGGCAGCCAACCTCGCGGGTCGAGGCTGCGCACTAAGATCAGCCCGGCGCGCCGTTTATACTCCGGATCTTCGATCAGCCAGCGCAGATATGTCTTGAGTGCGCGCTTGGAGAGCTTCGAATAGACTTCGTTCTTGACTCGCTCGACCAGCAACACACGCAGTTTCTGCTGGCCGAGGCGAGCTGCAAGCGTCGAGCCGCCCCCCCGGCCCCCAACGATAATCACGTCAAGGTGCTGAGCGGCGTGCTGCCCGTTTCGGGATTCATTCGTCTTCCTGCCTTAATGTCCACACTATTAACTACGTTTAGAAACGCGCCGGGGATTGTGTGATCGTTTGGCATGTGCCAACGGCCGGTGATCGTCACTCTCTCCGGTCGTTCGTTGGTGATCTCTCACGCCGCGTTAAGCTCGGTTCGCTATACTGCTGGCCTATAGACGGCGTATGGCGTGTACGTCCGGCGTGCCTGTCCCGGCCGACGACGACCTGAACGCTGGCCGTCTGGCAGGACTCTATGCCCCGCGAAGATACGCTCCGTTTGGTAGACTGATGCATTGTTTCCTTGCCCGTTTTGGCCGGGAACCATAGCTGCCATTTCACGGTGTTCATGCTGCACCTGGGTCCACGTGACATATGGGAGAAAACATGAGGCCAAGACAATTGCTCTGGACCGCTCTCGTCGTCGGCGCATTGCTCATTGCCGTCGGCGCTGGCGGCGCCCGAACCGCACTGCAGCGCTCCGTGGTAGGGACGAGTCAGGCTGCCGAAGCGCCGACCCCGCGGGCGCATAGGGCGACACCGAAGTCGTTGACCGCGACTGCCACGACGATGACCAGCGACGCTCCGTCACGCGCCCCTCTCCACCCGCGGCGGCCTACGGCGGCTCCTCATCCGGTGCAGCCGCGCTCGGCTCCCGTGGCGCCCGTCCAACCGGCTGCTGACCCGAGTGTGCTACCGGTGCTCAGGGGTGCGTCCAGCGTCATTCAGCGCGTCGCCACCCGGCTGCCGTACGTCGCAGTCACCGTAGACGACTTCTACACGGGCGATTACCGGCACATGACGGCGATCCACCTGCTCGAGGCCGTCAACGTGCTTGGAGCCAGGATAACGCTCTGCCCGGCGGGAAGTGCACTCGTGGCCTATGCCCACCAGCAGCCGGGCCAGACTGAAGAGATCAGACGCCTGGTCGCCGCGGGCTCGTACGAATTCTGCGACCACACGTACTCCCATCCGGTGATGCCTAAGCTAGGGCATGTGAAGGGCATCGCGGCGGAAATACAGGAGATGGTCAGCGGCGCGGCTGCGATCCGGCAGTTCTTTGGCCGCTCGCCGAGTCCGATCTTCCGGCCTCCGTTCGGCAGCTGGGATATCACAACTCAGCAGGCTGCCGCGGCTGCCGGATTTCCCCGCATTATTACATGGTCGATCGACAGCGGGGACTCGGAAGGGCCCGAGCGCTCCGCCGAGCAGCTCGTGGCAAACGTGGCCTGTGCCCGGCAGGGGGATATCATACTGCTGCATGCGAACCGGCAATCGAGCGCGGTGGCCTTGCCAATGATCATCCGGATGCTTCGCTCGAAAGGCCTGGAGCCGGTCGGCATCTCCACCCTACTTGCCAGCGGCCAGCCCGTCTATACGACGCACCCATCCGATATGCGGCGCCTCTATACGTGCACGCGGCCCCCCGTTCGCCTCGCCTCGCCTCAGACGCCGAGGCGGGGCGGGCCGGTAAACGCGCCGGGCAGAGTCGCTCAGACGCCTACAGCTGTAAAGTAGGTTGATGTGAAGCAGCCGCCCGGTCGTAGACGGTGCGAACCTGGGCATCCGAGGTGGCCGCCGGATCGTTCACGATCACGTTCTCATCGCTGTCGAAGCCGCGAACGACCATGAGATTGCCATTGCTCGACGCAATCGGCGCGCCCGGTAGCTCGCCACTAATCCTAGGCACTCCGTAGCGCCGCATCAGGCGTGCAATGCACCTATCCAGGATGCAGTACACTACATGGCCGGTCCAGGCAGCCGGCGGGGGCTGCGGCGACCGCCATTTTCTAGGGGTCTCTAGCTGAGCAAGGAGTGACAGTGTGACAGGATCACCTGAACCGATTCGAGTCGCGATTATTGGGACAGCGCGCCGCTCCGATTACCTCTACGGGCCATTGCTGAAGAAGCTCCCGGGCGTCGAGCTCGTCTCCGTCTGGGGCCGCAGCCCGGACTCGGCCCGGCGCCTCGGCGAGAGCCTGGGAGTGCCGGCCTTTACCGATCTCGACCGGCTGATCCGTGAAACGGCGCCGCGCATCGGCGTCGTCTCGGTCTCATACGGCGCCAATGGCGAGGTTGGTCTCATGGCGGTCGAGCATGGCCTCAACGTTCTACTGGAGACGCCGATCGCGCATAAGTTGAGCGAAGCGGATGCGATCATCGCGTCGGCGCAGCGGCAGGGTCTCAAGATCGAAGTCGCCGAGCAGTTCCATCGCCGGCCCCCCGAGCAGATCAAGCTCAAGCTGATCGAGAGCGGGCTCTTCGGCCGTGTATATACGTCCTTCAACGATTTCGCCGGCCATGGCTACCATGGTGTAAGCGTGATGCGCAGCTACCTGGGCTTTGACGCCCAGCCTGTGAGGGTGACCGGGGCCGTGCGCAACTACCCGTTGGCCGCGCACTGGTCGAGGCTAGCCGATACGCGCGGGCCGCGTGAAGAGACGCAGGAGCATGGCGTCGTAGAGTTCGAGGACGGGCGGCTTGGCATCTTCCATTGGACCAATGTCGCCTACGACTCGGCGCTGCGCTGGTGGCGCTCCAGCCGATTCCTGGCCGAAAAGGGTATGGGGATTACCGTCGGCCTTGGGCTCGAGTTCGAAGAGCGGCTATCCTTGCTTGCCCCGAGCGGAGAAGCCCCGAGCTTCATAACGCTGGAGCGCCGGTGGGAGCGTAACGACGGCGGGGCGCTCGTCGCTATGGTTGCTTATACCGGCGACCCACAAACGCCGATCGTGACCTGGGATAACCCGTTCCTCTCGCCTGTCAAGGGCCACGGCGTGCAGTGGCACGACGACGAGATCGGCGTCGCGGGCTGTATCAAGAGCCTCGTGGATGCGGTGCGGAACAACACCCAGCCGACCTATGGTCCGCTCCAGGGCCGGCTCGATCAGGAGATCATCCTGGCGATCCGCCAGTCGTCCGCCGAGGGTGGCCGGCCGGTCGATCTCCCGCTCGATCCTGCTGCCCAGACGCTGTGACGCGTCCGTCCGGTGCCGCGCTCTATGGTGCGGCACCAGGCCGGCCGTGTGTGACGGGTTCTTCTCTAGCGCCCCCCTACTGCACCAGCTTCGCGACCTCGGGCTCCAGCTCACGGTAGGTGATGCCGCCCTCGAAGCGAGCGGTGACGTGCCCAGTGCGGTCGACCAGGAAGAGCCATGGCTCGCTCTTGAGGCCCCACTCTTGCATCATCTTGACTTCCTTGAGCGGGTCGAAGGGGTACTGGTAGACTTCGACGTGGACGGCGTTCGCTTTGTCGCCGAACCTATCGGCCAGACGTCCCAGCACATCTACGCCCGGACCGCAGACCGCGGTCTGGCAGAAGCCGGGGGTGGCAAAGAGGATTATGCTCGGCTTCCCACTGGTTACGGCCTGGTCCACGGATAGCCGGTATAGACGGGGATCGGGTCTGGCGGCCGACGTAATGGTTTTGAGATCCTTTACCTCGCCGGCCGTCGGCGTTTTGCTCCGCGGGGCCGGCGTCCCAAGTGCTACCGCGTCGCCTTTCGGCGTGACCTGCAATCCCAGGCGCTGGACCGACGCCGGCTTACCCGGACGCGTGACCTGGACCTCCACGCCCCAGTTGCCAGGGGCATCGAAGGTCGGATGCGTAATGAAGGTGCCTCGGTCGCCGAGACCCTCGCCATAGTAGTGAGCATCTTCTTCCCCGACGAGTGTCGCCTGGTCGCCGTTGAGCTTGAAGAAGCGCACATGCACGTGGGTCTGGGCGGCGTCCGGGATCGGCACGTTGTTTTCGAGCAGGCCGAGCGCCATGCGATTCGGCCCGACGACGAGCTCTGATGTAGCTATGAGCGGCTGGATCGATCCCGTCTGCGCCGTTGCCGGGTCGTTGCCGCTGTTGTTCGCGCCCTCGTCGGCGGGCTTGTTGGCGATCGCGCCGAAGCTGTTCGTCGGCTGCCCGCATGCCGTGAGCAGTGCCAGCAGGATAGTCGCCATGAGGGATGTATGATATCTTCTTACCATCTCCAAACCCATGAGGCCGCGTCTACGACAATGTGTTCCACGAGCGAACATTGCCGGGCGCTTGCCGGTACAATAAAGTGTAGTATCCGAATACTATAGCGCAAGCCTCTTTCCATGCACTACAGATTTGTCGGGTATGGGCAAGCGCGTGCGAGCGGGCGAATGCTGATTACCGATGACTCTCCATATTGTACGTCGTAGGCTCCGCCTGAGCCTCTTGTGCGGTGTCATTCTGGCGGCGAGCGCCTGTGCACCGTTTAGCGCCCGCACGATCGCGCCGGCGGCCGGGGCCGCTGCGCCCGACTTCACCCTTCCTGCGCTCGACGGCCGGCCCGTCCAGCTCTCGTCCGAGCAGGGGCACGTCGTGATCGTAAATTTCTGGGCATCGTGGTGTGGCCCCTGCGCCCACGAGACGCCGCGCCTCGTCCAATGGTATGAGCAGCACCGCGGACGTGGGCTCGTCGTGCTGGGCGTAGACAGTCTGTATCTTGACTCGCGCTCCAGCGTCGACAGCTTCGCTAAAGATAACCGCGTAAGTTATCCGATCCTGCTGGACGGGGAAGGCAGCATTTCGAAGCAGTGGCGGGCGCAGCAGCTTCCTCGCTCCTATGTGGTCGACCGCGGTGGCGTCGTTCGCTTCATGCGCATCGGCGAGCTGACGGCCGACGATCTCGAGGCTCAGGTTCTGCCGCTCCTGAGCCAGGGGTAGCCCGCCGGCCGGGACGGAGTACCTTCTGGCCTCGCCGGGCCTTAATCGTGGGCCACGAGCGCGAATCTATGGGATAATTCAGGAGATCCGGATCGTGATCCGGAGAGCGATCTTCACGGAGCAGAAATGAGCAGCAGATCTTCACGTCCTTCCCCTCGCGCGAGCACGGAACGTCCTCTGCGCGGCCCCGCGGCGCGAGGCCGCGCCGTTCCCCAGCATCGCGCGCGCCGCTGGCTCTGGCCGGCCGTCTCGCTCGGGCTGACTGTGGTTCTGGTCGGAGGGTTATTGATCGTCCGCGCGACGCAAGGCCCAAACCTGGACGCGGTCGTTACCTTTAGTGGCCTCAACCTCGAGCGCGGCCACAAGGCTGGGCCGCTGACGTACGCTACGACGCCGCCGGTCGGCGGTGTTCATAACGATACCGTGCAGAACTGCGGCATCTACGATAAGCCGGTCGCGAATGAGAACGCCGTCCATTCGCTCGAGCATGGCACCGTCTGGATTACCTACCGCCCGGATCTTCCGGCCGATCAGGTCGAGCAATTGCGGAGCCTCGTGCGCGGCCACAGCCATGCCCTGCTGTCGCCCTATCCGAATCTTCCGGCGCCGATCGTCGTCTCCGCGTGGGGTGTCCAGCTCAAGATTGAGGGCGGAGGCACCGCAGGTTCCGGCTCGATCCTGGACACGATACTTGGCCGGTCGGGACGCGGGACGGCTGCTGATCCGCGCCTGCGCCTGTTCCTCGCGAAATATGAGCAGGGTACGCAGACGCCTGAGCCAGGCGCCACGTGCCGCGGGGGCGTCGGCACGCCGATCGAGCAGTAGACTCCGTCGGTGCCCGAGTCGGCTGTCGGGGTCAGACTCGTGATTACCTGCACTGGGATGCAGCCGTCTTGACGTGCCGGGTCTTCGGCATGATGGGACGGCTGCGCTCTTCTGTGCTGGTACTCGTATCCACATTGACTTTCGGCTTCCAGCATGAAATAATTAGCCATGCCTAATACAGTCGCGGCCTCGTAGAGAGGCTGGGAGTGATCTATGGATGCACTGGAGCAGCGCGATCCCAGGCTTACGCCGGCGATCGAGGATTACGTTAAGGCGATCTACCAGCTTCAGCAGGATCACGAGCAAGTTACGACCTCACTGCTCGCCGAACACCTAGGTAAAATGCCGGCCTCTATCACCGGGATGATTCAGCGCCTGGCAGCGCTGAATCTGGTCTCTTACGAGCCATATCGGGGGGTCGTGCTCACGGAAGACGGCCTGCGCAAGGCGCTCGAGGTTCTGCGGCATCACCGGCTGCTGGAGCTCTTTCTGGTCGAAGTGCTTGCCTACTCCTGGGACGAGGTCCACGCGGAAGCGGAGATTCTGGAGCATGCGATTTCT
>JBBSGA010000065.1:0-22650 GCA_038254585.1 Chloroflexales bacterium | reverse complement strand
GACGATCCGGCAGCTGGTGCGCAACGCTTTACGCATGCGGCCGGACCGCATCATCGTCGGCGAAGTCCGCGGCGCCGAGGCGCTCGACATGCTCCAAGCCATGAACACCGGCCACGAAGGCTCCATGACCACCGTGCACGCCAACGCGCCCTACGATGCCTTCTCCCGGCTGGAAACTATGGCGCTCTTCGCCGAGAGCGGCCTGACGAACGGCGCCCTGCGCGAGCAGCTCGCCAACGCACTCCACGTCGTGGTGCAGATCGGGCGGCTGCCGACCGGCGAGCGCCGCTGCCTCGAGATCGCCGAGGTAGGCAGCCTCGAAGGTGGCGTCGTCCGCGTCCACCCCCTGTGGCGCTGGCATCAGGCGGGCATGTCCGGCGGCGCCGCGCGCGGAACCTGGGAGGCGACGGGCCGCGTGCCGGAGTGCCTGGAGCAGATCGAGAGCCGCGGTCTGGAAATCGATCGGCAATGGTTCGAGCGATGATGGAGTTCTGCATGGCAACCGCGATGAATGCCAGTCCGGCCGAGCGGCTCGGCGCTTTGCTGGCCGATCCGAAGGTCGAAGAGGTGATGATCAACGGGCCGCACCGCGCGTTCGTGATCAGCGGCGGGCGCAAGTCCCGCCACGACTTGGGTTTTACGGACGACCGCGAGCTGCGCAGCGTGATCACCGGCATGGTTCACAGCTCGGGCCGTACCCTCGACGACGCCATGCCGCTGGTCGACGTCCGGCTGCCGGATGGATCGCGTCTCAACGCGGTGCTGGCGCCGCTCGCTCCCGCGACGACGGTCACGATCCGGCGCTTCGTGCTGCGCGAGCGCTCGCTCGACGACCTCGTGAAGCTCGGCATGCTCGTCGCGGGGCCGGCGCGCTTTCTGGAAGCGGCGCTGCGCTCCGGCGTGAATCTGCTGATCTGCGGTGGCACCAGCAGCGGCAAGACGACGCTATTGAATGCGCTCTGCGGCTGTATCGAGCCGCACGAGCGGGTGGTCACGGTCGAGGAGACGCGCGAGCTGTACCTCGACCACGCGCTCGAGGATGTCTGCGCGCTCGAATGCCACGTCCTCGCGTCGGGCCAGGTTACCATCCGGGATTTGGTCAAGAACGCGCTGCGCATGCGGCCGGACCGCATCATCGTCGGCGAGGTGCGGGGCCCGGAGGCGCTCGACGTTCTGACGGCGATGACCAGCGGACACGAAGGCTCCATGTGCACGCTCCACGCCGACAACGCCCGCGACGCCCTGCACAAAATGCATACCTACGCCCTGATGACCGGCGAGGGCGTGCCGCGTTCCGCGGCGCTGGAGATGGTTGCACGCGCAGTTCAGCTCGTCGTCTTCTGCAAGCGGGTGCATGACGGCGACAGCCGCCAGGTCGACACGATTTTCGAGGTGACCGGCCTACAGGACGGTGTGATCGGCGGGCAGGAGGTCTTTACGCGCCGTGATGGCGAGCTTGCATGGACGGGGGTACGCCCGCAGATCGAGCAGCGCCTAGCAGAGCGTGGGTACGACCTGCGCGCCGTCTTCAGGGACAAACCTACTCCATTCGAGCGTAACTGGGGATTAGGAAACAGAGAACAGGGGTTAGGGAGCAGGGAGCAGGGAAGCGGACACCGGGGGATCGGCTTCTAGCCTGGCTTAATCACCAGGCAGCGGAAACTGCTCTCCAACGCGCTGAAGCGCGTTGCGCGGTATCAGACACCGAATTCATTCGGTGGGCTTCGCCATCAGTGTCTAGGCGTCCACTCGGTGGGCTTAGATGCGCGGTCGGGAGTAGCCATGCAACACAGAGTGATCTTGATCGTCGCAGTGCTCACCGCTTGGCTGGCCGCCATAAGCACGGGCGTGAGCTATGCCCAGACAGGAGTCGACACGCGCATCGACGTCGTGCTGGTGATCGACAACTCCGGCTCGATGGAGCAGAACGATCCACACAATATGCGCATCTCCGCCGCGCGGCTCTTCACCAATCTCGCCGCTCCAGGCGACCAGATCGGCATCGTCTCGATGGGCGACCGCGACTCCACCAAGGCAGTGATGAGCCTGAGCACCGTCGACGCCGTCAACCAGCTGACCTGGGAGTCCCTCCGGACGATCAAGGCGCCCGACAAGCTTTCGGGCTGGACGTATATGGGCGAGGCGCTCGATCTTGCCGGCAATGTGCTCGACAACGCCGGGAAGCACAATTTGAACCGGGCCGTGATCTTCTTGACCGACGGCAAACCGACGTATCGAGACGAAGACCGGGCCGGGCAGGAGGCGAAGTTTTCCGCGGCCGTCGAGCGGTTGAAGCGCGACCGTGTCAAGGTCTTCGGCATCGCGCTGGGGGGCGACGCGGACGCGGAGCTCCTGCGCACGGCGATATCTTCGCCGACGGCCGGCAAGGTCTGGACGGCGCAGAATGCCGACCAGCTGCTGAGTATCTACACCGATATCATGGCGCAGCTGCAGGACGGGCGCTATGTCGACAGCTACGCGATCGTCGGCAATGTCGAGACGTTCCTGGCAAACGTCAACCCACGCCAGCAGATCCGGCAGGTCAACTTCGTCTTTCCGGCGCAAAATGCCGAGCCACCCGAGATTCAAAGCTTGCTACTGCCCAGCACGCCGTTCTCGGGACTCGATAAGCTGTCGCGCTTTAAAGATCCAAACTGGTCAATGTTCACCGCGCGTCCCGAGTACGTGCCCAAGTTCAATGGGGAGTGGCGCGCGTCGCTCAAAACGCCGGGTCCGCAGACGCCGATGGTTGCCGTGATCAAGTCCGACCTGCGCGCGCGCGTGGTCGAGCCGGTGCCCAGCATCCCCGACGACGAGTCCGCCGTGCGCTACTATCCCGCCGGCCGGCCGCTACTGATCCGAGCCGGCGCGCGCAACAAGGCAGACAAGTTCGAAAAGCAGCTCGGCCTCTGGGTTCAGATGCGCGAGCCACAGAGCGGGCAGGGTTTCACGCTTCTGGACAGCGGGGCCGACCAGGATCTCGCGCCCGAAGACGGCATCGCCAGTGGCCTGATTGACGGCGCGATGCAGCCAGGCACGTATCGCATGCTGGTCAACGTCTCGCCGACCGATAGCCACCTCCGGCTCGACAAGCTCTACGATATCGTGGTCGAGCCACTGCCGCAGATGGAGGTCGCAGTCGCGCCGCAGGGGATGCTCCAGGTGAACGAGCCGGTACGTCTGCGCGCGCATTTCGCGCTCGACGGCAAGCCGGCCTCGGTCGACGCGGCCGAGATCACGGCCGCGGTGAAGCAGGATGGCAAGGTGCTAACGACTGTGCCGCTGAAAGCTGCCGGCAACGGCTCCTGGGAAGGCGAGTATCTTCCGGCTCGCTCGGGGGCGTACAGCTTCGGCCTGACGGCACACGTCGATTGGCAGGCACCGGATCGCGGACCGCGCCATTATACCGACTACACCGAGGTCGGCTATCAGGCCAAGGAGCAGCCGCTGGTCGAGGTCTCGGTTAGCGACGACGGCAGCCGTGTCGACGATCTCCATAACGGCATCCAGCGGACGGTCTCGTTCCGATCGTTCAGCGACGCGCCGGTCGAAGTCAAGCTTGACGTCGCGAATCTCCCACTGGGCAAGGTTTACCCGGCCACGATCAAGATCGGCGCACATGAAGAGGGCAAGCGCACCGTCACGATCAGCACGCATGCACCGCTCACGAGCGGCGACTGGAACGCCCAGCTACGAGTCAGCACAGATCCCAACGTCCGGCTCAGCGCTACCGACCTCCCGGTGAGCTTCACCGTACGCAGCTTCTTGCAGCGCAACCGCCTGCTCATTGCACTGCTCGGCATAGCCATTCTGCTGATCTCATGGCGACGTACGCGCAGTAGTATGCGCGACTGGTTCATACGCAATGCCGAGCTCCTGCGCTATGGGGGCGCTAGATGAACGCTCTCACCATCTTCCTAGCCGCGGCCGCGACGGTCCTCGTCTTCTGCGCATGGGTTCGTCAGCATCGCATCGCGCGCCACGAGTCGAGCCGGGTCAAAGCTCGCCTAGGCATCCGCTCGCGCTGGGAGGATGCACTCGCGGTCGACGACGACGAGCTATTACTTGACCCGACGACGGAGCTGCCCGAGCACCACTCGATGGTGATCCTCGTGGGCGATATCTTCGATGGGAGCGAGCGCGGCCAACGGCTGCGATCCACGCTCAAGGCGGCCGACGTCGACCTCAAGCCCTCGGAGGGAATCGCGCTGCTGGTGATCGCCGGCTTGCTAAGCTTCATCGCGGCCGAGCTCCTGCTGCGCCAGGGCCCGATCGTCGACGGCGGCATCTCCGTTGTCTGCGCGGTCGTCGTACCCTGGCTGATCATGCGCTCTCGACGCGACCGGCGCCTGCAAAAGTTCACGCAGCAGCTGCCCGCGATCGCGGAGCTGCTTTCCAACGCCCTGCGGGCCGGACTCTCGCTGCAGGGTGCGATCGACCTCGTCGCGCGCGAGATCGGCGATCCGGCGGCGGAGGAATTCGGCATCGTCATGCGCGAGGTGCGGCTCGGCGGCACTATCGACGACGCCTTAGAAGCGCTGGCCGCGCGCATGCCTAGCCCTGACCTCGGGATCGTTGTAACCGCGCTGCGCGTCCAGCGTATTGCCGGCGGGAATCTGATCAAGAGTATGGGCGCACTTTCGCGCACGCTCTCAGAGCGGCAGCGTACGCATGAAGAGATCAAGACAATGATGACCGAGCCGATGTTCGCCAGCTATCTCATGCCGGTACTGGCACTCCTCGCGCTCGCCATGCTCAACTACACGCTGCCGGGTTTTCTCGACGTGCTCTTTCACACGGTGCCAGGTTTGCTGGTCGTCGGGGGGTTCGTCGGGTTACAGGTGGGAGGCTTCGTGTTGATCCAGCGCATCGCCCGCATCAAGGTTTAAAGGCACCCCTATGCCGCCGTATGTCTTCCCGATTCTGACGTCCCTGACCGCCGCGCTCTTCGTCGTCGCCGGGCGGCTGTACACCGTGCCCGGTGTAGGCGCGGTTCTGGCACAAGAGGCACAGAGCAGCGCGCCGGCCAAACAATCCTTCTTCGAGCGCGGAATCTTGCCGCTCGTACGCAGGCTCGTGCCCGGCTATCAGTTTGCACTACCGTTCGTCGATCGGCGCAAGATTCGCCAACGGCTGGCGTGGGCCGGCGACCCCTACGGTCTGACGGTCAACGACGTCGTCCAGCTCAAAGTCGGCAGCATCTTTCTGTGCGTTCCCTTTGCGCTCTATTTCGGCCTCGTGCTGCGTCTGCCGTTGAACAGCATGCTCCTGATCGGGGTGGCCGGCACGCTGCCGTGCTTCTTCGTGCCGGACATGTGGCTTTCGAGCCGTGCCGAGAAGCGGCAGGCTCAAATCACGCTCGTACTCCCCGACTTCATGGACCTGCTGGCAATCTCGATCGCCGCCGGCATCGGCTTCGACCTGGCAATCAACAACATCGTCACGCGCCTGCACGGACCACTGGCCGACGAGATGCAGAGCATGATGCGCGAGCTGCGGCTCGGAAAGCCGCGGCGCTATACCTACCGCAAGGTCATCTGGCGCAACGACTCGCCGGCGCTGCGCGCCTTCTTCAGCGCGCTGATCCAGGCCGACGAGCTCGGCACGCCGATCGCGGATATCCTGGAATGGCAGGCCCAGAGCCTCCGCCACCAGCGCATCCAGGAAGCGCGCCGGCGCGGCTCAAAGGCCAGCAACAAGATTTCCCTCATTATGTCCACCGTCTTGCTGTTCTCACTCGTCGGGGTGATCCTGGCGACGATGGGCCTGAACCTGATCTACGGCCGGGCCGGTCTGCTGGTCGGGCACTGAGCACGGACGATGAGCGAGCCACGCCGTCTGATCGATCGCAGTACTGCCTCCGCCAGCATCAGCCTTGCCTTTGTGCTGGCGGCGAAGCCCTCCCGCGCGGATGCCTTCCGCGCAGCCTTTGCAGCGGTACTGCATGCCGGATTCGGCTTCGGCAGCGACCGGCCCGGGCAGGTCGTCTTCTCATACGATCCCCAGGGCGAGCACTATGCTGCGCCGGAAGTCGTGCCTGCCGGGAGGCACGGCACATTGGCGCAAGCCCTCGACGGGCTCTCCGCGCTGGCAAATCACTACAACCAAAGCATCGGCCTGAGCTTTTCGACGCACTCAACGGTGGTGCCGGTCACTGGGCGAGTCTACGATGAGGCGGGCGCTCTGGCCGTGCACCTCGACTTCGGCAAAGATGGCTGGCGCGGACTGGTCGCGACGTGTCGCACGGTGAGGTTGGCGACGGCAACGATGGTCGATGCGGGCCGGACGGTTTTCACCTTAGTACCTGCGCGCTACTTGCTGATCGGGCCAAGCTCACTGCTCGTCGATCTTCCACGTGCTCCGGATGCCATGCGCTTGCGCATGGCGCCGGTGGCGATGGTCGCACGGCACTACCAGGCTGCGCTCGAGGCGATCGATAAGGAGTATTTTGAAAGCACATCGCGCGGCAGCATCATCGTGCGCCGCTGGGATGCCAGCGCAACAATGCGCGCCGCACTCCCCTCCAAAGTGTCGCCTACCCGCCGTACAGGTAAACGAACGTAAGGAGCACGTATGGGACATGCGCCCGTTAACAGCTCGCGGCCGTGCCGCTTCGCCGAATTAATGCTGCTCCTCGTTCTGCTCGCCGCCTGTGGGGCACCGGCCCCCGTTCAATTCGCCGCGCCGGCCGGGTACGCGGCGGCGGCGACGCGAACCGACTTCGCCACCTATCATGACCCAGACTTTGGCTACACGCTTGCCCTGCCGAAGGAGTGGTACATTGGCCGGCCGCCGGACCCGCAGCAAGGCATCGTCGTCGCAAGCAGCCGCGAGCCCGCTCAACCGCGCAGCACCATAACGGTGCTGATCGAGCCCGCGCCGCCGGGCGTGCAGCTCGATCAGGCGATCGGTCGTACGGAGGCAACACTGCGGGATAGTCCCGGCATCCGCAGCTTTAAACTTGACCTGGCGCGCCACGTCACGGTCAACCACAAGCTGGGTGAAGAGCGGCTCTACAGCTACCAGTTCGACCAAATCGAGATACACCAGCGCAGTTTCTACTTTGGCGGCGAAGACGGCCTCTACGTCGTAAGCTACATCGCTCCCAAGGAGCTCTACGTCCAGGATGAGACGCTCTTCGCCGATGTGATCGCCTCGTGGCAAGCGAAATCATAACTATTGTCGGGGAGAAGAAAACGTGACAGCAGAACTACTCGGACGCCTGACCTTCCTAGCGCTGCTCCCGTTCCTGGCTATGGCAATCGTCGGCGGCCTTTACTACCTCGCGGCCCAGCCGCGCGTGACATTTCGCCAGGCCATGTTCCGCTGGTGGGTCGTCATGACCGGCTTCACGATCCTGCTCGTGGGCATCTGTGGGCAGCTGGCGTTGCAGGCGTAGGCCGTTTTCGAGATCTCGATCAATGGGCGCTACCTCAGCCGTCTTCCAGGTCTTACCAAACGCTTAGGCTTTTCTGTTGGGCATCTTAGAGTTGCCGACTACGCTGGCTCCAGATACACGACGCCGGAGCCAGCCGTAGGGCGCGAAGTCCGAGCGAGCAGCCCTCAGCCGGCTCCGGCACTAGGCCAGCATGATCCGCCTTGAACGGGTCGCGCCACTCCTGGGAGGAAATATGCTGAGAGTTTCTACGCCTGACGGACTCCAGGTCACCCAGCTTGCCTCGCACCGGCCGCTCCACGTTGCCGCCCACCCTTCCCCGACGAAGCCGTCCTATCTGGTTTCTTACTGCGGCTCTGTCGCGCTCCCCGCGCGCTTCTGGCGCACCTTGCTCCGCAGACAGTTCCTAGACGAGCGCAAGATGTGTACGCGTTGCAAGAACGCACTGACGAGTCGCCGAGCCGCGGCGGTCGTCGCGCAGCGGCATCGCACCCTAAAAGATGGAGCGTTGAGCAGCACAGTCAATGCCTCTCAGGCGCCACCGCGTGGCGGATGATCGCGGACGGTCGACGGTCACATGGCTTAGGCGAAGATCCCTTGGCCGGGGGTAAGCACGTTATCGGGGTCGTAGCGCCGCTTGTCGGCGACGACCTCATCCCACTCGCCGTCGTAGTGCACTTCCCAGTCTTTCTGGTCCAGGCCGGGGATAGCTCCGATAGGATAGTTCTTTCCGCCCAGCGCCACTACCTGGTCATAAAGGTGCCGGTTCGACACGAGCATGGCCTCCACGCTCGCCGCTCCCGGCATCGGCAACGCGAAACGCAGGAGGCTGAAGAGGAAGACGACATGATCCTTCGGCAGTTGCAGGCGTGTGTCGGTGAAGCGTCTTCTCTCCATCGGGTAGAGCAGCGCGGGCCCGTTGATATCTTCAACTCTCAGCTGCCCCGCGGCTTGACGTATATATTCGACCACGGCCTTGCCCGGCACAAAGACATTGAACCAGGGATGTGGTACCGCCCAGAGGCCGGCGCCCTGCAGCTGCTTGACAACTGGATCAAGTCTATAGGCGAAGTCACGATAGTCTAGCGTAGAAGCCGGGCCGAGGGAATCATAGTGCAGACCTGCCAGCAGCGCAGCATCGTTCCGGTGATCGGGTCGCCCATGGTCGTTCGGGTGTTTGGAGTGAGTGTCGTACTTGCCGGCCTCGAGCATATACCTCCAGCCGCCGGCTTTGTCGTCAACTAACTGGCCCTCGACATAGTCGAACCGTTTCCCGGAGATCAGCCGCTGCTGGTCGTGTGTGAAGGTTTCGAGGTCATTGTAGTAGGCCGTGACAACCTGCACATGCTCCGGTGCGGGGACCAGGCGCACGGTGGCCCGCACGACGATCGCGTATTGACCCAAACCACCTAGCACCGCCGTGAACAGATCGGGGTTGCGCTTCTTCGAGCACTCGCGAATCTCACCTTCGCCCGTCACAACGGTCAGCACAAAGACATTGTCGACCTGCGCGCCAAAGCGCGAGCTCATGCCGCCGATGCCGCCGACGGCGATCGTGCCTCCCACACTCAGATGGATATAGTCGGTCAAAACGGGCGGCGTCTGGCTCTGCTGAGAACCGACCACGCCACCCAGTGCTCTGTCGACGAGATCGCTCCAAAGTACGCCCGCGTCCACATCCGCATAGCCCTCGCCAATCTCGTGGATCGTGGCCAGCGTCTTCATGTCGACCACCACACCCGCTTCCACCTGTGGCTGTCCGTAAGTGGAATGTGCCTGTCCGCGCGCCGCGATCTTTAGGTGGTGCTCTCGAGCAAAGCGCACCATGCGCCGGATATCCTCAACCGATCCAGGCTGCAGCACCGCAATCGGCGTATGATGCTTGATATGGCCGAAGTCGTCCGCAGCGGCAGCGAGCGTGGCCGGATCGGCCAGCAGCCGCCCGTCAAGCGGTGGAAGGGCCACGAGCCCTTCGGCCGCGTGAGCGACACTAACCCAGGATCGAGACCGGGGATCAAATCCGACGATGGCGGTGCCAGCCGCCATCCCGAGCACCTGCAAAAAGCGCCGGCGCGAGATATTCTGCTGCATGGGGGGTCCTTTACTGACACACGAAAAACAGGCTACACGCCGGACCGAAGGTCACGCCCGACGCCCTGGATCGGTAATCATTTTGAAGAGACGCTGTGAGCTTAGGTTCTCTCAGGCGTAAGGCAAAAAAAATTATACCACATTGCTCTCTGAATCTGCCGCATCCAATTTGACAGTATTGTCATCTACGGCCGGCGCGCCGCGGCCGGAATGCATACCGGCCAGCTCGACGGCGGCATGGGCGAACTCGTCCCGCAGCACAGCAACCAGCGTAGAAGCACCGGCTGTGCTGCCCGCTCGTCCAATACACTCAAGCTCCTCGGCAAGCTGCGCTACCTTCAGGGTGCCCAGGTTAAGGCTGCTGCCCCTGATCGTGTGCGCTTCGAACTCAAGCGCGTGCGGGTTGCCGCTCTCCACGGCGGCGACGAGAGCATCAATGACAGGGGGCGCCTGTTCGAGGTAGGAGTCGATCATCTGATCCACAAAATCCGACCGGCCGGGAGCCTGAAACGCCCCGAGATGCTTAAGCACGGAGACATCGACGGTCAAGGGCTCGCCGTCGATCCCACGGGGTGGTTGGGCGACGTGTGCGGCCGGAAGCCAGCGCTCAAGGGCCGCACTAAGCTCATGGCTTGTGACGGGCTTCGAAACGTAGTCATCCATACCGGCGGACAGACAGGCTGAGCGGTCACCCTGCATCGCATGCGCAGTCATGGCGATGATCGGTATGCGCCCGTCTCCGCTGCGCGCCTCCGCAGCTCGGATCGCGGCGCTGGCAGCAAAGCCATCCATCTCGGGCATCTGGCAGTCCATCAGCACCAGACTATAGCCACCGCCGGCAACGGCCGCGACCGCTTCCCGGCCGTTGCTTACGATGTCGGCCTGATAGCCAAGCTGCGCGAACTGGAACATGGCCAGCTTCTGGTTGATGGGGTTATCCTCCGCGACCAGGATCGTGTGGTCCGAAACAGAGGTGGGGAGGGCCATCTGCGACGGCCCCTCGTTCGACACTGCCTCGGCGGCCCGCGGCTCGGACTCGACGGCTGCGATGACCGCATCACGCAGCTGGGCTAGCTTAATCGGCTTGGTGATCGAGGTGAGGAAGCCGGACGAGCGCGCCTCAGCGGCCCGATGTTGCTCCCGTAATCCGGCAAGCAGGATCAGATGGAGGCTGGCAAACTGCGGGTCGGTTTTGGCACATTGCGCGAGCACGAATGCGCTCATGTCCGGCAGATCCATATCGATCAGCGCGAGCTGATATGGATCTTGCGCGGCTGCTTCGCGGAGCGTTCTCAGCGCGCCGGCGCCATTGTCGACCCCCGTGCTGCGCATACCCCAGGCCGACAGGTACTCTTCCGCGATCTCGCGCTGCGTTACATGCTCCATCACCACCAGCGCCCGGTGACCACGTAGCCCCGGCAATCCGGCCGGATCATGCGGGACTGTACTTGTCGATCGCCCAAGCCGCACGGTGAACCAGAAGGTACTGCCGCGGCCCTCCGCGCTTTCCACGCCGATCTCGCCGCCCATGAGGTCGACCAGCCGCTTGCAGATTGCCAGCCCGAGCCCGGTACCCCCATACCTGCGGGTCATGGAGCTGTCCGCCTGGGTGAAGGGCTGAAAGAGATGCTCTCTCAGGATGCCCGACAGCCCGATGCCGGTATCCTCAACGGTGAACCGCAAATGCACATGCTTCGGCGTTTCCGATTCGACTGTCGTGCGGACGACGACTTCGCCTTGGCGAGTGAACTTGACAGCATTACTTACCAGGTTGAGCAACACTTGCCGCAGGCGACCGGCGTCACCCCGCAGTCGTGGGGCGACCTCGGGCGCCACATACGTCACCAGCGTGTCCTGCTGATCGAGCGCTTTGGCCTGAAGGATCTCGACTGTGCTTTCGACAAGCGCGCGCGGATCGAAATCGCCGGTGTCCAGATACAGCTTGCCGGCCTCGATCCGAGAAAAGTCGAGAATGTCGTTCAGCAATGTCAGAAGCGCGTGGGCCGAGTCGCGCACGATTTCGGCAAACTCACGCTGCTGGGCTGTCAACGGCGTGGTAAACAGCAGCTCAGTCATGCCGATGATGCCGTTCATCGGCGTCCGGATTTCGTGACTCATCGTCGCCAGAAATTCGCTTTTGGCCCGATTTGCCGCCTTGGCCTGCTCCATGGCCCGCTGCAGCTCCAGCTCAGCGCGCTTGCGCTCGGTCACATCCCGCACCATCCCCAGCACTTCGTCCGGTGCGCTCGGCACCAGCCGCGCCTCGAAATCCCGGAGGCCATCCGGCAGCTGCAGCTGATACTCGAACTGTTGGAGTGCTCCCACCGTCGATGTGCGCTCGATGCTGCGCATCGCCACCTCTGCAACGTCCGGCGGCATGATCTCGCGCATGGTCTTGCCGATGATTGCCTCGCGGGGAATGTAGAGGCTATCTTCGTCGTTCGCCCGGAAATCGAGGAAGACCCCGGCGCGGGTCAGGCGGAACATCAGGTCGGGAACGGCGTTCAGAAGAGCCTGATTGCGGGCTTCGCTCTGCCGCAGCTGCGCCTCGGCGCGCTTGCGCTCCGTGATATCGCGGACGATGATCAGAACCTCATCTTCGCCGCTTCGCACGAGCCGGCACTCGTAGTAATGCACGTCCGGGCCCAACTCGAGCGTATATTCGAACATATGCATCCGGCCCGTCTCGAGCGTCAAGCGGACGTTCTCCATCGCAGGATCGGAGATCTCGGGGCCGTGAACCTCCCAAAGATACTTCCCGATAATCTCGCTCGGCGGCACAGCCAGCTCCTCGTCGGGGACCGGCTTGAAGTCTACGAACTGACCGTGGCGGTTGACCACGAACATCAGATCCGGGATCACGTCGAGTAGGGCTTTGTTGCGGGCCTCGCTACGCTGGAGCTGTGCCTCAGTGCGCTTGTGCTCGTCGATCTGGTGTGCCTCGTCGGCTACACCGACCTTTTCGGCACTACGCTCCAAGCGGCGAGAGGCGTGAGGACGACCTGAGGGCAGAAACCGCCGAGCGATAGCCAGAACGTGCCAGATCGATTTAAACATGCTTGTATTCCATTGGTGCGACAATCGTACGGGCGACTACACGGCGCCTGCAGATCAATAGGCAAAATAGTATCCAGTCGATATAGATAATACCGCACTCGTGAGTTTCTGCTTACGACAACCACGAAACGAGTAGGGCGTGTACACAATCGAGCAAGGGATGAGGCAGTCAAGATCCGGCACTCTTCCGTATCTCCCGTGCTTTCCGGATCACACAGCTCGACTACGGAGCGTGATTGGGCTACGGTCCGCCATCCAGAAAAGTCAGCAGCAACTCGTTCACCCGCTCCGGTGCGTCATGCTGAACAAAGTGACCGGCTTCCCGGATGCGCTCGACCCGAATGCGGGGGACCCAGGTTTCGAGACCATAGGTCAGGGCTAGGGTCAGAGCAACATCCCGTACGCCCCAGATCAGCAGCGTTGGGAGCTCAATACGCCTGAGATTTGCCTGGTCTGCCGGCCGGAGCCACCGTAACGGTTGGTGGTACACGGCCCGGTAATAGTTGAGCGCAGCTGTGAGCGCTCCCGGCTGCGCGAACGCTGCTTTGTAGCGGCGAATATCTTCATCGGTAAATGCGCCGGGCCGCACCGAGCTTCGCCGGAATAGGCTGCCGAGCGTCCGATAGTTAAAGGCACGAATCGCGGCTTCCGGCAGCCAGGGCAGCTGGAAGAAGACCTGATACCAGAACCGCAGCGCCTGGGGAGGCTTCCGGAGCTCTCGCATGAGAGCAGCCGGATGTGGCGTGTTCAGGACGACGAGCTGCTCGACCAGCTCAGGAAAGCGGAGTGCCGTCGACCAGGCTACGAAGCCGCCCCAGTCATGGCCGACGATCGTCGCCCGCTTGACGCCGGCATGCTTGATCAGGCCCGCCGCATCGCCGGCCAGAACATCGGCGCGATAGCTCGTGATCCCCGGCGGCTTCTCGCTCAGGTTGTAGCCGCGCATATCCGGGGCAATCACACGAAAACCGGCTGCCGCCAGTGCCGGGATCTGGTGCCTCCAGCCATACCAGAACTCGGGAAAGCCGTGCAGCAGCAGCACCAGCGGACCCGCCCCTGCCTCGACGTAGTGCAGGCGCACGCCGTTCACGATCGCTTCGTGGTGCATCCATCTAGCTCGTTCGTCTGCAATCGCCATGAAGGCTACCTTTCGCGGGGCTTCTAGAGCAACCGCGTCGGAGTGATGCGGATCGCCTGCGTATAGTTTGCCGCCATGATCGCGGCGTCCGACCCGATGCGCCCGAAGAGAGCAGTATACTTGTCCGCGAACGCCGGCAGCAGCGGCGTGACAGCCGGATCGTCGAGGAGCGCCGCCTGACCCGCGAAGAGGGCCACGTCCTCGCCCTCATCCGCCGCCTCCAGCGCCACCATGACGTGTGTGCTATGGCGCAGGTTACGGACCTTCTGAGCGTTGGGCTGGCTGAAGATCAAGAAGGATGTGCCCTCCCAGAGAAACCAGACCGGCACCAGATGCGGGCGCCCATCCGGACGAACGCTGCTGAGCCAGATAATCGGCTCGCGGCGCAGGCGCCGCTCGATATGCGCATCTCGCGCTCGATTCAGGTCAAGCATCTCTCCCTCTCGTATGTGCCGCCACGGTTGCCTGGACGGCTATAATCATCTGCGGTCACACTACAACCGTTCGCCGGGCTACCTTGATCAACCGCGGCAAGCTCCAAGGCATAGCTCCTCGGGGCTTCATGGCCAACGTCGAATCTAGCACCGGCCTGCAAATCAATGGAGCATACGATGATCCGGATCGGCATCGTCGGCTGTGGGCGCATCCTCAACGCCCACCTGCAAGGCTACAAGCGACTGCGCGAGCAAGGCGTCGACAACTTTCGCATCACTGCGCTCGGCGCTCGGCGCGAGGAAGATGCCCAGATGTTTCGGCAGAGAGGAGAAGGCCCTCCTCCCCGGCCACCGGTGCTCGATCCTGCCACGGGCGATCCCCTGGCGGCGCCGCATACCTACCTGAGCGACTTTCAGGATGATATCGACGTGGCGATCTTCACGGACTACCGTGAGATGCTGGCGCGGGACGCCGTGGACGCCGTCAACGATTTTACGACGCTCGACCTGCATCACCAAGTGGGTTTCGACGCGCTGGAAGCCGGAAAGCATCTGCTGACCCAGAAGCCGCTCGCGGTGTCAGTTCGCGCCGCGAGGCGCATGGTGGAGCTCGCCCGCGAGCGCGGCCTAACTCTGGGAGTCTTCGAGAACGTGCGCCAGTCGGCGGGAGTCAGGGCGATGGCCTGGGCCGTGCGAACAGGGCTGATCGGCGATGTGCAGGTGGCAGTCATGGGCAGCCTCGGCGGCCTCTGGTCGCCCGACCGGGTTGTCGCTCAGACGCCGTGGCGGCACCAGAAGCTGCGTAGCGGCGGGGGCGGCAGCATCGACATCGGCGTTCACCAAATGCACTGGCTCCGCTACGTCGTCGGCGAGATCCAGGCGGTAAGCGGGCTCGCGCGGACCTTCGAGCCGGTGCGCTCACTGCGCGACGCCGCGGGAAACGTGCAGGAGCAGGTCCGGGCCGACGTAGACGACACCTATCTCGCGTCCATCGTCTTCGAGCACGGTGCGCTGGGACAGCTCTGGTGGTCCTGGGCGCTGCACGGAGAGCCGATCGAGATTCAGGGCGCCCCGGCGATCATGGGCAGCCAAGGTAGCATTAAAGGCGGCCAGTTCACGCGCGACGGCGAAGCGCCGCAGCCGCTTCAGCCCTACTTCGAGCAGTCCCTGACCGCGGCCGAGCGCGAGATCTATTTCCCGCTCGGGCTGCGTGACGCGTATGCGATCTCACAGCTGGACTGGCTGCAAGCGATCGAGGCAGGGCGCGATCCCGAGACAAGCGGAAATGAAGGCCTGCGCGATCTTGCCGCTGCCTTCGCAATCCTCGAGTCATCGGCGCTGGGCCGCCAGGTGACGCTGGACGAGGTGATCGACGGGACAGTCGACGTCTACCAGCATGCGATCGACGAGCATTACGGCCTGGCCTGATCGCCGGCGAAGAAGATCGCGTCCGTCGCCGGCGCAGGAGGATCACGAGCTTACTCCGAGGATGTGGTATTGTGGCTGCCGGGAAGATTCTGCATGTGAGCTAGCTTCATGGAGGAAGCAATGTCCGACAGCCCTAGTCTCCTCGGCTTCGGCGCGCACCCGGACGACTGCGAATTTACGGCCGGTGGTCTCGCCGCTCTCTATGCCCAGCGCGGCAGCCGGGTCTGTTTCGTCTCCGTTACCAACGGCGACTCCGGCCATCAGACGCTGGGCGGCACAACCCTGGCACGTATCCGGCGTAAAGAGGCGCGCGCCGCCGCCGATGTGATCGGCATCGAGTCACGCGTGCTCGACAATCACGACGGCGAGCTGCTGCCCTCGCTCGACCGGCGGCGTGAGATCATCGGCATCATCCGCGACTTCAAGCCGGACCTGATCCTCACCCCGCGGCCCAACGACTATCACCCCGATCACCGCTATACGTCGATCCTGGTGCAGGACGCGGCCTACATGGTTACGGTCCCGAACGTTCGCGCGTTCGCCGACCACCTGCCGCGCGATCCGGTGATCATGTACGTCCGGGACCATTTCCAGAAGCCGTATCCTTTTACACCGGACGTAGCGGTGGATATCGAGAGCGTGCTCGATCAAAAGGCGGAGATGATGCACGCCCACGCGTCCCAGGTCTACGAGTGGCTCCCCTATAACGGGCGCTATCTGGACGAGGTTCCGGCCGATCCGGATGCGCGCAAGGCGTGGCTCCGCCAGCGGCGGGAGGCGCAGATGCGGGCGGAGACCGAGCGGTATCGAGACGCACTGATAGCGCGGTATGGCCCGGAGCGCGGAGCGCGGATTCAGTACGCGGAGGCATTCGAGGCGTGCGAGTATGGCTCGCCGCTGACTGCCGAGGCGCGCGAACGGCTGTTTCCGATGTAGCAGCACCCCCATACGATCGTGTAGCACACGCAAAGAGAAGGATTAGACCAATGTCCGCTTCACCCATCCGATTCGGCTTCGTCGGTCTCGACCATTGGTACTGGGCGTTCTCGTTCGCCGATGCAGTCGCCACCAGTAAGGACGCAGAGATCGTCGCAGTTGCCGACAGCAATCTCGAGCACGCGCAGAGCTTCGGCAAGCGCTTCGGCGTCCAAAAAATCACGACAAACCCGAGCGAACTGATCGAGGATCCGGAGATCGACGTCATCGCCAGCTTCATCAGCGTCGACCAGAATCCCAAGATCTGTATAGCCGCGGCGCGGAGCCACAAGCATATTTTCTCGGTGAAGCCGATGGCCTGTAGCCTGGCCGAAGCGACCGAGATCCTTAACGCCGTGCGCGAGGCCGGCGTCGTCTTCTTCCCCTCGGAAAGCGCCAACCGGCTCTCGCCGCAGGCGCAGCAGATCAAGCACTGGATCGCGGAGGGCAGGCTGGGACGGATCATCTCCGCGACCTACAGCCAGCACGCGGGCTTACCGCAGAGCTGGCCGGACGAAACCGAGTCGGGGTGGTTCATCGATCCGGAGCGCGCGCCGGGAGGCGGCTGGATCGACCACAGCATCTACCATATCGATATGCTGCGCTGGCTGCTCGACACGGAGGTTGAGAAGATCGGCGGCCGGTCCGAGCATTTGAAATACCCGGATCTGGCCTTCGAGGATTACGGCCTCGCGTCGATCCACTTCAAGAACGGCCTGGAGGCCACGGTCGAGGTCACCTGGATCGCGCCGCCGCGGGGAGGGCGCACAGCCTGGACCATGATCGGCACGGAGGGCGCCGTCTCTTCCGACACCATGACCGGCAAGCTCGCCGTCGTCGGGGATTTTCTGCCGCTCGAGGGCTGGGTTCAGGCGCCGTCGCTGGCAGGTGGGGACCAGGGACTGAGCCATATGATCGCCTGTGTCCGAGGTGAGGCGACACCGATTGCGACGGCCGAGGACGGCTGGCGCAACTTGGCCGCGTGCCTCGCCTTCTACGAGGCGGCAGCCAAGGGAACAACCGGCACCCCGGAGACACCACCTACCAAGTAGATATTCACGATGGGAAGACGAAGCGCAGAGCGTAAAGCCTGATCCGGGTGCGGGCGTGGAGATCGCACCCGGCCGTTCTGCCGTTCGTCTCGCGTTTTGTCTTCCGCGGCGTATCGATTGACGGATTCAGCGGAGCTCTTCCTCGGCCACATTCGCTCCGGCAAGCCGATCGAGGGTCTGTGCAGCCCGGAGGTCAGTCTCAAGGCCCAGGAAGTCCTCGAGGCAGTCTGCTTTCGGTGGAGCAGGGATGCACGATCTCCCTGCCGCTGCCCATTTCGCACTACGTCCATGACGGCAAGTAGCGGGCTACTTTAGTGTGTTGATAGAGCCCAAAGGAGAGAATAGAA
Source organism: Chloroflexales bacterium (assembly GCA_038254585.1). Classification (GTDB taxonomy): domain Bacteria; phylum Chloroflexota; class Chloroflexia; order Chloroflexales; family Kallotenuaceae; genus JBBSGA01. The sequence continues at coordinate 4,732 of JBBSGA010000065.1, read as the reverse complement.
TGGACCAGCGACCGATTAAGCTCGGCGTTCTCGGCACTGGGATGATCGCCACCTACTCCTACGGCGTCATTCCCAACCTGAAGTATATTCCGGAGAAGGTCGACGTCGTCGCTGTGGCCGATCCGGTCGTGGAACGAGCCCAAGAGGCCCAACGCGACTTCAATATCCCACAGGCGTACGCAACGCTCGACGATATGCTCGAGAAAGCTGATATCGACGCCGTCGCCAACCTCACGCCGATTCCGCTGCATGGTGAAACGTCGCTCAAAATCCTCGAGGCCGGCAAGCACCTCGTCGTCGAGAAGCCGATCGCGACCTCAATGGAGGAGGCGAACGTGCTGATCGAGACCGCCACGAAGCGCGGCCTGACCTACGTCGTCGCCCCGCCAAGTATGCTCTCGCCGATCTATGCCGAGGTGCATCGCCTCGTCGGAGAGGGAACGATCGGCCGGATAGCCTTTGCCCGGGTGCGGAGCTCGCACGGCGGCCCGGCCTCCGGCGTCTGGCCTAATGATCCGAGCTGGTTCTACCAGAAGGGCTCGGGACCGCTCTTCGACATGGGAGTCTACGGCATCCACGAAATCACGGGCATCCTCGGGCCTGCCCAGCGCGTGGTCGCCTTCTCGGGCATCACGGAGCCGACGCGATCGGTGAAAGGCGGCCCATACCAGGGCAAACAGATCGAGGTCACCGCCGACGACAACACGCTCTTCATGCTCGACTTCGGACAGTCGACCTTCGCCGTGGTGGATGGGACCTTCAACGTCAACGCGGCAAAGAGCCCGAAGATCGAGATCTTCGGCCGCGCGGGTACGATCAACATCGCGGACTACCGCACCATCCGCGAGGGCGCGCCGCCGCTCGAGGTCTACCGGGTCGACGCGGTTCCGGGACTGGGCGGCTGGATCACGCCGCAGTCGAGCACGCTGGAATACGCCGAAGAGCGCTACGAGCGCCTGCAGCGGGCGATCCTCGTCGACCATCTGGTGGACTGTATCTGGAATAAGGCCAAGCCGATTCTGAGCGCGGAGCATGCGCGCCACGCGCTGGAGATCATGCTGATGGCGCAGGAATCGGCTTGGACCGGGCGAGCGATCGATCTGACGACCAGCTTCTAAGCGAGCGGTCCTCCGTACACGAGCATAAGCAAGAGCAGCGCTTGCGGCACGCAAGCGCTGCTCCGCTGGAGATCATCGGCGTCACGTGCTGTTGCTCGGAGCCGAATGGCTATCCGAGCTCCTCGACCAGCTCCAGCACATTGCCGTCCGGGTCGCTGAAAAAGGCAATACGGACGGTTTTGAAGTTGGAGGGCTCCCGCAGAACCTTCACGCCTGCCTTTACCAGCTCTGTATAGGCCGCGTCGGTGCTCGGTACGTGGAGTGCGACATGGTTGAAGCCGATACCTTCGTCTAGGGCATGTGGGGGCTCGGTGCCGGCCATCTGCGTTTTGTGGATCAGCTCCAGCTTGGTACTCCCGATGTCGATAAAAATGATCCCGGCATCATCCCACCGCAGGGTCACCGGGAAACCGAGGGTGCGGGTGTAGAAGGCCTCCATGGCCTCGAAGTTGGGAGTGTAGACGGCAATGTGATGGGTCGCAAGCAGATCCATTGATTCCTCCGATACGACAATTATGCACGGTCGTCCAGCAGGTCGCGCACGATACGCCAGATCAGCTCCGGAACGACCGCGAATGAGTACGGAGTGAAGACGCGCTCCGTGCGCTGGTGGTAGTCGCGGCCCCATGGACCGACGTTGATCGTCGGCAGATTCAACGCCCGGACGGCCGCATAGTCGAAGCGGAGGCGCGAGCCCCACGCGGGCGTGTTCGAGGTGACAGTCGCAGCGTCCTCCGGCGAAATGGCGCCGCCGAGAAAGCTCATATCTGAGATGCCGGGGAAGAGCGAGCGCAGATGGATCGATACGCCGAGATCGCGCCCGACCGTCTCGGCCTGCCGTGTGGACGCGCCGCGCAACCGGACCTGCCGAGGTGTAGCACTCCCGACGTAGCCCGGCGGATAGTGGAGCGAGCCGAAGCCGACGACGGCCGCGGGGCCGGTGAGTCCAGTTCGAGCCCATAGTGCCTCGACGACGCGACAGCTGAAGGCCGGTAGATCCAGCCCAGCATCCTCTACCAGGGATGCCGTGAGCTCGCACAGCGATTCCTCGGCCGCCGCGTTTCCTTCTGGGAAGTCCATGTCCCGCAACTGCGCGAAGGTCAGAACCCGCGGCCGCCAGACCGGCATGCCGCCGGGCCGCCGGGAGAGCTCGCCGTAGAGGCGGGCCTGCTCACGCAGGTAGTCGACCGCTCCGTCGAGCGCTGCGCGCACCAGGCTGACCATCGTCTCCAGCACTTCGGCTGCCGTGCGGTGGCGGGTCAGCACGTTGTAGTAGCACCACGCCGCCGCGGGTGTTGTCACATCATAGTGTGTCTTGAGATCGACCTGCTTGAGGCAGACGGGCGGCGCGAGCGGCGCGCCATCCGAGCGGTCGGCCAGGGCGTTATTGCATTCGACGCGCCGGGTCACCTCGGCTGCCAGCAGGTTCGGGTTGATTCCGGAGAAAGGAGAGCCCGCGTGCGTCTCGTGCCCGACGAGGTAGACGAAGGGAAGGAGCTTGCCGACGGTCCCCAGGAAGATCGCCTGGCCCTCGCTCCCGTCGGACGGGTCGTCGGAGGCGTCGAGGTTGATCGCAGCCTCGAGGCTGAGGGCTCGCTCCTCGGCCAGTTTGGAGAGGCGCAGTGCCGCCGAGCGCATGCCGTGGGAGCTATCTTCTTCGTCCGGCGTTGCGACGAACAGCAGGTTACCGCGGCGATCGCCGACAGCACATGCGAAGCGCTGGAGCGCCGCAATCCCGGCCGCCAAGCCGCTCTTCATGTCGAGCATACCGCGTCCTGGAAGGAAGTTGCCAGTGCGCAGGTCGTGGAGGGCACGTCGATCCGATTCGCTCGACGGGCTCTGATCGAGCTCGCCAATTAGGCGCGGCAGCAGGGCTTCCGGATCGAAGGCCCAGGGAAGCAGGCGCCCATAGTTTTCGACCGCCACCACGTCGTAGTGCCCCGACAGCACTACCGTTGCGGGACCGTCGCCGCGCACGAGCGCAAAGAGATTCGATCGCTCGTGCAGATCGTCGACCGTAGGCTCGACGAGCAGATCCTCGGGATGGGCCCGGAAATAGGGCCAGGTCACCAGCAGATTATAGAGATGCATGGCGAACTCCGTCTCGCCGCGCGTGTTGGTAATGCTGGGCAAGGCTACCAGCTTCAGCGCCCACTCTCGTACTCGCGGAGACCAGGCGGTTATCGACATTCGTCCTCCAACCTTTCTTTCGTCTTCGTGCTGCGTGCAGCTGGGGTTTCGTCAAACGTCGATTGACGAGTGTAAAGACGTTATATATAACGTCTCTACGATCGTTCACATGCCGGTTGACGGACTACTAGATCTCGTTCCACTGCCCGGGTCAAGCGGGAAGCTCAGCGGCGCCCACACCCGCGCCGATGACGCCGACACGCAAATCGTTGTGTAGCCACGAAACTCGTACTCCCTGTTCGCTATCCGTACTCGATGCTTACCGGCTCCAACTGTAACACGCCCCGAGGAGCCCTCGTTCGCCGGCATTGCGCTACGCGCAAGCTTCACGACCGCTCCCCGACCGGCCCCTGTTCGAGATCCAGAACCGAGCCTGTCACGAGGGCGCTCTCATCCGAGGCAAAGTACAGGGCGGCCAGCGCGATGTCGCGCGGCAGCAGAAGCCGGCCGAACGGACGCGCCGCCTCTGCCTGCGCGAGCCACTCATCACTGCCTGTATCGGAGCGCATCACTTTTCGCTCGCCATCGGTCAAGGTCCAGCCGACGTTGAGCTGGTTGATGCGAATGCGGTCACGCTTGAGGTAGGAGGCGACGTTGCGGGTGAAGGTCATGAGCCCACCTTTGGACGCGGAGTAGGAGAGCAGCTTTGTCTCGCCGATATAGGCGTTGATCGATCCGATATTGACGATCGATCCGCCGCCGCGTGCCCGCATATGCGGAACGGACGCCTGGGTCAGGACGAACGGCGCGCGTAAGTTGACGGCCATATGGCGATCCCAGAGCTCGACAGTTGTATTCTCGATGTTACCCCGTGTAACGTCTGCCGCGTTGTTGACCAGGATATCGAGGCCGCCGAAGACGGACACCGCGTGCTCGACGAGCGCGCGGCACTGCGCGACATCGGCAAGGTCGGCGCGGCGGAAGCCGAGGTGCTCCGGCGGCACGCCCGACGCGACGATCTTCTCAATCACTTGCGCGCCACGCTCCGAATCACGGCCGCTCAAAAGCACGCACGCTCCCTCGCGCGCAAACTCGGCGGCGATGCCTTCGCCGATCCCGCTCGTCGAGCCCGTGACGAGCGCGAGCTTGCCGTCGAGGCGTCCCGGTCTTTCTCCAAAGTGATTCATCTGCGATACTGCCTCCCCTGTACATGGGTGGGACCACCCGCGTACACTATAGTAGTACAACGACGTCCATCCCCCGATCATCGAGAGGAAGGCATGAGAATACGCGAAATACGGGCTGCCGTGCTGCGCGGGGTCACACCGGAGGGCGGCTGGAGCAACGAGCTCCGGCTGCTTGGCGGACGCTACCGTGAGCGAGTACTGCCCTATGCCTCGCTCTTGATGGACGATCCGCCGCGGCTGGCGGAGCACCTGATGGAGCTCAGGGCGCAGGGGTTCGGCGCCTTCAAGATCGGCTGG
>JBBSGA010000064.1:0-22685 GCA_038254585.1 Chloroflexales bacterium | reverse complement strand
ATCGGGACTTGGCCACCGGGGCCGCAACGACGGCAGGGTTCGCCGGGTTAGAGATAGCTTTCATACTGCCTCGTTACAGTTCCCGGAAGCATTCTTCTCACAATCATAGAACTTTGAGCATCAGGCGCTTGAGTGGTAAGCGCGTTGCCGCAAGTTGCTGCCGATCGCGCGGGTCCAGTCCCCCCAAGAGACGGAAAACCACCACGAATACGGCGGCGGCAGCGGCCGCGATGATGAGTGTACCCGAGAACAGCGCCAGGCGTTGGCTCAACGATGCCCGATCTCCCAATGCCGCCACGGTCGTCGGCAGCAGACCGTTCAGGAGCAGGAGAACGAGGGCCATGACGCCCGAGGCCAGGGCCAAACGGAACGCGAACTCCCATGGAAAACGCAGGGCAAGCAATCGCCCGCCGGCGACGAACACGACCAAGCCGGCGAGGACACGTGCGCTGCCTAGCGCGACGGCAGCGCCGACGACGCCGTATCGCGGCGCGAGGATCAGGACGAGTGGGATGCTTACGAAAGCAAGTACACGCGCGACAACGATCGGAACATACCGCTCCGTGACCATCAGTGCATTCTGGGATGTAGACAGCAGTGACTCGAGAAAGAGCAGCGGCGTGAGCAGAATTATCGCTGGGACGGCGTCTACGTAGCGTGGATACTGCGCCAGAACCAGCGGGCGGGCGAGAAGGGCCAGCCCTACTCCACCGGGTACCAGCAGCAGCAGCAGCACACGGCTCACTGCGGCGTAAGCCGCACCGAGGGATCCTCCTTCTCCGGCGCGGGCGCGCGTGAAAAGCGGAACCTGCAGTCCGACCATGGGCATATAGAGATAGTTGAGAATCTGCCGTACGAGATTCACGGCCGTCCATAAGATCGCGGCATTCTGCAGGCTGCCTACCAGAAAGACGGCGAACCACTGGCTGGCAAAAAAGTCGCTGATGTTGAACAAGTACGAGAGTGCGGAGTACGGTACAAAGCGGCGCCATGCCACTGTGCCGGGCGTGGTGACAGTTTCCGCGCGAACATCCGCCCTGGTGATGCGTCCGACCTGCCAGAATGCTAACGCGACCCCGAAACCCGCTGTTGCCACCATGCTCAGAACGACTCCGGTTACGTCCCATCCCACTAGCAGCACAACGCTGATCAAGATCGGCAACAGCAGCGCATTCGCAAGGGTAATGCTGTTCCAGACACGCTGACGAAAGTAGCTGATAAGGTAAGCCATCAGCACGTCGTAGATCGCGCCAAGGATGAGCAGCAGCACAATCGCAGTGATGAAAAACCAGCCATTGTTCGTGATCTGTCCAAGAAGGCGAGCACGGTCTGGCGGCAACAGCCGGTCGATCTTCTGAACATCGCCGGTCAGCTTCGCCAAGAAACTGTCGCGCAGCAGCCACAGACCGGCCGTGAACACGAGCAATACGGCCATTTTGATGGCCATCACGCACACGATAAGGTGCCGGATGGCCGGCCTTCCGCCGCTCCGCTCCGTCTCGGGAATGAACTTGGGTAAGGCACGCTCGATGCCCAGGTCGACCCAGGTACCGGCGGCTCCGACCAAGCTGCGGATGAGGGCAAGCATGCCAACTGCCGCGACCGAGAGGACATTGAGCTGAAGCAAGTTCACGCCGATCTCGGCCAAGAGCTTGGCCGGTAGAAAAAGTGTATTCCACAGGACTGCCTGGCTCGCTTGTGCTGCCAGGCTCGGCCGCTGCGCTGCCTCAAAATCGGCCATGTGCAGCCTCCCTTGTCAGCGCAAGCCGGTACGTGCCTTGATAGAGCGCACGGTACAGACGATAGAGCGGCAATGTAAGCGCAAATCGTCCGAGGACCTGCAGAAGAATACGTCTGAAGGCCCGTCGTGGTGCAAGCTCGCCGCGGCGAATCCGGAGCTCATCGAGGTCCTGCGTCGTCAGACCGTACCGAGCGGCCAATTTCCGAAAGCCGGCGAAGGTAAAGTAGTGCATCTCCGCGAGGCGTTGCCGGTCGTGGAAAGCGGTCTCGTATTTGGAGCGTCCCCGCAGATCGATCAGTAGTTCGGCGCCCGAGCGTGGTAAATAGTTGATCAGTGGAAGGTGATAATGCGGATCGCGGAAAGCAAATCGGTTGATTGCAGTCATAAACGCAGCACCGCCTGGTCGGAGCACGCGCGCGATCTCCGCGAGCATGTTGCCCGGTTGCTGAACGTGCTCGATCACATCCCAGGCCACCACGATGTCAAACGCTGCATCCGGCACTGGCAGGGCCTCCCCTGCCCCGCACACGACAGGTACTCCCAAGCTATGTTGGTCACACCGGACGGCGGTAATTAGGCAGTAGGCCGCGTTGTAATCGAGCGCAGTCACATTCGCACCGGCTTGTGCCGCCGCTACAACGAACCCGCCCATACCGCAGCCTAGGTCGAGTAACGAGCGCCCCGTGATCGGCCCGGCAATAGTTGTGACCTGCGCGATCGCTTCAGCCTGGAAGTCCTCGCTGTGAAGGCGTTTGTAGCGCCACGCTTCGAAATCCCCGCGCCAGCGCATGTGCTGCAGCCAGGGATCGATCAGGCGTGCAAGCTCGTCGTCCGGTTGTCCGGCGACTGCGGCCTGGGAAGAACTGGTGTTAATCATTGGCCGATCGCCTGCAGGCGCCAGATCCAGAGCTGCAGGGCGCTCAAAAAGGTGAGCGCGTAGGCGCTGACGATTACTCCTTGCAGGAGGCGCCGGCGCGCCCATACGCGTTCGAGCACGGCCGCCGTGCAGAGAGTCAGCGCGGGCGCCACGTAGAAGAGCTGCTTGTCGACCATCGACACCCGGCTCCCGACCACGAAGAAGAGCAACGCGACGAGATACCATGCTCCCATGATCAGGACGGCGAGACGGTGTCTCCGCAGCAGCCAGAGGCCCGGCATTGCCAGAAGGAGTGGGAGCCAGAGGCCGTAGCGTACCGGCCAGCCGCGGTAGCCGAGCCGGTCGTTGTAGTCGATTACGTAGGACAAAAAGGGCTGCTGAGTAGCCTGTCCAGGGTTGCTCTGCCCGCCGACGACCGTGCGATCCACATACGGCAGGGTCCGAGCGATCATGCCGGGAATATACTGTCCGTAGTAGACCACTAGTGATAGCCCCACTGCCAGCGCCGTCGCTCCAAAGAGCGCCCGTATCTGGCCCTGGGAGAGACCACGTCCGAAAAGTGCCAACCCAATTAGCAGCAGCACCAGGAAGATGCCCATGAAGACGGCCATGACGGTGTAGAAAAGGAAGGTCAGCAGCAGCACCGCTGCCAGGAGGATGAAGATCCGTCGTTCGTGCCAGCGTCCAAAAGTGAGCACGAGCAAGGTCGTCGCGAGCAGCGTCCACCAGATGCCGAAGGTCGTGGGAATATTGCCCCACGAATGCAGTAGGAAGGTGAAGGGCGTGACCGCGTACAGGAGCGCGGCCATAAACCCCCCGCGGCTCCGGAGGCCGAAGGCCAGCCCCAGCGCAGCGATCAAGATCACACGGTTCGTATCGAAGAAAACCGAGAACACGTTGGCCGTCGTCTCGAGCGACCAGGGAAAGATCGCGAATGACGTCGCAAGAATATGGAAATAGGGCGAATATGGAATCAGCGGACGGTTCGCGCCCCATTCTTTCACCGGCATCACCGATTCCGAGAATGCGCCCGGTTTATAGAGCTCCAGCAGCCGCCCGTGAAGAATGTCCTGAACGTGTTGCATGTGCCAGCTTACGTCAATCGCATGGCTGTATGGATAGAGCAAGCCGGCTGCCTTGATCCAAAAGCCGACGTAAAAGACGGTCAACAGCGCCGGCAGCAGCCAGGGCGCGGCGTCGAGCTGCCCGAGTCGCATCAGCCGTGTCCAGCCCCATCCTACCAGCCAGACGCCGATCAAGCCGGCGATCGCAAGGATACTCAGCCTGGGCACCAGGAGACCGATCGCGGCCCGGTGGGTCGCGGCGCCCCAGGCGAGGATCGATAGCCCGATCAAGGCTAGGATCAGCGTAAGCCGGGGACTCAGCCCGATGCAGCGCAGGGTAAGGTAGGCCAGCAGCAGGGCGATGACTGTGTAGAGCGTCAGGCGCGTCGGCGGTAGCGCGGACGGAACGATCGACTCGAAGCTTGCCCCGAAGAACGCGACCCCCAGCTGTCGCGGGTCGCCTCCGTAACGAGCGAGCGGCGCGTTGATCGCCGGGCTTACATCTCCGCGCGACTGGGCGAGCAGATGGTACGTACGCGGACCTGCCTGAAGCTGTACAGGCCAGCTTTGCTGCGCCAGCCGAATCACAACCTGCTTCGGGGCTCCTGCCGGCCGCGGGCTACTCAGCTTGAGTGCTGCTGTCCATAGGCCGCGCCCCAGACTAGGCGCCAGGATCGTACTGTCCTTCTGCGTCCAGCGATATGATGGCATTTTCTGCCCGGCGACGGCCTCCGGCTCGTGAAAGTCCTGCAGGTGAGGCGTATTGTATCGGGTGGCGACGCCGACCTCGATCTCCGGGGCATGCGCGTAGCTCGCGATCAGCGCGAGCATGGCGGCGGCGACGAGCACGAGGAGTGCCAGGAGATCTGCGCCAGGTCGCCGCGTCCCGAACAATCTGATGCCGCCCCGAAAGGCGGCGGAAGGTGCGAGCGTGGTGGTTGCCATCCGGCGCCCATTATACCAGACTGAAATCGGTCGAGAACGATACGGTCAATCTACTTGCCTGAGCGTTGGGTGATACCTGGCTGCCCGGCATCATGTGAGTGTTGTCAGAGGACAATTTCAGGTATGGTACGATGCGTCCCGCACGGGCTGCGATGAGTACAGTCTGATGGAACCAGCGGAATATGAAGTCATGGCGGCCGTAGAGGACCGCCACTGGTGGTATAGCGGGATGCGCGCGCTGAGCGCAGCGTGGCTCGACGCCGCTCTCGCCGGCCAGATCGATCTTTTCATCCTCGATGCCGGCTGCGGCACCGGCGGCAACGGCGAGTTTCTACGGCGGTACGGCCGGACGGTTGGGCTCGATCTACGACAGGAAGCGCTCGTGCATGCGCAGCGCCGGCTGCCGGGCCAGATCACCGGTGGGTCGGTGGTAGAACTGCCGTTCGAGACCTCGATCTTCGATCTCGTTACGCTCTTTGACGTGCTTTATCACCGCAGCGTCGGCGACGAGCAGGCGGCGCTCGCCGAGGCGTGGCGCGTGCTCAAACCGGGCGGGCTGCTGTTGATTAGGTCGCCGGCCTATCAATGGCTCTTCGGAAAACACGACCGTGCCGTCCACACCCGCCACCGCTACACCGCAATCGAGACATCGCATCGGCTCGTCGACGCCAACTTTGTGGTCGAGCGTCTCTCGTATGTTAATAGCCTGCTCTTCCCGGTCGTGCTGATGCAGCGACTGCTCGAACGGATCGCTCCAGGCTTAGAGCGTGCAGAATCAGATCTTGCACCGCCGGGGAAGGTGGTGAATACCCTCTTCCGGTCGGCCCTCTTTGAGGAGGCGGTGTGGCTACGCCGAGGGGGCAGGTTCCGGTGGGGGCTGTCGGTGCTCTGCCTGGCGCAAAAGCCGGCCCGTACCATGACGACATCCCGTATCGCAGGTGGGCACGCGATTACATGAGATGTGCCCGGCATGCCCCGCGCCTTGCCTGTGATCTGCATAGCGGGTACACTGCGTGCGGTCGTCTATCCGTAAGCTGTTTTCGTCGGTGTGCTACTGTCTGCGTCTGGACGGAGTGCGCCGTCACGCCGGCCCTCCGGTCGCGTGCGCATATGCCTGGGAGTAGATAGGTTATGTCTTCAAGCCAAGCGCGTGCGGCGATGCGCGCCGGATCGCGCCCGAGCGCGATTCCCTGGACGCTCTTTGCCTACCTTGCGATCGGCCTGCTGGCGCTCCTACCCCGGGTGCTCGATCTCGGCACCTTTGTGACCGAAGACGAAGCGAACTTCTGGATCCCGCGCTCGTCGATCTTTCTGAATGCGCTTCGCACGGGCGATTTTGCCGCGACGGCGGTTACGGACCATCCCGGAGTTACGACGATGTGGCTCGGCAGCGCCGGCATCCTCCTGCGCCGGGCGCTCTTTGCTCTGGGCCTGCTCCATACCGATGCCTACCCGATCGTTCTGACGCTCTTTCGGCTGCCCGTGGTCGTGACGCACGTCGTGGCCATTCTCCTGGGCTATGCCTTGATGCGCCGGTTGCTGCCTGCGGCGACGGCGCTCCTGGCCGCGCTGCTGTGGGCCTTTGACCCCTTCGTGATCGCCTACAGCAAGCTGCTGCATGTCGATGCACTCGCCGCGACCTTTGCCACGCTGAGCGTGTTGGCAGCCTGCTGTTACTGGCATCACACCCTGCGGCGGCGCTGGCTGGTGCTCTCAGCTGTGTGCGCAGGACTATCCATTCTGAGTAAATCGCCCGGCATCGCGCTCTTCCCGACGGTCGGAGGCATAGCGCTCGCGGCGAGATGGCGGGCGCCGAGCTCTCCTTGGCACCTCGGAAGTGCGCTGCGGGCGGCAGCGGTGTGGGGCTTGATCTGTTCCGCTACCATCTTTGCGCTCTGGCCGGCACTCTGGGTGAGCCCGATCCAGGCCTATACACAGATTCGCATCGGCGTCGCCGTCGAAGCCAGGGCTCCGCATGCACTGGGCAACTTCTTCCTGGGGCACGTCTTCCTGGGGCACTCGGGCACTGCGCCCGGATGGCTCTTCTACCCGGTGACGCTGGCGCTGCGCCTCACCCCCTGGACCCTCTTCGGCGTCCTCGTGCTGCCGCTGGTGTGGTGGCGTCTCCGGCCGCGCACGCGCCACGACGTGGCGGCGCTGGCCCTATACGTTGTGCTCTTCACGCTCGCGATGAGCCTCTTCCCGAAGAAGTTCAATCGATACCTGGTGCCGGTGTTTCCGGCGCTGGACATCCTTGCGGCGGTGGGACTGGTGTGGGCGGCGGAGGGGCTGGGGGGGCTGGGGCAGCGGCTGAGCCGGCGCCGGGCGGTCGGGAAGTATGGCGCCACGGGGCTGCAGGCCACGCTGGTGGTGGCGGCGCTGCTGAACGTGGCGTACTGGCACCCCTACGAGATCGCGGCCTTCAACCAGTTGCTGGGGGGGGCGCGAGCCGGGGCGGCGACGTTCATGGTGGGCTGGGGCGAGGGTTTCGAGCAGGTGGCCGCCTGGCTCAATCAGCAGCCCGACATCACCCGAGTTCGCGTGGCCTCGCCGATCGTGCAGCCGTTACAGCCGTACCTCCGGCCTGGGGCGCAGGCGATCGTGTCAGGAACGCTCCCCGATCAAGTCGGCTACGTCGTCGAGTACGTTCGATTCGTGCAAGGAACCCCGCCATCCCCACCTTTCGACCAGTTCTACGGGCGAGCGACGCCGCTCCAGGTGATCCGCATCCACGGCGTGGACTACGCCTGGATCTACCAGGCGCCGCCGGCCGTCGCCCGGCTCCTCCCGGCGCAGTTCGGACCCACGATCCGGCTCCGCGGGTACAGGCAGCGCGATCCGCTCACCCGCGGGCAGCCTTTCCGAGTTGCCCTGGAATGGGAGCCGCAGCAGACACTGCCGGCGAGCGATATGCTCTTCGTCCACCTGCTGGGACCCGATGGCCGGCGCTACGCACAGGTCGATCTGCCCTACGCCGGTCAGGATTGGCAGCGCGGGCGGTATTGGCTGACCGAGCTTCCGCTGGCGCTGCCGGCGGATGCGCCGGCCGGAACATACCGCCTGGTGATGGGGATCTATGATCCGGCCACGGGACAGCGCCTCCATGCCACGGCCGCCGCCGTCGCCGCCCCGGCGCTTGACGGTCCCGATGCGCTGTTATTGGGCGAGCCCACGCTCAAATAACCCGGCGGGCCCGGGAGCACGCGGGAAAGCTTAGAAGACGCGCGGCAGGACGCCGGGTAAGAGCCGCGGCAATCCAAATGCGATGCCGATACCGATTGCAAGCAACAGACCGAAAGCCACGGCGTTCCAGTTCAGGACCTTAGCTCCGTCGATCGGCCCAAGCGGCAGCATGTTGAAGACACCCAGGATCGCGTTAACTGCGAAGCCCATGGTCAGACCTGTCCCGACGAGCGATGAGATCGGCATGCTGCGCGCTGCGATCAGTAGTCCGCCGAAGATCAGTGCCAGCACCATGTTAGTGACCGGGCCTGCCGCTGCTACCAGGCCGCTCTGTTGCTTGCTCAGCCAGCCACTATGCCAGACTGCTCCGGGAGCGGCAAAAAGAAAACCGGAGAAAGCGAGCAGGACCGAGATGACGAGCATGCCGTCGTTCGCACGGAAATGGGCCGTCGCGCCGAAGTGGCGCGCGACGACCCGGTGGGCGAGCTCATGCAGAATAACGCCTAGCCCTGCCGTAAGCGCGGCGAGCAAAAGAAGCGTTACGAAGCGGGGACTAGCGATCCGCCCGCCGCTGAAGAGCACGGCAAAGGCCAGCGCCGTCCCAAGCCAGGCTTTGGCAAACTCGAACCCTTCGTTAGGTACTCCTACCGGTGGACCGCCGCCGAAATTCCTAAATTGCACAGTGTCCTCGTTTTCAATAGTGGCCGGTCGCCGGTAGACACATCCGTTCCGCCGGCATACGACCGCTACGTCGGAGTGTACCATGCTTGGCAGGATGTCCGGTGCATCAGGGAGCCGTCATTCCTCGACGGCCTTGCCCCAGCCTTCGACGCCGATCAATGGGACGAAGCGTACCGGCCCCAGTGACTCCTGGCGGTAGCGATCGCCGTGGCGGACGACCCGCGTCAGGCGCTGCTCGTCGCGTCCACCGAGGGGTATGACGAGGCGACCGCCATCGGCCAGTTGGAGGAGCAGCGAGCGGGGTAAGCTGGGCCCTGCCGCTGCGACCGCAATCGCGTCGAAAGGAGCGTACTCGTCCCAGCCACGCGTGCCGTCGCCGACCTGCACCCAGATATTCGGGTAACCAAGATCGTCGAAGCGCCGGGCGGCGGTAATGGCGAGCTCACGATGGCGCTCGACGGTATAGACTTCAGCCGCCAGCCGTGACAGGACGGCGGCGGCATACCCGGAGCCTGTGCCGACTTCGAGCACCCGGTCGGTGGGTTTAAGGCTCAGCGCTGCGGCAGTGAGCGCGACGATGAACGGCTGGGAGATAGTCTGTCCCGCCGCGATCGGCAGCGCCTGGTCGTCGTATGCCTGCGCCTCATACGAGGGCGCTACGAAGCGGTGGCGGGGTACGACGGCCATCGCCTGTAGGACGCGGTCGTCCTGAATATTCCGGCTCTTGAGCTGCTCGCGAATCATGGCGAGCCGTTCGGTCTCACGACTCATGCTTGGAACGACATTCAGATCGAACTACATAAGGTAAAGCCGGCGCGATTAGAATGGCCTCATAGATGTTACGCTTTGCATTCTATGCCGTTGCCTCCTCGTGATCCAGCTCACGAATCATCCCGACGACCAGCTTGACACACCGCTCCAAGGTTCTCGGATTGGGACTGACGAAGCCGCGTACATCCGGATGGCTGGTGATGGTAATCGTCCGGTAGCCGCGCCGCAGGGGTACCGCGGCGAGCGTCCGGCGGCGAATCCGTCGCGGCTCGGCATTGATCGTTACGTCGGCGGCATCCGCCTCACTTGCGAGCGCTAAGAGCCGCCGATCCGAGCGACGGTCGCGCAGAAGTCCTTCGCGGGTGGCGAAGACGGGCTGTCCGGCGGTCATATGGTGCAGGTTGATAAAGCAGGTGTCGAGGCCGAACGGATAGCGCTCGAGCAGATGGCGTATCCCCGCGTCGCCGGCCGACACGGCGCCGAGCGCGACCGTCCAGAGCTCCACCTGTTGAAGCTCGCCGAGCTCCTCGGCAATGGCGATCAGCGTGGCCAGCTCGCCGGCTCCGAGAATCGCCGGTTGTGGGCGCCGCACTCCGCTCCACACGAGGAACGCGCCCGCGGTCGCCGCCAGAATCGCCGCTCCCGCTCCCACAACGAAGCGCAGCACAGGCTGGTGGGTCGCAACCAGGGCTGCCAGCACGATGCTTTCTCCGCCCAGTACCACGAGCGCCACGAGCAGCATCCGCCGGGGCGGGAGCTGTGGCGCGCGATCCAGGGGCGCCGTCAGCACCACCCGCAGCCGGGCGCGCCGATTGCTGCTGACGGCAGCTCGGACGCCGACGACGCTCTGGCTGCTGCGGCTGCCCAACGCCTGGCCGATCAGACCGGCCCCCTCGACCTCTTCCCATACCAGCGCTGTGAGCAGAGGCAGCAGGACGGGCACAGCCCACAGTGGACCCCGGAAGGCCTCCCGCGGGGGCAGTCCTGCCGCCGCCGCGGTAGTCATGGCGGCGAGCAGGACGAGCAGTGCGACGGCTACCGTCGGCCCGCGCCCGGTTCGGAACGAGGTAACGGTCGCCTGCTGCTCCGCGCGCTGGAGGCGGCCGGCGACATAGCCCGCGGCCTGCGCCTCGCCGAGGCCGCCGACGCGGCGAAGATCGATCTCCTCGGCCAGGTAGCGCAGGGTTTCCAGCAGGCGGTCCTGCAGCGCGCGTCGCACCAAGACCGCCCGGTCAGGGTCCCGCGGCATCGGCGGCGGCGGCGGAGGGTTGGGAAAGAGCGGGCGCATGCCTCGCTACCTCGTTACGGCTGCCGTCCGTAGCGCCAGGTATAGTAGTGGCGGCCGACGTTGCCCATTTCGACCTGCCAGCCGGATGGGTTAGAGGGCGTGTAAGTCAGCACACGGCGCTGGAAAGCCTGCATCAGCACGTCCTGCTCCACGCCGCCGACCTTTACGCGCGCCCAGTAGGGTTCGCTGATCGGATAGCCCATGGCAAAGACCCAGTCGACAAGCGTGTCCTCGCTTTTTCCATCGCCGACGGGACCGCGCTGCTGCAAGAAGTCCCAGAAGACCTGCGCAATATTGTGCCCTGTCTCGGGAACATAGGTCTGGAGGCGCGCTTCGGGCCGGCCTGCCGCAGGCGCGGTGCTCCCATCACGGCGCAGCATCGCCGTCGCGGTCTGGCCCACGCGATCGCCGGCCGGACCGAGGAGCCGCGCGAAGCTGGCGTAGGTCGGTCCCGTGCGATCGTCGGCGTCGCCTGCGATGCCGATCTGGGCCGGGACGCGGCTCAGGAATTGAGCGTCCCCGATCTGGACGCGTCCCTCGACCATCTCACGCACCAGCAAGCCGTTGGTCACGAACCACGGATTGCTCCGGTCGCGCTGCCAATCGGTGATCTCCATACGTGCCTTGTCAAAGTACTGTACCTGGCGTGCCCCGCCGTTTGCCTGCTGGTAGAGCTCGGCGCGGCCAAAGAGTCCCGATGGGCCCCACATCCACGTTCGGTCCGCCTGCCGCGAAGCGACCACCTGGTCGGTTCGCGACCATACTCCCGCAAAGGCGGGATCGATGAAGTCCTTGGCCGGGCCGTTGACGTAGGGCGGCTGGCCTTTAGGTCCGTCCATACGGGTGACACTTGAGGCTGTCGCACAGCCGGGCGGATACGGAGCGGCCGTCGGGCAGACTTGCGCTCCGCCGGGTGTGATCGTCGGGGTCGTCGTGCCCGGCGTACCGAAGGGTGTTGCCGTGCCGGGAGTGGCGAAGGGCGGGATGGTGGGCGTCCCAAAGGTCGACGGAACCGTCGGCGTCGCCGGGCCGGTGGTCGGGCTTGTAACACCCAGGGGATCGAAATGGAAGTCATAGGCGATGAACTGGTTGCCGATGTCGCCCACGTTCTTGACCTGGGCAAAGTAGAAGCCGTCGACGGTGGGCGTGAACTCGATGCGCGAGTCGAGCGTGCCGCCCGAGTCGTCGTTGAAGTCGAGGATCGTGACGCCGTCGCGATCGGTCAGCACCATGACGGTGTCGGCGCCTGCGCGGCCGTGGGAGTCGGTGTAGAGGGCAAAGCGCGCCCCGGCCTTCGCGAAGAACTTGATCCAGTCCGCATCGCCGCTCGGGCACAGCCGGTGATTGGGCTGCACTTCGCGAATCGTGATCAGGCGCGCCTGCTCCGGCACGCCGTCGGGCTCGAAGAGGTCGGTGCAGAGCTCCGGGATCAGCGTCGGAGTCGGGCCGTAGCTTTCCGATGTCAGAACGATGTTGTAGGAAAGGTCTGTTCCACCGCCGCCGGCCGCATCCCGGACACGAATGTAATAGCGGCCATTAGCCGGCACCCGCCAGGATTGGATGCGTGGCTTGATATCGGTCGGATCGTTGTTGCGCGGGAAGTCGTCGTTGAAGGCGAGCAGGTTGCCGGCCGCATCGTAGAGTGACAGCGAGAGGTCAAGCCCATTCGCCATGACCGGAACGTCGATCGTGACGACCTTGCCGGAGAGCCCGCCGAAGAAATACCAGTCCTGATCGCCACCAGGACAGATCGCGTGTGTTTGGCCCAGATCCGGCCGGAGTTCCTTCGCGGAGCCGGGGTCGTTGTCGGGCTCGAAGGTATCTTTACAGAGCGGGCCAGCCGTGGCCGTGGGACCGGGAGTGTTGGTCGGTGTGGCCGACGCGGTTGGAGTAGCTGTTGGCGCAGTGACAGTTGTGGTTATTACCGCCCGCCCCACAATACTAGAGTCCGTGGTGGATGTTACCTGCACAGTCCGGACATCCTGGCCCGTCTGTGCATCTGCCGCCACGGTGACGATCACACCAAACGTGGCGGACGTGTTGGCCGCCAGCCTGATGCTTGATGTACTTGGAGTTGCATTGACACCGGTCAGATTCGGGCCGGGGGCCGGTAGGACTTGAACACTGAATGTGTCTGGATCGGGACCACTGTTCGTAAGGGTGAAATTGTAGGAGATTGTTGAGCCAACTGATGTACTCTGGGCAGCAGTAGCGGGCGTTATTAAAGGTGATCCCTGAAACTGTGGGTGTGCCTCCAGCGGGGAAGTGAGCCGCGAGGGCAGCGACGCGACGAGCATGAGCAGCACGACGGCCGCACCGGAGATGAGCATGCGTACGGCGACGGGATGGCGGCGCATAGGGGGCCCCTCTCTGCGGGTTTGATGAGTCGCGAGAGATTATAGCATGCCCGGCCGATTCCTACGGCTTCTCGGAAGCGGAGATCTTGCCAGATCGCTGTGTCCGGTAATAGTCGCAGATCTCCGTCAGGGGGCAGCGAGGGCAGCGAGGCGTGCCCCAGACGCAGATCTTCTGGCCGTGGCGGAGCGTGTCGATGTGAAAGTTGTAAAGGATCTGGGGATCCGCCGGAAAGAGCGCCAGGAGCAGCGGGTGGGCCGCCGTCGCGTCGACCTTCGGCCCAATCAGGCCCACACGCTGGGAGACACGCTGGACGTGCGTATCCACCGGAAGAACCGGGCGAGCGAAGCAGAAGAGCAGCACGAGCGACGCCGTCTTGGGGCCGACGCCCGGCAGGTCTGTCAGCCACGCCATCGCCTCGTCGAGTGGCATCGTTCGCAGAAAGTCGATATTCGCGGCGCCGCGCTCGTCGATGATCCGCCGCAGGACAGCCTGGATGCGCGGCGCCTTCTGGTCCGCGAAGTTCGATTCCGAGATCGCCGCGCCAAGCTCCTCGGTCGGTGCGTCGCGCACCTCCTCCCATGTAGGCCATCGGGCGCGCATCTTGTGGTAGGCGCTATCCTCGTTCTTGCCGGTTGTGCGATGCGAGAGGATCGTTGAGATCAGCTCGTGCATCGGCTCGCGCCTGGGAATATTCGGTTGGTGGCCGTACAGCGCGACGAGACGCTCGTACATCGTCCACGCCTTTGGGCGCAGCGTCTTAGTATCTACCGGCGGCAAACGCTCCGGTGTGCGCCGTGTGGCCTCCGCTTCTTCCTGGCCGGCCATCACTCGTCGATCTCTTTGCTGATGGTCGATGCCACGCCCGCCAGCCCGTCTTCGTAGCGCGCCAGTCCGAAGAGCAGCGACGAGAGGCGGTTCAGATAAACGACCATCTCGGGCGTCGCCCCATCGCCGGCGTGTAGGAGGTGGGCCACGGTTCGCTCGGCGCGCCGGACGACGGCCCGTGCGACGTCGAGCGCCGCGCCCGCCAGCGTGTCTCCGGGGGCGACGAACTCCTTGGGAATGGTGATGCAGCCGTCGAAGCTGCGGATCAGATCCTCGAGGTCGGCGACCTGTGTGGCGGTCAACCGGCGGTTCTCGACGCCTTTCCCGGCAACCGTCGCGATGTCTGCCATGAGCAGGTAGAGATCCTTCTGCGCATGCAGCAGCGCCGCGCGGGTCTCCGCCCCCTGGACGGTGGCCCGCGCGAAGCCGATCGACGAAGTGGCCTCGTCGACATCTCCTAACACGACGATTCGGAGGTCGTCCTTGGCCCGCCGTGGCCCGCCCAGCAGATCGGTATATCCATCGTCGCCGCGCCTTGTGAAGAACATCGTCGCTTCCTTCTCTGCTCTCTGCCCGCTGCGCGGGGCGCAGTCGCATACCACCATCACATTACCAGACTCGTAGCGGCGGGAGCCGGCCATTCCATAGTCGCAAGGTGCACTTTGCGCTTACCTTCACGTACCATCCGGGAGCAGCCCTACGGTAGCGGCAGGCAGAAGGTGAAAGTGCTGCCCTCGCCTTCGATGCTTCTCACGTCGATCGTGCCGCCATGTCGGGTGATGATCTCCTTGACGACGTAGAGGCCGACCCCAAGCCCGCCTACGGTAGGAGAGCCGATGTTCTTGGCACGGTAGAAGCGCTGGAAAAGATGCGGCACTGCATCCGCCGGGATGCCGAGCCCGTGGTCCCGCACCTCGACGCGGGCCTGCCCATCGTTCCGGCGGATACGCACCAGTATGGGGCCTCCCGCCGGACTGTACTTGACGGCGTTGCCGATGAGATTGCGGAGTACTTGCTCGAGCCGAAGCTCGTCGCCCGTGACAATCACGGGATCGGCCGGCTTGTCATAAGTCATCGTATGAACGTCGAGCGTCGGCTTGAGCTCCTCGACAACGCGCCCGATCAGCGCGCCTAGGTCCACCGGCGCACGCTCGATCACCAGGCGCCCCGCCTCGATGCGTGAGAGATCGAGCAATAGATCGAGCATCCTGCTCAGCCGCTCGCCCTGGTCGACGATCAAGCCCAGGCCGTATCGATCCTTGTCGGTCGGCGCTTTGCCGCTGGCTAGACGACCGTGAATCAGGCGCGCGTAGCCCAGCAGCGATGCGAGCGGGTTCTTGAGCTCGTGTGAGGCCACCGAGAGGAGCAGCTCGCGCTCATGCACAGCTTCCTGTGTGCGACGGTAGAGCGCGGCGTTGTCCAGGGCCAGCGCGGCCCGGCTCGCCAGATCTTCGGCAAGGTTCAGGTCTGCCTGACTATAGTGCCGCCCCGACTCGGCCGTCGCGAACGAAATCGCTCCCAACACCTGCCCATGGGCGACCATTGGCACAACCATCGCGGATCTAAGGCCGAGCGCAATTAACAGATCGCGCAGCTCGACCTCCTTGACGCTCGTCGCCAGCATGGCGTCCGAGATCTCCGGAATCATCTCCGGCTCTCCCGTTGCAAGCGCCCGCGCGACACCCCGCGGAGTTGTCGAATCCGGCGGATAGCCGTCGCGCAGCCTTTGTGCCAGATGCTCCTTGGCAGGATCTACGTGAGCGACGACGAGCCGGCGGATCGAGCTGTCCTCGACAACGTCTATGGCGCACCAGTCGGCGAGGTGCGATACCGCGAGATGCGCCACGCTCGCCAGGATTGTCTCATAATCAAGCGACGTGGCGAGGACTTTGCCTGCCTCGGCAAGAAACCCTCGCGCCTCCTCGCTCCGCTTGCGATCGTCAATATCGATGGCGCTGCCGAACCACGCGCCGATGCCTCCGTCGTCATTCCTGAGCGGAGTGACCCGCACCAGATGCCAGCAGTAGCTGCCGTCGTAACGCCTGAAGCGCGCCTCGACCGCGTAGGCTTGCGCAATCTCATGCGCATGGCTCCGGTGGCTCTCGACCAGCGGCCGGTCCCGAGGGTGGACCACGGACAGCCAGCCGGAGCTGCGCAGCTCCTCCTCGGACAAGCCCGTAAAGGCAAACCAGCTCTGGTTGAAGAAAGCTTCCTGCCCGTCCGATGTGCGCGCCCACAGGAGCTCCGGGACGGCGTCGACGAGCATCCGATAGCGCTCTTCGCTCCTTCGCAGCGCTCCTTCGACCTCATCAGGCGGCGTGGCAGACACCGTCATCGAAGAACTTGCTCCTCCCGGGATCGAGAGATACAGGGTAGCATTCAGCGTGCCGGCATTTTAAGACGGCCGGTCGCGAGGCTCACGCTGTGCGGGTAGAAACGTCGAGCCGCGGGGGAGCGCTGGCCGTGCCTTTGACCGCCTCGAAGCGATCCATCTCCCCGATCAAGCGCCGCAGATCAAGTCCCATCATGGTTTCGGGGAGCCGTGCGAGCTTCGGCCGGGCCTTCTGCCAGTTGAGATGCAGGCCGCGGGGGTTGCCACGCTGCCAGTGTACGAGCGCGGCGGCAGTCTGAATGATGCCCTTGTAAAAGAGCCGGGTGGCCGCGTCTTGCTCGGCTTTCCAGGCCTCCTCCCATGCCTCGTGGGCATGCCAGAACTGCCCCTCGTTGAAGCGGCGGATACCTTCCAGATAGTGCGGTGGTAGTGCCATGCGCCGGTTCAGTAGCGCGGAACGGATGGATCGACGCACGCGGCCCACGCGTCAATCCCACCGTCCATATTCGTGAGACGATTGAAGCCGGCCTGGGTAAGTGCGGCGCAGACCTGGGCCGACCGTATCCCATGGTGGCACATAATGACGAGCTCTTCGTCGCGCGGTAAGTCCTGCCACCGCGACCGGATCTCGCTCATAGGCATTAGCTGAGCCTCGGCCATGTGTGCGACACGGTACTCATCGCGCTCGCGTACGTCGATGATGCGCAGTCGTTCGGCGGCGTCGCGGCGCCGCTTGATCTCGGCGGGAGTTGCCTGCTTGAAGGCCATCGCTCAATCCCCCTCAGCGGCACTTCAGCATGCCGGTCGGGTCGACGTTCCGGCCGTCACGCCAGACTTGAATGTCGAGATGCGGCCCGCCGGCCAGGCCGGTGTTCCCGATCACTCCGAGCGGTTGGCCGGCCGTGACCGTGTCGCCCGTCTTCACGTAAATCGTCAGCAGATGTGAATAGCCCGTCCGCCAGCCGTCGCTCCCGTCGACCCAGACGTGGTTGCCGGCCGGCCAGGTATTCAATTCGACCTTCACGCTTCCGGCATGCGTCGCGACGATAATAGCACCTCGCGTGGAATCGGGCTCCGCGTAGCCGTTTCCGTCGCCATCCACCGCGAGGTCGATCGCCCCGTTGACGCCCGCGGGAGCATGCGTTCCCACACCATAGCCTTGCGTGATGACGACGGAGCCCTGCTCTGTTACTACCGGACAACCGTGCGGCTGGATCGGCTCCGGTGTGCCGGTTGGGAGCTCTGTCGGCGTCGGACCGGTGACCGCCTTTGAGACGACCACCCGTGCGACCGGCGTCGACGGCTTCTTTGCGGATGAGGACGCCTGCGGGGGCGTAGCCCGCGCCACCGACTGTGCCAGGGGCGCCGCCGCGGCCCGCGCAACCAGTGCTCCCGTATCCGTGCGATCCGCGGTCGGCGCAAGCCCCGTCGGTCGGGCGACCGGGGGCGAAAACGCGTCCGCGAGGCCGGCGGAGAGAGTCGGCAGTGCAGCGTGGAGCGACAGTGAGAGCGCCGCGGTCGCCGCCAGCGCGCTGAGTAGATAGGCTTGCTGCGGATTGAGGCGGCCGCCTTCCATGGCCGGCGTCGCGATGCTTAAGCCGCCCGTAACCATCTGGGCGCGCACTCCGAGGGCCTGCGCGATCGCCTCTCGCTCCTGGAGCTCGAGCGGCCGCTCCTCATACTCAAACTCGGCGAGACGGCGCGCCGGAATACCGGTGAGGCGGGCGAGCTCGGAGAGCGGCAGCTTCCGGCCGCGGCGAAGTGCGTGCAGCGTTGTCATGGGGCGGGTCTCTCCGGTCGGCGGGCTGGAGCTGTGTTGCGCGGCACGGGGCGCGGGCCCGGATCGTCGCCGAGCCACAGGAAGGTCACGTCGACGGTCGCCTGCTCGTCCGCCAGGTCGAGCGCCCAGTAGGCGCCGTCGCCCACGTCCACGGCGGTTGGGAAGCGGACCCGGCCTTTCTCGGCCCGGCCGTGATTGTAGTGCTCGTAGTAGGCGGCGTGATCCTCGGGCCACCCGACGGGCAAGTTCTTGTACTTGGCCCGGTCGGCGTCCCAGAAGTTATCGTGCATGTTCCATGGGCCTACATCCCACACGGGAACGACGACGCTCTTGCCGTTGGCGGAGAGCCGGACCATGTACTCATCTCCACCCCGGCTCGACAGCACCCTCCACGAGGGCAGCGAGACGAAGAAGTCATGTGAGCGCACGACGTGCCCGTTGGCTGTGCGGCTGCCCACCATTCCCTGGCGCGTCACGCGCAGGCGGTACGTCGGCGCCACGCTCGTGCTCTTCATAGCGAGATCGCGGGCCAGCATAGCTGCTGGAGCGGATCGGGGCGTGATCTTCACATCGGAGACCATCGGCGTGCGTCCGGCGTTGGCCGTGAGGACGACGCGGTGCTGAATCCAGCGCTGCGGGGTATCGAAGGTGTCCGTCGCGCCCTCCGCCACATCCCACTCCCACTCGCTCCAATGCGCCCCGTCTCGGCTCGCCCGTACCGCGATAAAGCGCTCCGTCCCTGCAGGCGCCTCCGACCGGTACTGAACCAGGACGCTCTGGAACTCCGCGTCGAGCTTGGCCGCGGGCGAATCCCACATGCCAAAACGCTCGAAGGCGCCCATCGACTGCGGCGCTCGTCCGGCGTCGGCGGCGAGGCGAAGCCATCCATCCGCCCGGCGTGCAAGACCGGCCCAATCTTCGACAGCTTGCTGCGCCCCGGCATCCGGGCCGATGGGCAGTGCGGCAAGCGATAGTCCGGCGAGTAAAAGCAGCACCTGGCTGCGGGTTGCCCTCAACAGGGACACTGGCAACTCCTTCCGCGGCTGGCGCGGTTCGCCGCCCGCCCCAACAGCTTGTCGTAGCCTCGGATCGATACGAGCTCTGCGGGGCCGTTGCCCCTCCATCCTCCTTGCCGGCGACGAGCCTGCCGGCGCTCCGGCTGTCGTCCAAGTATAGAGCGCCCGGCCGGCGATCGCCACTGCCCGACTTAACAACTTGTTGACAACCGGCTAAAAAAGAGCCGGCGCGGAAGTAAGCCACTTCCGCGCCGGCTCGCACCAGAAACTCACCGGATCCTATTCTACCTTGGGTGTCGAGCCGTTGGTGCTGCCGTTGCCGTTCAGCTTGACCGGCACTGAAGCGCTTGCCTCGGCCGTCGAGAGGATATTCGGGTTCGGCTCCTCCTCTTGAATCGGCTCGACCGAGAGCGCAGCCACCGCGTCACCTGGGTTCAAGTGCATGATCGTCACGCCCTGGGTCGACCGGCTCAGCTGCGAGATGCTGTTTGCCGCGATCTTGATCACGATACCCTGTCGGCTGATCAGCGTCAGCGAGTCGGTAGGATGCACGACCTGCGCGGCCGCGATCTCGTCGCCCTCGCGCAGCTTGATCGTTATTACGCCGCCGCCCGCGCGTCCCTTGACCGGATACTCGTCACACGCGGTGCGCTTGCCGAAGCCCTTCGCCGTCACGACCAGCAGGTCTTTGTCGGCGGCGACGAGATCCATGCTGATCACCCGGTCCTTCTCCCCGACGTTCATGCCCTGGACGCCGGACGCCGGACGGCCCATCGACCGCACCTGGCTCTGCTGGAAGCGAATCGTCTGGCCGTGGCAGGAGGTCATCAAGATATCCTCGCCACCCTTGCTCATCCGGACCCACCGCAGCTCATCTCTCGGCTCCAGGCCGATCGCAATCAGCCCGTTGGATCGTACCGAGGAGTACTCATTCAGGATCGTCCGCTTGATCTTGCCCCGCACCGTCGCCATCACCAGATACTCGCCGTCGTCGAAGTTCGGCACGTTCAAGATCGACGTGACCTGCTCTTGGGGCTCCAGCGAAATTAGATTTACCAGCGGCAAGCCCTTGGCCGTCCGGCTGGCATCCGGCACTTCGTGCGCTTTGAGCTGGTAGACCTTGCCCCGATCCGTGAAGAAGAGCAGATCGTCCATCGTGTTACAGGCGACCATGTGCTCGACGCCATCCGCCTCGCGCGTTGCCATGCCCTTGATCCCCTTGCCGCCGCGGTGCTGCGTACGGTAGGTATCTGCCGGCAGGCGCTTGATATAGCCGCGGTCCGTGACCGTCACGAGCACCTGAATGTCGGCGATCAGGTCTTCGGCCGAGATATCGCCGGATGCCTCGGCGACGATGCGCGTCCGGCGGGCATCGCCGTACTTCTCCTTGAGGTAGGTGAGATCATCCTTGATCATATAGAGGACCTTGCGCTGGTTGCCCAGGATGTCCTCGAGCTCGCCGATCAGCTTGATCACCTCGCGATACTCGTCCTCGATCTTCTTGCGCTCCAGCGCAGCCAGGCGGCCAAGCTGCATTTCGAGGATCGCATTGGCCTGCGCCTCGCTGAGGTGGAAGTTGCGCTGCAGATTATTCCGCGCCGAGTCGCGTGTGCGCGACTCGCGGATCGTCTGGATCACCGCGTCGAGGTTGTCGAGCGCGATCTTGAGCCCTTCGAGGATGTGTGCCCGTGCGCGGGCCTTGTCGAGCTCGAACTGCGTTCGCCGCCGGATGACGATCTGGCGGTATTCGATGTAGTACTGCAGCGCCTTCTTCAGCGTCAGCACACGCGGCTGGTTGCCCTCGACCAGCGCGAGCATATTGACGCCGAAGGTTACCTGCATCGACGTATACTTGAAGAGCTGATTCAGGATCTTGCGGGGCTGCGCATCCTGCTTGAGGATCACTACCAGCCGGATACCGGAGCGGTCCGACTCGTCGCGCACGTCGCGGATGCCGTCGATTTTCTTGTCTTTGACCAGCTCGGCAATGCGCTCCTGGAGGCGCGCCTTGTTGACCTGATAGGGCAGCTCGGTGACGACGATATGAAACGCGCCGCGGGCGGCCTCTTCGACGTGCGCCTTGGCACGGATGATGACGTGTCCTTTGCCGGTCGAGTAGGCATTGACGATGCCCTCGGTGCCGAGAATGGTACCGCCCGTCGGAAAATCGGGTCCGGGAACGATCTCGAGCAGCTGATCGACCGTGGCCTCGGGATTGTCGATCAGCAGCGTGATCGCATCGCACAGCTCGCCGAGGTTGTGCGGCGGAATGTTGGTCGCCATTCCCACCGCGATGCCCGCCGCGCCGTTGAGCAGCAGATTCGGCAGCCGTGCCGGCAGGACGGTCGGCTCCTGGTACGAGCCGTCGAAGTTCGGCCCGAAGTCCACCGTGTTCTTGTCGATGTCGTACAGCAGCTCTTCGGCGATGTTCGACAGGCGGCACTCGGTATATCGCATTGCCGCCGCCGGATCCCCGTCGATGCTATTATGCACGACACAGCCATTGGCCAGCATAAAGTTATGATGCTCGTCGACCGTGATGTCATACACATCGACGCGCTCATCGAGCCAACGAACGTTGACGACCCGGTGATTGTAGGTTGCCGCAACATGCAGCAGTTCGTCAAAGCTCTCAAAGTAGGCGAGTGCTTTCTGGCTGTTGGGAATCCAGTTGGCATAACGGTGAGCATCATACGATCTAGGCGTGACTTGCTCCCGACCAACCTGTGCTATCAAGTGAGATACATAGCCCGCGATCTTGGATCGCATGACGTGCTGCGCATAAGCACGATCGCTCCATTTGTTCCGCAACGAGGCCGCTGATATAGCGCTCAGCTCTGCCATAACGTTGGGATTGTTAGCGATGCGGCGGGCGTACTCACGACGGAGGCCTTCCAGATGGGCGGCGCGAAATGCCGGATCCTGCCGTTGAAGCGAAATCTTCGCGCGGTGTTGCTCGCGTGTAGCTGGATTCGCCCACAATCGAAGGGCCATGCGGCGGTGGTGGTCATGCCGGTATTTGGCGCGATAGATCGGGTCTTGCCAGAGCCGGCGCGAATTCTCGCTAATCCGGGCACGCACCTCACTGTCCGCAAGGGCTGTAATAAGGGCTTTCGTGAGGCGTGACCGTAATTCCGGGTTTTGCCACATCGCCCGGCTCTTTTTGCCGATGATTCGAGCAACTTGCTCCTTCTGCATCGGCGTGAGCGGCCGTTTCTCGATCCCTCGTAGTGCGTGGCTCATCTTGGCGCGGTAATCAGGATCCTTCCACAGTTCACGTAAGTATTCACCCTGTTGTCGCGCGATTTCAGGATGATTGGCGTGCCGTGCGCGAAGCGTCTTTGCGACACGTGCGCCATTCACGCTGCGGAAAACCTCGCTCTTGTTCTGCCGAACCATCCTCTGCCGGCGTTCCTCGACAACCTCGGGGTGCGTGGCGTAGTACCGGCGGACGCCCGCCCGTTGCGCTTCGCGAAAATTATCCTGCTGCCATAGCAATTGAATCTGGTCCCTGTGCAAATGGATATGCTCTAACCAGTTCATCCGCTCGATGTTGCTAGGACGATTATCGAAGCGATTGAAGTTCTTATGGTGGCGCACAAAAGGAGGGTCCACCGGAAGATTGTGTCCGTGGCGTTCGTTGAATTCATCAGCTAATCTGTGGACGAATTCGTACTCGCCTGTGGTTGGCTGAAGGACTCGTAGGTAGTCGTTCGTGCGCGAATCAAGCTCCTTGGTATCGAAGTAACCTGCCATCAAGCTATCGTCGATGGTCAAATGCTGAGCTTGCTTCCATGTGCCGTCGCGAAGCATGAACTTATGGT
>JBBSGA010000063.1:0-22766 GCA_038254585.1 Chloroflexales bacterium | reverse complement strand
CGAGGTAGGCCGGCCCGAGCGCCGGCCTACCTCGCGAGGCCGAGCGTAGCGGCCAGGCGAGGTAGGCAAGCTGCCGGTCCCGCCTGATAGGGCCTGCTACGGCGCGCCCTGGATCTGGTCTCGCTCACTCGAACTCGGCCTCGAGTGCGGCCAGCGCCGGGTCGTCGGGAAATGCGAGGTCGCCGGCCGGCAAAGGTGCCAACTGTGCGATTTGATATGCCTGCGGCTTTGGCAGACCGATCTCGTCTGTGATTTCGAAGACCAGCGTCGCCAACAATGCGCGCTGTTCGTCACGTGGTCGCCGTGTGACCTCCGTCAGCAATGCTTGGTACGTCATGGTGAGCCTCCTTAGCCGTGCGTCGTATCTGGGGCACAGCTTACGCCGCGGCCGTCTCCCGATCGTTACGAGGCGCGTTACGGCGGCGAGGCTCTGGCCGTGTGTGACACGCTGGAGTTGCCGGGTGGGGCTGTGGGCAGCCGAGCGGGAGCGTACCGCCTACGCTCTGGTCGCGTGGACGACGACGGTGGGGACGTGAACGCTGCGCTCGTAGGCCGGGCCCAGGCAAGCCCAGGCGGGGTCGAGGCGGGGCTCGAGGATGCGCCGGAGCGTGCAGCCGGCGTCGATCACGTAGTTGAGATAGTGGCTCAACGGACGGTGAAAGCGGGCCGCGAAGGTCTGCGGGATGGTGTATTCGGCCAGATATTCCGGCACCGCGACGTAGGCGTACTCCGCCCAGGCTATGCTCGCCTCCTCGAAGCATGGGTGGACCAGCGAGAAGACGAAGTCGCCGCCGGGCGCGAGGAGCGCGACGGAGCGCGTGATGGCGGTCGCGTAGTCGGGGATGTCCATCAGGACCATGTTGGCGACAACGGCGTTGAAGCGATCCGCGAGCTCCAGCGTCGAGAGATCGGCCTGGAGGTAGGCTATGCCCAGCGGCTCGCGCGCCTCACGCTCGACGGCTCGCCGATACCACGGCTCCGCCGGCTCGACGCCGGTCACGTGTGCGCCACGCTTGGCCAACAGGCGAGAAAGATACCCCTGGCCGCAGCCCGCGTCGAGGATCGCGCGGCCTTCGACCGGGCCGAGAAGATCGAAGATGGCCGGGTTCAGCAGGTGCTGCCGCGTGAAGTCGCCCTCCTTGCCGAAGTCGTCGATGTGGTCGACGGCGGCCGCCCAGGCCGCGATGGCGGCCTAATTGTCCCATGTGCGGTCCATGGCGCAAGTCTGGCACTCAGACGAGGATACGTCAAGCAGAGCGGCCCGCGCTCGGCGGCAAGCGATGAGCAGGGGCGGCCGACCCTCACCCCGGCGCTGCGGCGCCACCCCTCTCCCAGGCGGGGCGAGGGGACAAGGGATCGCCGCGGCTGGGGGGCGAGAGGTTGGGGGTGCGGCCGTCGGGCGGCGCCTGCTGCAAAATCGCGATGCACACCTGGTCCACGCCCGGTCGTACGTTTCTTGCTAGCTCGGAGTGGCCGCCGGATCGAGCGGCCGGAAAGGGGTTGAGATGCAGACGCGGGCTCAAAGCTACGACGTTACGGCGCGCAAATTTCATCAGGGCACGTCCGTGCTCTTGCTGGCCATCGGCTATGTGGTGGGGGCAGGAGCCGGCTGGTGGCTTGTCGCGCTGGTCGGCCTCGTGATGATCGCCGGGCGCTACTGGTGGCTGGCGGATATCTTTCGGCAGTTCGTCTGGAAGGTGCTCGAGCCGGCCGGGATCCTGCGCCGCCGCGAGGTGCAGGAGGACCACACGACGCGGCGCGTCGCCCGCGTGTTGGGCGGCGGCGTGCTCCTGGTCGGGGCGATTTTGCTGAGCCTCGCCCAGGGCTGGGCCTGGATTCTGGTGGCGCTTATAGCGGCGATGATCTTGTTGGACGCCGCGTTTGATTTCTGACTACTGTGCACCATGACCTACCAGTTCGGTAGACTCAGGTCTCGTCGCTGAGGGCGATTCGGAATGCTCGAACGTGTTCTGCTTGTGATTGGCTTTGCAGTCGTGGTGCTGGCCGGTGCGCTGATCGTGCGCGCCGTTGCCCGCCGGCGCGTAGCAGCTGCCCAGGGCCAGCCACTGCCCGAGGAGCTGCAGGCGCGCTTCGCGGGCAGCGGCCCAGGGATAGTCTATTTCTTCGGGCCGCACTGCGCGACGTGCCGCCAGCAGGCGGCAGTCCTCGACCAGCTCTCCGCGGCGGATCGGTTGACGGTGGTGCGGCTGGATGCGACCAGAGCAACGTCCCTGGCCGATGCGCTCGCAGTGGCGACGGTGCCGGCGACCGTGATCGTCGACGGCGCCCGCCGCGTGCACGCGATCAACCTCGGGTTCCACTCTCGCGATGCGCTGGAGGCTCAGCTCCGGGAGCTCGCCTAGGCCGAAGACGCTTACCACGGAGACACGGAGAACTAATAAGTCCTCTCGTGGAGCTGCCCGGCAGCGTCTACGACGAGTGGAAGAGAAACTGTTTTGCTGTATCTGGTTGCAACGCCTATCGGCAACCTGCAGGACATCTCGCTGCGCGCGCTGGACGTCCTGCGCGTGGTGGACATGATCGCGAGCGAGGATACGCGCAAGACGGGGATCTTGCTCCAGCACTTTGGGATCAAGCGGCCGCAGCTGTCGTTTCACGAGCATAACGAGCAACGGGCCGGCGCGCGGATCGTCGATATGCTCAAACAGGGCAAGTCGGTGGCGGTGGTGACGAACGCGGGCACGCCGGGCATCTCCGATCCCGGCTATACGCTCGTGCGGCGTGCGATCGACGAGCAGCTGGAGCTGACGCTGATCCCGGGACCGACGGGTCTGATCATGGCGCTGGTCCTGTCAGGGCTGGCGGTGCACAGCTTTACGTTTCGCGGCTTCCCGCCGCGCAAGCCGGGGCCGAGACGGCGGTTTATGCAGGTCGACACAGCGGCCCCACACACCCTGATCTTCTACGAGAGCCCGTACCGGATCGAGCTGTTCTTGAAGGATGCGCTGGAGGTGTTTGGCGACCGCCAGGCGGCGCTGGCGAACGATCTCACGAAGATGTATGAGACGGTCCTGCGCGGAACGCTCTCCGAGCTCGCGGCGCAGGTGGCCGAAGCGAAGCCGCGCGGCGAGTATATCGTCGTGATCGCCGGGGTGGGCCGGAACGCGCCGGTGGCGTCGAGCGGGGACGAAGAGCCCGAGGCTGGGGAGGATGGAGCGTAAGGTACTGGCGCTGGCGCGCGGCGATCTGCCGCTGCCGGCGTTTCTGCCGGACGCGACACGCGGCGTGGTGCGCAGCGTCGACGCGGCCGACCTGTCCGGCGCGGGCGTGCAGGCGCTGGTCATGAACGTCTTCCATCTGATGCAGAAGCCGGGATCGTCCACCATCCAGGCATTGGGCGGGCTGCACCGGATGGCGGGCTGGAACGGCCCGATCGTCACCGACTCGGGTGGTTTCCAGGCGTATTCGCTTATTCGGCAGAACCCGCGCGCTGGCAGGATCGGCGACCAGGGGATGACGTTCCAGCCGGAGGGCGCCGAGCGCAAGTTCCAGCTGACGCCCGAAAAGAGCGTCCAGCTGCAGATGGCGTACGGCGCGGACGTCGTGATCTGCCTCGACGACTGCACGCACGTCGACGACGCCTACACAGAGCAGGCTGTCTCGGTCGCGCGTACGATCAAGTGGGCCAGGCGCTGCAAGGCGGAGTTCGAGCTGCAGCTGCGACGGCGGAAGCCGGAGCGGGCGGCCCGGCCGCTGCTCTTCGGGGTGGTTCAGGGCGGCGGCTACGAGGATCTGCGCCGGGAATGCGCGGAGGCGCTACTGGAGATCGGCTTCGACGGCTTCGGCTTCGGGGGATGGCCGCTGGATCGCGAGAACCGGCTGCTGCGCGATACGCTGGCCTTTACGCGGTCGCTGATACCGCCGGATCTGCCGATGCACGCACTGGGTGTGGGTCAGCCGGAGAACGTGGTCGTCTGTTACGGGCTCGGCTACGAGATCTTCGACAGCGCACTGCCAACGCGCGATGCGCGCAGCGGGCGGCTGTACGTCTACACGGCAGATCCGGCCAGCCAGAGCTTTCGATTCGTGGGGAACTGGTACGCCTACCTGTATATCGAGGACAAGAAATATATCAAGTCCGCCGCGCCGCTTTCGGCTTACTGCGACTGTCACACCTGCTCGAACTACTCGGCCGGATACCTGCATCACCTCTACAAGATCAACGACGGGCTCTTCTATCGTCTGGCGACAATACACAATCTGCGCTTTATGATGCAACTGATGGATGCGATCAGGAGAGATGCCGATGCGCGAGCAGGATCAGGCCGATCTGGAGCGGCTCATCCAGTCGATCGCTGAAAGCGCGAAGTACCGTGCCGTCGATCGAGCCCTGATCAGAGATATCGGGCTGCGCGAGCTGGCGGCGCGGCGCGGCTTCAAAGAGGCGCTCAAGGCGACCAAGAACAAGCTGCACCAGGTAGCAGGCGCGTACCTGGATACCAGGCCCCAGTATGATCGCTGGGCCGACATGATCGCAGCGAGCGTGCAGAGCCAGAACGAGGGGCGGCTGCGGGCAGCATGCCTCGAGATCATGCGGCACCATGCCTCGACGCGTGAGCGCAGCGGCCTGTTAGGCTCATTCTATGCGACGACGCTGGCGGATCTACGGCCGATCCGCTCGGTGCTCGACGTCGCGTGCGGGCTCAACCCGCTGGCGATCCCCTGGATGCCGCTGGAGCCCGAGGCGACCTACTACGCGTGCGACATCTACGGCGACCTGGCCGCGTTCTTGAGTACCTTCTTTGGCCTTACAGGTGTGCAAGGCCGCGCCGAGACCTGCGATCTCATCGCCGCGTGTCCACGCCAACGCGCCGACGTCGCACTGGTGTTGAAGGCACTGCCGGTCCTGGAGCAGTTGAACAAGACCGCCGGGATAGAGCTGCTGCGCGCGCTGAATGCCGCCTGCTTGCTCGTCTCTTTTCCGGCACGCAGTCTCGGGGGCCGCGACAAAGGGATGACCGAGCATTATGAAGCGCGGTTTCTCGCGCTGGTGCAGGACGAGGGCTGGCAGATCGAGCGGTTCGACTTCCCGACGGAGCTGGTCTTTCGCGTTCGGAAAAATGGGCGGGGGTAGAGCCGTTCTATAGAACGACTCTATCCATCCATTGGTCCGCGGTCAGAGGCTGATGCGCGACGGGAAGTCGGGCAGGCCGCGGATGCCCAGGCGCAGGCGGAAGAGGGCTCCGGCACCCTCGCCGTCGGTCGCCTTGGAGTCGCCGCCCGCGGTGGTAACGTACATATCCGTGTAGTCGTCACCGGCGAAGGTTACGCTCGAGACCTTCATCGCCGGGAACATAATCCGCTGCACCTCGCGGCCCTCGGGCGAGTAGCGCACGAGGCAGGCGCCGTCCCAGCGGGCCGACCAGACGTAGCCCTCGGCGTCGACGGTCATGCCGTCGGGCACGCCGGGCTCGCCCGCGGTGTCGACGAAGACGCGCCGATTGCGGAGCTCGCCGGACTCACCGTCGTAGTCGAAGAGCCAGATGCGGTGCGTATTGGACTCGGTGTAGTACATCTGGCGCCGGTCCGGCGTAAAGCCCAGGCCGTTGGAGACGTCGACGTCGGGCACGGCTACGGCCAGCGTGCCGGAGAGGTCGAGGCGGTAGAGGCGGCCGAGGTGGTCGCAGGAGGGCATTGTGCCGCAGAAAACACGGCCGGCGGGATCGGCGATGACGTCGTTGAAGCGCGCGTCACGCTCCTCCGGGATCTCGTCGACGAGCGTCGCCAGCCGGCCGTCCTGCCAGGTCTTGATCGCGCCGCGGGCCATGCAGAGCAAGAGTGCCCCATCCGCCTGGATCGTGAAGCCTCCCACGGTGTCGCCCTGGTAGCAGATCTCATGGCGGCCCGAGGCGGGATCGTAGCGGAAGATACGCCCGCGCTCGATATCCACCCAGTAGAGCCGCCGCTCGCCGGGATGCCACAGCGGCCCTTCGCCCACGACACACGCATAGTCGGCGATCAGCTCCGGTTCACCTGCCATCGTCAATCCTCCTTTTGTGGGACCGGCTGTTGTGCGACACAGGTTAACACGAGCCGCGCGGGCGCGAGGGGTGAGGGCCTTAACCTGCTTCTATAGCCTCCCGCCGCCGGACCGGGATTGCTCGATCAACGCGGCGATCGGGGTCTGGCCCAGGTGCTGCGCCCAGCCGAGGGGTGTGCTGTGGAACTCGGCGTCCTCCAGCTCCAGATCGGGCCCGGCGGCGAGCACGAGGCGCGCCAGCTCGACGTCGCCGCGGGCGTCGGCCTCGTGCATAGGCGTGACCTGCGAGCGGCCGATGCGCGCGCTGGCCAGCCGCGGCGCTTCGGCCAGGAGCTGGGCAGCCCGGTCTTTCCAGCCGAGATCCCAGGCCGAGACCACGTCGAGCGTCGCGCCGTGGGCGGCGAGCCAGGAGGCCGACTCCGGCCGGCGGGACTTCACGGCCAGCTGCATCGGGGTCAGGCCGCAGGGCAGCAATCGGTCGAGTATTTCCGCCGGCAGGCCCGCGGCGAGCGCATCCAGCGCGGGGAGGTCGCCCCGCCCGAGCGCCTCGACGAAACGCACCTGCGCTGCCGGCCGCGCCGCCGCGAGACCCTCCCGGTGCAGCCACCAGGTCTGGCCGTAGCCCATCGACTCGAACCCGAGCCGGCGATAGACTGGCTCGCCCATGGGCGTGGCGTTGAGCACGGCATAGCGGCAGCCGAGCTGTTGGGAGTGGAGGCAGGCGGCGCGCGTGAGGGCCGTGCCGATGCCACGGCCGCGCAGGGCGGGGATGACTTCGACGTCGAAGATGCCGGCCACGCCCAGGCGGCCGGTCGTCAGGTTGAGCGTGGAGTGTCCTGCGACCCGGCCGTCCAGCCGCGCGACGAAGTGCCACACTCCGCGCGGCCGGCCGCCGAGCTCGATCCGAAGGGTGTCCGGCACAGGGTGTTCCGCCGGCATCGTGTGCAAATCGAGCCACATCCAGTGCGGTCGCCAACCCCATTCGAAGCCGCGCGCCGCGAGCAGGACGCCCAGGTCGCGCGGCCGGGGCGACTCATGGAGCGACCAGCACGCGACCTGCTCGACTGGCCAGGCGCATCGGCAATCCTCGAGGATCGCGTCCAGTGCCTCGCCGGCCTTCCCCGCGACCGGCCGTGGAAAGGGGATGGTGACCTCGCCGGCCGGGCGCGACGTGTAGATGTAGGTCATGCCGTGTACCCGACGAACCTCGCCGCCGGCCGCACGCGCGCCACGGAGCATCCAACGGCGGTGGTTCAAGGCCACGGCACGGAGCAGGCGCGAATGCGTCGCCGCCTGCAGAAAGGCCGGCTTCCCCTCAGGCATCGGGGTGCAGGTCGCGGCGGCGAACCGTGGGCCGGGCGCGCTCGCGATCTGCTTGGTCTGCTCGGCCGCGCCGCTCGCGCAGCGCAGCCTCACGGCGAGGATTCAAAGAAGGCCGACCCACGTGGATTGTAGACGGATGGAGCATCTTATTTAACACTCCTCTATCACACAGTCGTCCCATCAGGTCTCACCCATGGCTTAGCGATCGGCGATCTTAGCCGCTCGAAACATCCTGAAAGCATCGGCCAGCCAGGCGATCGCCTGCGGACCGGTATCGTTCAGCGCGCAGATCGCGTGTGAAACCCCGAGATCCTCGTAGCCTTTCAGAGCCGCCGCCACGTCGGAGGGCGAGCCTCCCAGCGCCTTGCCCTCGTCGACCGCCTTTTTCTCAGACTCGTCCTCCTGGGAGTAGTTGACGTTAACGCCCACCGTAACCTCGATCTCGCGCCCGGCGTCGCGGCAGGCCGCGTCGAAGGGCTCCCGCCGGGCGGCGAGCGCCTCCGGGCGGCCTAGCCATGCCGTGTTCCACATGTCCGCGTAGCGCGCGGTGAGGCCGAGCATGCGTGGGCGCGAGCCAGCGATCAGGATCGGCATGCCTTTGGAGCTCGGCCCGCGCGGGTGCATCTCGCAGTTGGCCGCCTGGTAATACTTGCCCCGGAAGTCCACGCGCCCTTCGCGCAGCAGGGGCGCGATGATCGCGATCGCTTCCTCGAAGCGATCGACGCGGTGGTCGAACGCGATGCCGAAGGCGTCGAACTCGGGCTGATGCCACCCGGCGCCCAGGCCGAGGATCAGCCGGCCGCCGCTGACGTCGTCGAGCGTCGTCGCCATCTTGGCGAGGACCGCCGGATTGCGGAAGGCCGTACAGACCACGAGCGTCCCGAGCAAGACACGCTCCGTCGCCTCTGCCAGCGCCGAGGCGAGCGTCCAGATCTCCCAGATACCCGACACGGGCTGTCCGGGGACGTGGAAGAGCAGGTGATCGTAGACCCAGATCGAATCGAAGCCGGAATCCTCGATCTGGAGTGCTCGCTCGCGTATCTCCGTATACCGGCTGGTGTGTCCGCTCTCGGGGTTCTCGCCCATAGGCAGTACGACCCCGACCTTCATCCGTTTCGTGTGCGCCGCTTCTGTCGACATGCGCTACCCCTTACTTTGGTAGGACACGGAGCGTCCTGCGCAGCGCATTGTAAGGCCGAAACAGCGCCGCCGCGCGGCAGGCGGCGGCCGCGGCTCCGGGAGCCCTCAGTCGCCCGGTGCCAGCGACCGGTACGCGGCTCCCGCTGCGAGGCCGCCGACAAGGTACCACGCAGTCGTCATGGCCTGCGTCGCGGGAAAGTGCGCCCCGGGCTGCTGGCCGAGGCCGAGGACCGGCGGCAAAAAGGCGCCGCCGAGGCCGGCCGCCGCGCCGAGCATGGCCCCGCGCACCAGGGCGTTCTTCGCGCCGCCGAGGCCGACCAGGCTGTAGTAGAGCGCGTTGCCAGCCAGGTCGCCGGCCATCGTCACACTAAAAAGCGTGTCCCGCGGCGGCGGGTCCTCGCCTATCTCGCGCATCGGCCGGGCGATCGCGCGCATTCCGATCACGTCCATACGCGGCGCGTTCGGAACCAGCCGCCGGGCCGTCTCATGCACCAGCGTCAGGACACACGACCCAACCGCTCCGCTCGCCAACGCCTTCCATATCGCCATGCATGCATCTCCTGGGCTCTGTCTCATAGTGTGGCCCTACGGCCCCACGTCGAGCAAGTTACATGCCCGGCGGCGTGTCCCGGCAGGCGCGCATCAGGCGCGCCACCTCCGCGCGCACCAGGCCGCTGACGAGCCCGGAGCTGGCCGGCGACTGCTCCACCAGTCGGATCGGGCTGCCAAAGGTCAGCCGAACCCAGACGTCGTGATAGGCCGGCACAGAAATCTGCAGGATCGCCGCGAGCCTGCGCCGCTCCATGGGATCCCTGCGGAAGAAGGTCAGAGGGTGGCGCAGCGCGCGGCGGGAGAGCACGCCGGAGCTCACGGCGGGCACGACGGTGAGCTCCGGGATCAGCCGGGCGAAGATGTTCATGCTGGCCGACCAGTCTTGCAGGGCTTCGACGGCACCCGTGAGGACGGCCGGATCGGGCTCGATGTCGCCGCCGGGAAAGATCAGGACTGCACCACCAGAACGCAAGTAGTCGGCTACCTCACGGACGAGGCGGCGCCGCGCGGCCGGTACGTCGGCGATAAAGAAGAGGTACGGCGCCGTGTGCGGCAGCACGCGCATAAACGGATGGTTAGCAGAGACGATTCTGAGGTCCGGCCGCGGGATCCGCGCCATGAGTGCGCTGCCGTCGGCCTGGCCCGGGTGATTCGCCACGATCAGCAGCGGCCCACTGCGCGGAATATGCTCGAGGCCGCGCACGTCGACCCCGCTCACGAACTGATCGAGCAGCCATTCATGCCCGGCCGGCAGCCCGGCCCGGCCGACCGTCTCGTCGTACTCGGCGACCTGCTCGGCGAAGCGCCGCGCCGGCGGCAAGCAGAGCCATTCGAGCAGGCAGCGGCCGAAGCGCATCCGGTCGAGACCCAGCGCCGAGAGCATGTCGTTGACGTTGATGCGGGTGAGGATGTCGACGGTCGCAGACCGATCGCCGGGCACCTGGCGGCTGTCAAGAGCGTCGAAAGGCGGCGAAGGCTTGCTGCGCATGGCGCTACATGCTACTTGAGAAGCGCGACGCCGACCAATCGATCGCGGCGGCATCCGGCGAAGGTGCGGTAGTATGGGATAGTTCCGGCCGGCTGCGAGCCATCGATCCGAGAGGAGCGGTCATGAAGCTTGTATTCGTCGTCCTCGATACGCTGCGGCGCGACTACCTCGAGCCCTACGGCAGCGACTGGGTCAAGACGCCCAACATCGCGCGCCTCGCGGAGCGCTCGGTGATCTGCGACAACCATTGGGTCGGATCGCTACCGTGCATGCCCGCCCGTCGCGAGCTCATGACCGGCCGCCACAACTTTCTGGAGCGCGGCTGGGGGCCGCTGGAGCCCTTCGACGACGTCCTGCCGGAGCTCCTGCGGCGGGTCCGGCCGGGCGAGCAGCGCGCCAAGATTTTCTCGCACCTGATCACCGACCATTACCATTACTTCTACCTCGGCGGCGAGGGCCACAACAACAGCTTCGACACGTGGCAGTTCGAGCGCGGCCAGGAGAGTGATATGTGGATCAGCCGCGTGGACCTGCCGGCCCTACCGCCGAGCCTGAATCGCGTCTCGAACAGGCAGCAGAATGCGCTGAATCGCTTCGCACAGCGCGAGGAGCACGACTTCTCCGGGCCGCGCTGCGTCGACCACGCCGTGCGCTGGCTCGAAGACAACCGCGACAGCGATAACTGGTTCTTACAGCTCGAGCTCTTCGACCCGCACGAGCCGTTCTACGTCGTGCCCAAGTACCTCGAGATCTACGGCGATACGTGGGATGGGCCGCTCTACGACTGGCCGGACTACGGCGTCTGCAGCGACCGGCCGAAGGCGATCGAGCACATTCGCAAATGCTATGCCGCGCTCCTGACGATGACCGATCACTGGCTGGGCAGGCTGTGGGACAAGCTGGACGCGCTGGACGCCTGGCGCGACACGATGGTCGTGCTGACGACCGACCACGGATCGATGCTGGGCGAGCACCAGTACTGGATGAAGAATATGATGCCGGTCTACAACGAGATCGCGCGGCTCCCGCTGATCGTGCATCTGCCCGGCTCGCAGCGCGCCGGCGCGCGGGTCTCCGCGTTGACGCAGACGACCGACCTCATGCCGACCTTCCTGGACTGGTTCGGCGCTCCGCCGGCGCCCCA
The DNA here is from genome assembly GCA_038254585.1 of Chloroflexales bacterium. Taxonomy (GTDB): domain Bacteria; phylum Chloroflexota; class Chloroflexia; order Chloroflexales; family Kallotenuaceae; genus JBBSGA01. Next base: position 11,618 of record JBBSGA010000063.1, on the reverse strand, counting down.
CGCGCACGGAAGCTCGTTACGGCCGGCGCTCGAGGGCGACCACCCGGTCCACGACTCGATCGTCTACGGCTACTTCGGGATGGCCTTGAATGCCACCGACGGCCGCTACACGTACTTCCGCAACCCGATGCAGGCCGAGACGACGGTCTACGCCTATACCGCGATGCCGACTCAATTCCACAGCTTTATGTCACGTGAGGCGCTGGCCGAGGCACAGGTCGATCGCTTCCTCGGGCATACCTACAACATCCCGGTCTTCAAAGTCCCGCAGACCGGCAAAGCGCCGCACCATTTCGACGGCGCCGCGGCGGCCTACGAGCCGCGGCACGAGCTCTTCGACATCGCGGCCGATCCGGGCCAGAGCCATGCGTTGGCCGACGACGCGATCGAGCGGCGCTTCTGCGACCTGATGCGAGCGCACCTCGTGCGCGTGCAGGCGCCGCCCGAGCAGGCGGCGCGGCTGGGATTGTGACTCGTGAGCGGAGAAAGACGAATTAACGCGAAGGCGCAAAGGTGCGCCACAGACGTTTGTTCTAGCCCCAATACGTTTCGAATCAGCCGCGTCAAGCCGTCCACGAATAAGACACGAATACACGAATAGAGCATCGCAGACCCGTGCGAGGAGGATGCGCAGCAGGCCGAAGGCCGCGAGCCACAGCAGATGCATGCCGAGCACCAAGCCGATCTCGGACATGGGGACGGTCTGGGTCAGCACGCGCACGGGATAGTAGACGAGGTAGGGAAAGGGGATCCACTGAGTGGACCAGGAATTGGCGGCGAGGCCGAGGGCGATCGAGGAAGGAGAGACGCAGGTCGTCAAAACAATACCTGCGACCGCCGACGCACGCGCGGTACCGGGCACAGGATAACGTTCGGCCATGCATGGCCGCTACCGGCTACACGTCGCGCCGGCCTCCGATGCCGGCTTACAACGTGGCCTCCTCCTCGCTGATCGGCTGCTGCTGCGCCTCGGCCAGCTCGACCGCGGGAGGTGTATTCAACGGGACCGTAAAGTGCCGCGCGGCATGGGCAACCTCTTGCCCCAGCGCGCGCAGCTGCTCCTCGGTGCGCGCGTCGATGACCTCGCCCGCGTCGTCGATCACCCTCCAGGCCTGACCGATGGGAACCACCAGCGGCACCGCCCATCCGCGCAGCGCGCGCACGATGAACTCCATCGTGTTCACGGCCTGCAGCCCCTGCATGCCACCGGCGGTGCTGATCAAGCCGACGATCTTGTCGGTGAGGTAGGGCGGATCGCGGTCGCCGAGGAGCTGGAGCCAGTCCAGACAATTCTTGAACGAGCCGCTGATCGTCCCGTGGTACATGGGGCTGCTCCAGAGCAGCCCGTCCGCCTGGTAGACCGCATCGCAGAACGCACGCACCGAGTCCGGAATGGCATCCGGGTCCCGGCGGTAGAAGGGGAACTCGAGCGTGCGCACACCAAGAGATGGGTCTCGGCGCCGCCGTCCGCCGCCCCTTCCAGTGCAACCTGCAGCGCCGCCAGACTGCGCGACGGCTGCGAGAGTGAGCCCCCCAGCCCGACCACCACGATTCGCGGCATCCTGCCTCCCTTTCAGCGCCACGCCACAGCGCCGCGGCATCGCAGCGGGCGCCGAGCCGCAAGTGACGGAGCCATACGGCGACCTAACGAATGCGTTTCACGCAGATTGGATGACCTCCGACCCGATACATCGCGCCCAACCCAGCATGCCGCGTGCCTCGGTGGGAGACGCAGCAGGCCACCGGAGTCATCCCTCGCTCGCGCGGCGACAGGCGACCAGTTGGAGGCGCCAGAGCGTGGCGAAACAAACGACGAGGAGCGCCGGCTCGACGCCGGGCTCCTCGTCGTCGCCGTGCATCCCGGCGACGATAACGACTAACGCAGCCGGTCTGCTAGCGCTGTAATCAAGCTCCCGTTACTGTCGTCGCCGCTCAGCTCCCAGAACATCACGCCGCCCAAGTCCTGTTTCTCAACGTACTTCGCCTTCTCCTTCAGCGACTTCGGGTCGTCGTAAGTCCAGAAGATGCGGGCCACTGGATCGTACAGCCAGGCATTCTTGGTCTTGCCGTCGAAATACCGCGTGAAGGCGCCCGACTGCAGCCTGGTCTCAAGAACCTTGAAGTCCTCGCTGCCAGCCTCGTCGGTCCCGGGCGCCGGGCCCGAACTCGGCTGGTACAACCCGTGGTTGGTGGAGGGCACGCCCTGCCAGCCGTGTCCGTAGAAGGGCACGCCCACGACGAGCTTGTCGCGGGGCACGCCGCTCGCAAGATAGGCCTGAACCGTTTCGGCCGTGGTGAGGTGGAACTCCCGGGACGGGTCATCCGGAGACGGGTACAGCGGCGATTGGAAGTTGGTCGTCGACTCCCAGGGGCCGTGGAAATCGTAGGTCATCAAGTTGATGAAGTCGAGGGAGGGATGGATCTTGTTCAGCTCGATCTTGGCAAAGGTGTTCGGGCCAGCTGGCGCGGCGATCGTGAGCAGATAGTGCTTGTCGTCCTGCCGGCCGGCCGCGTCGAGCTGGCTACGGAACTCCAGCAAGAGCGCCGTGAAGTTCTGCGTATCCTCAGGGCGGAAATCGCAGGTACTGCCGCAGGCGCCGGGATACTCCCAGTCGACGTCGACGCCATCAAAGACACCAGCGCCCGCTCCGGGGCCACCCGCATCGGCGTCTCGCGGAAGGTCGCCTTTGATGAACAGGTCAATACACGACTTGACGAATGCCTGGCGCGACTGGGGGGTCAAGGCCGCGTCTGAGAAGTGGGACGACAAGGTCCAGCCGCCCAGGGAGATCAGCACCTTGAGGTTGGGATACTGCGCCTTCAGCTGCTTGAGCTGCTGGAAGGTGCCGCGCAGCGGGGCGCCCCAGGGAACCGGCAGGCCGTCGACGCTCTCCTCGGCGGCCCAGGGCTTCTGGTAGTCGGCCCAGGCATCGGCATGCTGGCACGTGGTCGCGCTTGGATTGTCGGGGGCAGGCGCGACGTTGCCAAAGGCATAGTTGATGTGAGTGAGCTTGCCGGCAGCGCCACTGCTCACGACGTTTTGGACACGGTAGTTGCGGGCGTAAATGCCCACTCGATGAAATAGCCGACGATCCGCCCATCGCGTGTAGCCGGCCGCTCGCGCGTGCTCCCGGCGCGCGGCGCGGCTAGGCCACGCGCCGGCCGCGCCACGAGCACGATCATCCCGAGCAAGACCATGAAGGTCACCATCACGTTCCTGAACCGATGCATGCTGTTCCTCCTACACGACGGCATTCCAGAAACGATATACTTTCCAACGGCCGGCACACGAACATTGGGAGGAACTAGCAGGTAGCCATAAGGATTGGAGATCGTGAAGACAAGCAAGCCAAAGCCACAGCACAATCGGCGCACCAACCGATGGATGCAACGCTCGACGGCATCTGGGCGCTACATGGCTAGCCGGCCATCCCTGGGCGATGCGCGTGACCATGCCCTAGCCACATATAGGCCGGACGGCAAAGCACGTGCGGCGCTCGCACAGCAGTTCATGGCCGAGGTTGACGAACTTGCCGCGCGCATCACGGCCGCGTGGCAGGGGAATCCAAGCGCCGCCGAATCCATACAGGAGCAGCGCCGCGAACTGTGATGGTTGTTGGCGCCAGCGTGCTGGTCAGCGTCTACCTGACCACCGATAAATTTCACGCCTCAAGCCGCGCATGGCTCATGACGTACATCGCCTCAATGGACACAATGACAGCTCCCAGCATCCTCTTAGCCGAGGTCGCCGGGGCCATCGCACGCCGAACCGGCAATCCGGCGCTTGGGCATGTTGCAGTGCAGCAAATCGAGCGGATTCCCCGCCTTACCCTCGCACCGATTACTATTGCCGCCGTCCGGCTCGCGGCAAGCCTTGCCGCTGATCTACAACTCAAAGGAGCAGATGCGACCTACGTCGCCGTCGCTGCGCGGCGCCGAGCTGATCACGTGGGACGATCCACAGCTGAAACGCGGGAGCTCACGCGTGACGACCCGTCGACCAATCGATCCGCCGCACACACCTTGACACGAACGGGCGAGCAGGACCTAACTGTAAAGCCTTAGCAGCTGCGCCGACGCTGGCTTACGACGGCGGCGTGATGAACGACAACAACGTACGCGGCCGGGAGTGGCGGCGCGCCGGCGAGCCCGACGTTCGGATCGGGGGCCTGGCAGAACTGCCGGCTCTGATCGACCGCCTGCAATGAGATGGGCGTGCTCATAGGCGCTCTCGACCCGCCACGGCGGCGCCGAGGAGCATGATCAGCACGCCGAAGAGCGCGAGCAACCCCAACGCGCCGCGCAGCGTCACGGCCTCGGCCAGCGAGCCGATCAGCGGCGGTCCCACCAGGAAGCCAGTGTAGCCGGAGGTGGCTATCGCCGCGATGGCGGTGCCGGAGGCGATGCCGGGCGTGTGCGCGGCGGCGCTGAGCACGACCGGGAAGAGGCACGAGATACCGGCGCCGATCAACCCGAACCCGACGATCGCGAGCCACGGGCTGCTGCCGAGCAAGGCCAGTCCGATGCCCACGGCGACAAGGGCACCGCTGCCGCGCACCAAGCGCGCTGCTCCAAGATGGAGCGTCAGACGATCGCCCGTGAGGCGCCCGGCGGCCATCAAGAGCGCGAAGACCGCGTAGCCCGCGGCGGCCAGGCCGGGGGCGCTGCCCAGCCCGTCGCGCAGGTAGACGGCGCTCCAGTCGCCGATGGCGCCCTCACACAAGAGGGCGCAGAAGGCGATCAGGCCAAGCGGCAGCAGGGAGCGCGGCGGGAGCGCGAAGCCGGTGCTCTCCACCGCCGGCACGCCGCCATCTGGGATAAGCTCGTGGGTGGCGAGGAACGCGACGATCAGGCCTGCCGTGCCGGCGGCGAGTAAGTGCAGGCCAACCGGGATCGCGCGTGAGGCCGCCAGCCCGCCGAGCGCGGCGCCGAGCAGCCCGCCGACGCTCCAGAGGCCATGAAACGAGGCCATGATCGGCCGGGCATACTGCTGCTCCACCAGGGCGGCCTGGGCATTCATCGCCACGTCCAGGGCGCCGTTGAACGCACCGACGACGAACAAGGCGCCCATCAGTGCGAGCAGGCTCGGCGCGAAGCCCAACAGGACAACGGTCGTGAAAAAGAGTACGGCCATCGCCGTCGTGACGGCGCGACTGCCGAACCGGGCGATGGCCCATCCCGCGCTCGGCTGTCCCACCAGCGCCCCCGCCGCCATAAAAAGCAGGGCGAAGCCGAGCGTTCCATCGCTCAGGCCGAGATGGTGCTTGACGTCGGGAATGCGCGCGATCCAGTTGGCGACGACCAGGCCGTTCGTAAAAAAGATGGTGGCGACGGCGAAACGGGCCGTCCGGGAGGGCACCTCAGCCCGCGCGAGTGTAGCCAATGTATTCGCTACTTTCCGGTGAGCGCAGCCCGCGCTGCGCGCGGACGGATGCTAACAAGAGAAGCCCGATGCGTCAAGGAGGGGGCTGCACGAACCGGAGCTAGACCGCACCCATAAATGGGACGCGCTGAATGGACAATGCCCCATTTATGGAGCAAAGACGGCTCGGCCGCGTTCATGAAGATTTAGGAAATAATCATGTAGAAAGCCATCCACGATTGACTACCATACAGAAAATATGAGCTAAAACAGCGATACGTGCCAGCTCTGGTATGCTCTCCATGCTTACGACCTTGCAGTCTGGAGGAGCACGATGAGTGACACGTATCGCCGCTATGCTGCCATCAAACACGGCCTGCTGCAATTCTATCACCCGCGCCCCACCGGCCACCGCGAACGCCACCTCACCACCCTCGTCGCCCTGATCTGTGGGTTGACGGGCGGCCAGTGCGCCCAGCTCACCACCATCGCCGATCACGCGCCCCGTGGCGGTGCCGATCAAGCCAGTGTCGTGACCCGGTTCCAGCGCTGGCTCAAACACGATGCCAACACGCTGGACGGCTGGTTTCTGCCCGTCGCGGAAGCCCTGCTGGCCAATCTCGCCCAGCACCCGCTGCGCTTGGTGCTGGATGGCAGTGTCGTCGGGCGCGGATGTCTGGCCCGAATGCTGAGTGTCGTCTACCACGGCCGGGCCTTGCCCCTGGCCTGGATCGTCGTGCGTGGGCAGAAAGGTCACTTCCCGCAAGCGACCCACTGTGCCTTGCTCCGCCAGATTCAGCCGCTCCGCCCGGCGAGCGCAGACGTGACCCTCCTGGGTGACGGCGAGTTTGACGGCACCGACTTGCAGGCGCTGCTGCGACAGTGGCACTGGCAGTACGTCTGTCGGACCGCGCCTAACCTGCTGATGACGGTGTATGGCACGACCCGGTCCATCGGCACTATGGCGCCGGAGCGCGGGGAGCTGCTGGCGGTGCGGCCGGCGTGGCTGACGGCGGAGCAGTACGGCCCGGTCAGTATCCTGGCGATCTGGGAGGCGACGTAGCGGAACCTATCTATCTGGTCACGAACATGGGGGACCTGGCTGCGGCGCTGGCCGCCTACCGTCTGCGGGCACATATTGAAACGTTCTTCTCGGACCAGAAGAGTCGGGGGTTCCAGATCCATCGCAGTCACCTCAGTGATCCCACACGCCTTGCGCGCTTGCTGATCGCCGCGTGCTTGGCGTACCTCTGGCTAGTGTATCTGGGCGTGTCTGCGCTGTCTGACGCCTGGTTGAAGCGGCTACATCGGCAGGATCGGTGCGACCTCAGCCTCTTTCGGCTGGGCCTGCGCCTGCTGACGCGCTGCCTTAAGGACGCCCTTCCCATCCCAAACGGCTTCCTCGTCCCAGCGATCCCGCCCAGTAAGCCCGTTCGTCAATCCTTGCAACCAGCCGCATAATTCGCACATATTTTCTGTATGGTAGTGAATCCACGAATGCGAACACGAATAGGATGCACAGATTATTCGTATGTTCGTGTCATGTTCGTGGACGGCTTGGCTACGTACGTTCCCCAATTAATTTCTGAAGCTTCATTTGCGCACTGGAGAGGTGTTCCGCAACGCATTTTGTGGCGCCAGGGTGCGGCGCAGGCACCAGAGCACAAACTGAATCAGAAGCGCCCATGCCAGGAGCCCGAAGAGCGGCGCGGGCATGGGGAAATCCGCCGTGAACGTCGCCCGGAAGGGCACCGTCCCATCCCAAAAACTGTAGTAGACGACGGCAAGGAACAGGCCGGCTAGAGCCGAGTAGGCCGTGCCCCAACGGAGGCTCACGGCAAACAACAGCGGGCAGATGTATGCCGTATATTGCACACCAAACCCCGGTGTAAAGATCAGAAAGATGGCGAAACAGATGGCCCCGAGCTCATAGTAGCTCCATCGCTCGTGGATGCGCGCCCACAGACTCACCAGCAGAATGAGGCCGGCGATCAGGAAGCGTCCGTTCGGGACGTAGGCCGTCTCGATCGCGGCGGCAAGCTGCCGTAGGGCGGGATTATCGCGACTGAACTGAAGAAACAGGATAATGCCCCAGTTATCGACGTTCGAGTTGTAGGCAATCGCGTGCGCGTAGAAGCTCCTGCCGCAGCAGGTGAGCACCGGCAGGAACGGCAGCACGCCCACGGCCGCGCCGATGCCGAATTCGAGAAATGCCCGCCACGAGCGCTGGCGCAGTGCAAAGGCAGGGACCAGCAGGATCGGGATCAGTTTCACGTTAAGTGCCCCGGCCAGGGTCAGGCCGCCTGCAAAGGGTCGTTTTCGCTCACAGCAGTACGCGGCGAGCAGACAGAGGCAGGCCGCGAGGCTATCGGTATTGCCGTGGAATCCGCTCATGAGTATCGCCACGAGACTCCAGCTAAACGCCGTGACGGCGAGAGCAGCGACGATGCGAGGACGGACCGGGCGCCATATGTCCCAGAGGAGGAGGGCACTCCCGAGGTCAGCCAGGATCACCGGCAGCCTGAAGACGAGAGGAAATCGAATGCCCGAGGCATCCGAGATACGCAACAGGGCGATGGCCCAGTAGCCCATCAGGGGCGGATGGTTGAACGCGGGGACATGGGCGTACAGATAGGGTACGCCGAACCGCCGCCCGAGGGACGCAAACGTGTACCAGAAGTTGATATCGCTGGAGCCGGAGGAAAGCAGCGCTACCGCGACGCGCACGGCGAATCCGAGCACGGCGAGGAAGAAGAGCACGTACATCGCGGCCGTACGCTGCGTGCGAGGCAACAGCCTATGCCAGAGAACGGTCTTCATGCTCCCCGATCCGACGAGGCCAGCAGCGGCTCACCGGCGCCCCACGGCCATGCGATTCTCAATCGCGCGCTATTCTAGCCGGAATCGGGCATGAACGAGGGTACGAGGTCGACGGGGCAGCCGCCAATGGGCGCAGATAACTGATCCTGTATGGTGATGAATGCGAGCCCCGGGATATGTCCGGGCTCGAACTCCACGAGCACGTCGAGATCGCTGTCAGGGGGAGCATCTCCGCGAGGAACGGAGCCAAAGACCGCGAGTCTGCGAATATGATAGCGACGGCAGAAGCGGCAAGTTCTTCTGTCAGAATGGGAAGAGCGTCCTCAGTCTCCATCACCTATCCTTACGATCGAACGTGACGCCCGCAGCGCCTCGACAGCCAAGCTAATCGCCTGCTGAGCTTCCTCGATGGCGCTCAGCAGCTCGTCCGGCGTGCGCTGATCGCGCGTGCCCGAGGAATTCGGATTCACGGCTTTGAGGTCGTAGACGGCGTTGAGGATGCCGGTCGCTTCGTTTTCAAGCGCCTGGGCCTGCTTGCGGGCCTGCTTCTGTTCGTCTTCCTGCCGGCCGATCTGGGCTAACAGCTCGTCCCGCGCCTCGAGCGTTGCGACTTGCCGGATCTGCGCTTTGAGGCCGGCGATGGCTTTGTTCTTGGCGGTCGCTTGTGCCCACAGCTCTTTGGCTTTGGTCTGGATGGGCGCGGCGGCGGCACGGGCGCTCTCTTTTCGCGCTTCGAAATCCACGGTCCAGCTTTTGGGGCTGATCCGTCCGGGATGGGCGGGAGCGAGGCGGTAGCGCTGCAAGAAATCGTCGAAGTGGCCGACGGTCAGCGGATTGCCCTTGTTGATCTTGAGGTCGGAGAGGTCGTAGTACCAGATGGCGGTCGTCGGACTGCCCTTGCGGAAGAAGACGAGGTTGGTTTTGACGCCCGCGCCCGCGTTGGTGAAGACGCCGCCCGGCAGACTTACGATGCAGAAGACTTCCGCGTCCTCACAGAGCCGCTTCTTGGTGCCGACAAAGCCGCCTTCGGTCGTACGGAAGAGCACGCCCTCGTCAAGCACGACGCCACACACGCCGCCGTCTTTGAGCTCTTCGAGAATGTGCTGGAGAAAGAGCACCTGCGTCGCGCCGGTCTCGTACGTAAACTTTTTCTGCGCGGTCTTGCTCTCCTTGCCGCCGAAGGGCGGATTGGTGAGCACGATGTCGAACTGCGTGGGCGCGTCTTCGAAGAGCTTAGCGTAGGCCGGATCGCCGGTGAGCGTGTTGCCGAGCCAGATGTGTGGCAGGTCGATGCCGTGGAGCACCAGGTTGGCCAGAGCGATCGGATAGACGAGGGCGTCCTTCTCGCGGCCGTAGAAGGTCTGGGTCTCCAGGCGGTCGAACTGCTCCGCGCTGAGGGTCGGGCCATAGCGCTCGACGATGTAGCTGAAGGTCTCGGCCAGGAAGCCGCCGGTCCCGCAGCACGGATCGTAAATGCTCTGACTAGGCCTGGGATCGAGCACGCGCACCATCACGCGGATGACCTCGCGCGGCGTGAAGAACTGCCCGCCGTCGTTGTTCTTCTGGCCCATGCTGAGGAGCAGCCCCTCGTAGACCTGGGAGAGGGGAAAGATGTGCGTGTTGTCGATCGATTTGGAGCTGAGCCTATGGACGCGATCGAGGACTTCGAGCAGATTGTACTCGGTGTCGATATAGGTGCGCGGTGTGTTGTAGAAAATCTGGCTCAGGACGTGCTGCGGCGATCCATGCTGGGCACTCTCCTCCAGCTTGCGAATGGTTGGGATCAGCTCGTCGTTCACAAAGGCCTTCAACGCCCCCATCTGGCTTTCGTTGAGCTCTTTACGCTTCCAGCCCTGGGCGCGGCCCTGTGCGTCCCGAGTCTTCGGATCATAGGGCGCGGCCCAATCGCACCAGCGGTAGGGAGCTTCGATCGTCGGGCGAAACGGCAGCCCTAGCGCAGCCGCCTCGCGGGCCTTATCCTGCTCGCGCTCATCGAGGATACGCAGGAACAGGAGCCAGGTGATCTCGGGCACGTACTGGAGCGCCCCGGCGCGCCCGGAGCGGCGCAGGACGTTGGCGATCTCTTTGACGTAGCCGTTCATGGCGGCGACGCTGCCGATGGCGCGGCCGTTGGTGGTCGTCGGCGCTTGCTGCTCGATTGTGGTCGTCGTCATGTATGGATTATGCCTCAGCCCATCATCTACGCGGGGATAATCGTCGTACTGCCAAACTGCCCGAAAACGTCTCAACGAAACGGCGATCAGCGTACATCGCCGGGTCCGTTGTCGGGGCCATACAGGATCGCTTTGTAGTCCTTCGCCATGAAACCGTTCCCCGCCGGCCGTTCCTCAGGGAGCGCCGCAATAGCCGCAATCTCGCGCAGCAACTCATCGTGCTCTTCCTGAGTGTATCCAGAAGCGCCATTCGAGAAATCTTCGACCGGCATAATCGTCACGAGTACAGGGCCGGCTACCAATGGAGCGGGCTCATCAAGCATGATAGTGCCTTCGGAGCTGATATAGCCTTTGATCACATATGCCGTCTTCATACTGAACTCCCCAGAGGTGATTTAACAATTAATTGTGGAAACGTTTTTATCGACCGATGCCGTCCACGAATACGACACGAATACACGAATATCCTTGGTAGAGCAACAGATATCATTAGTAGACGATAAAACTTTGTCCCATACAAGACACACCTGGGCTTTCAGTGCAATCTATTCGTGGACGGCTTGTCTTCCCATGGGTGTCCATACGAATTAAAAATAAGCTCAAGATTTACGTTCACAGTTCAGTCTCGCTCGAACCCGCCGAACACCTCATGGAGCAGCGCGCCGGGAAGCGCATCGACGGCCGCTTGCTGTTGCATTGTCGCTTCACGCAGGCGCGCTACTTCCCGCATTCGGCTGTCCATTTCTCCAACAACACGCTTTTGCTCAGACAAAGGAGGGAGCATCATTTTGACCAATAAGACTTCCTCGGTACGAATACGCGGCAGCTGGCCCGGCGTCGTATCAATCGGCGCCCGATCGAGGTAGGGCTGGCTACGCATATACGCTGCGACGAACTCAGTAAGGGCTACGTCTGTATCCACCGTGTACACATACTGGTCTACGGAGCATAGCCCATCGAAATCAGCGACCCACACCTTGTTCAGGTACGGCCGAAGATACCCGTACACGACATCTCCACAATAGAACCTTGGCTTTCGCCCGGTCAACGTCGCCATGTCAATACTTACGCTTCCTATTCGACATCCGGTATGTGGCTCAATATGCTCCAATCCAACGAAGGTAGCCGGGCCTGAGAGCTTGTGATAGGGGTGAACTACATCTTTTCGGAGTTGTAGAACATCGCCAAGCCGAACCCACGGCCACTCCCGTGCCTCCACGCCCTCAAACACTTCGCGCAAGTACGCGGCATGCAGCGCCTCG
>JBBSGA010000062.1:0-23052 GCA_038254585.1 Chloroflexales bacterium | reverse complement strand
AGGCGCCCGAGGCGCTCGAGGTAGCGCCGGGCGGCTCGCAGCAAGCGCCGCGTAGGCGTGCACGGCTCTACGGCACGTTGCCGACGTCCGAGGCTGCCGCCACGGTCGCGGATGGAACCGCGAGCGAGCCGGTGGCGGTGCAGGAGACGCCGGTCGAGCCGAGTCCACCTCCGGCCGAGCCGGAAGCGGCACCGGCCCAGACTCCGCGGCGCCGGGCGCGACGTAAACCGGCTGCAGCATCCGGGAACGGCCAGAATGGATCGGAGGAGACGCCTGAGGGAACGTCGGACGAGTCCAAGACAGCCACGCCCACGGCCTCGCGCGGAAACGCCCGGCGGCGGCCTGCGACCAAAGATCAAGGTGCCGATGCGAGCCAGCCCCAAGAGAACGCCGAGGAGCGCGAAAATGGGACCCGCAAGCGCCGCCGGCGCAAGAAGCCGGCCGGCGCCGAGGATCCGAATCCGGGCGGGGAAGCCTGAGTGGCCGTCAGCGTCAAGATCTGCGGCATACGGACACCGGCCGCCGCTCTCGCCGCGGCTGATGCTGGAGCCGATCTGCTCGGTTTGGTCTTTGCCCCCAGTAAGCGGCAGATACGGATCGAGGTGGCCCGCGAGATCGTCACGGCGCTCCGCTCTGCGCCTCGCGGCCAAGATGTCACGGTTGTAGGCGTCTTCGTCGACGAGATGCCCGAGCGGATCGCCGAGATAGCTGCCTGCATCGGGCTCGACTGGGTTCAGCTGAGCGGGCACGAGCCGCCGCAAACGGCTGCTGCCCTCGATCTTCCGTCGATTAAGGCCCTGCGTTTCGACGGCGATCCGTCCGAGCAAGCCTGGCTCGAACGTGATGAGACGTGCGAGGCGGCTCCAATCCTGGTCGACGCGCATGTGCCGGGCTCGTTCGGTGGTGCCGGTGTTGTCGCGGACTGGCAGGCCGCGGAGAGGCTGGCGGCAGCGCGACCAGTGCTGCTCGCCGGTGGCCTGACACCCGAGAACGTCGCCACGGCGATCGCCGCCGTGCGCCCATGGGGCGTGGACGTGAGCAGCGGCGTCGAAAGTGACGGCGTGAAGGATCTCGCAAAGATACGGGCTTTTGTGGAAGCGGCTAAAGCCGCCGCACCACGACCTGAAACTATTCCGAAGCGATCGCTTGAAGTGTGAGGAGTCTGTGCATGAGAGGCTTTCGACGACTATTGGGAGTTGGCTTGCTTGCAGCGCTCGGCGTAGCCGCGGCGCGCCTGATCCGCCAGTACCGGGAAGATAGCGCCTTCGATCTCGCACCAGTTGGCGGCTCGGTCGATGGGGGCGCAACACTACCTTCGGCTGCCAAGCGCACAATCTCGCCCGAGCTCCTGGAAATCCTAGCATGTCCGGCCGACAAGCAGCCCGTCGAGCTGCAAGACGATTTCCTGATCTGCCATACCTGCGGCCGCAAGTACCCGATCGAAGACGGTATTCCGATCATGCTGATCGAAGAGGGTGACAAGCACCGCGACGAGAGCCTCATCAAGCAGTAAGCCGGCGATCGCCGGCTCAGGACGCCCCGTGACGGAGGTATTATTCGTCACGGGGCGCTCGTATTTACGCCGCGTCCTTGGGTGGCGCGTGTTTACGAGGACGTAAGCGATGAATCGAGATCAGCCGCACGACCTCGGTGGGTCGGAGCTCCAAGACATGGATCCTGAGACGTTCCGGCGGTACGGGCACGAGGTCATAGACTGGATCACCGAATATCTGCGCACACCCGAGCGCTACCCCGTTCTAGCAAGGGTGCAGCCGGGCGAGGTCAAGGCAGGGCTGCCCGAGGCATATCCTGAGGAACCCGAGCTGATGTCGCAGATCCTCGAGGATTTCGAGCGTGTGATAATGCCGGGGATCACGCATTGGAACCATCCCGCGTTCTTCGCGTATTTCAGCATCACCGGCTCGGGCCCCGGCATCCTCGGCGAGCTTCTTGCCGCTGCCCTGAACGTCAACGGCATGTTATGGAAGACATCGCCGGCCGTCACAGAGCTCGAAGAGGTGAGCCTCGACTGGCTCCGCCAGATGCTGGGGCTGCCGGCCCACCTGCGCGGAATCATTATGGATACGGCGTCGATGGCGAGCATGGTCGCGATCGCGGCGGCGCGGGAAGCCGTCGACGTCGACATTCGGCGCAGGGGCATGGCCGGTCGAGACGACCTGCCGACGCTCTGCATGTACACCTCGGAGCAGGCACATTCCTCGATCGAAAAAGGTGCGATTGCGCTGGGGATCGGTCAGGAGAACGTGCGTAAGATTTCGACCGACGGCGAGTTCCGAATGGACCCACGGGCGCTTCAGGCGGCGATCGAGGCAGATCGCGCGGCCGGCCGCCGGCCTTTTTTTGTCGCCGCTACCATCGGCACAACATCGACGACGAGTATTGATCCGGTGCCCGCGATCGCGGAGATCTCCGGGCAGTATGGCCTTTGGCTGCATGTCGACGGTGCCTACGGCGGCACGGCAGCGATCGTTCCGGAGATGCGCTATGTCCTCGCAGGCTGCGACCACGCGGCCTCGATCGTCGTCAACCCACACAAGTGGCTCTTTACTCCGATCGACTGCAGCGCGTTCTATGTCCGGGACCCAGAGATTTTGAAGCGGGCCTTCAGCCTGGTGCCGGAGTATCTCAAGACCGGCGAGGACGACGTCACCAACTTTATGGACTGGGGAGTGCAGCTCGGCCGGCGTTTCCGAGCGCTGAAGCTCTGGATGGTGATGCGCTACTTCGGACACGCGGGCCTAGCGGCGCGCATTCGACACCATATCGAGCTGGCGCGCGCCTTTGCCGGCTGGGTGGACAGGACACGCGACTTCGAGCGGCTGGCGCCGGCACCATTCAGCACGATCTGTTTCCGGACTCATCCGGAGGGCATCGACGACGAAGCGACGCTCGATCGACTGAACGCGGCACTGATGGACACGGTAAATAGCACAGGCGAGATCTACATCTCGCACACGCGTCTCAACGGCAAGTTCACCCTGCGGCTCGCAATTGGCAATCTCCGCACGGACGAGAGATACGTCGGCCGCGCCTGGGAGCTGCTACAAATCGAGGCGCGGCGCCTGGTGCCCGAGATCGTGGCCTGATAGCCAGGTCGGAGCTTGCGAGCACGTTGGGGTCCGGGTAAAATGCGCTACGCTGTGGCTCTTCGCGGGCCGCTTAAAGGATAGGGAAATGGCAGTCGAAACTCCCGCGGTCGCTGGCCGCTTCGGCCCCTACGGGGGCAAATATGTTCCCGAGACCCTGGTGCCCTCCGTGCTCGAGCTCGAGCATGCCTTTGCGGAGGCGATCGCGGATCCGGCCTTCCTGGCCGAGCTCGCCCACCTTCACCGCACCGACACAGGCCGGCCGACGCCGCTCACCTACGCGGGGCGGCTGACCGAGCACGCCGGCGGTGCTCAGATCTATCTCAAGCGCGAAGACCTCGCACATACTGGCGCGCATAAGATCAACAACGCCCTTGGGCAGGGGCTGCTCGCCCGTCGAATGGGCAAACGCCGGATTATTGCGGAGACAGGCGCTGGACAACACGGAGTCGCGACCGCGACAGTCTGCGCGCTGCTCGGCATCGAGTGCGTCGTCTATATGGGCACCGAAGACATGCGCCGCCAACGGCCCAACGTTTTCAGAATGCGGCTGCTGGGCGCCGAAGTGCGTGGAGTCGACTCGGGGTCGCGTACGCTGAAAGATGCGATCAACGAAGCTATGCGTGACTGGGTCACCAATCCCGACTCGTACTACCTCCTCGGCTCGGCCCTCGGCGCGCATCCCTACCCCACGATGGTGCGCGACTTTCAGTCCGTCATCGGCCGTGAGGCACGCGAGCAGATGCTGGCGCAGGTTGGGCGCCTTCCCGACGTGATCGTCGCCTGCGTCGGGGGAGGATCGAATGCGATCGGCATCTTTCACCCGTTCCTGGGCGATGCGGATGTACGGCTCGTAGGCGTGGAGGCCGGCGGGGAAGGCACGCAGACGGGCAGGCATGCTGCGCGCTTTGCGGGGGGCCGGCCCGGGGTCCTCCAGGGCACGCACTCCTACGTGCTTCAGGACGAGGATGGGCAGATTTCGCTCACGCATTCGGTCTCGGCGGGACTCGACTATGCCGCCGTCGGACCCGAGCATGCATTTCTGCACGATACGGGCCGTGCGCAGTATGTGGATGCCACCGACGCGGATGCACTTGCGGCCTTCGAGCTGCTCTGTCGGACCGAAGGAATCATTCCCGCGCTCGAGTCCGCGCATGCCATTGCGGAAGCGGTGCGGCTGGCCCCAACGCTCTCGAAAGACCAGATCATCCTCGTGAACCTCTCAGGGCGCGGCGACAAGGACATCTTTACCGTGGCCGACGAGCTCGGAGTTACGATCTGACCCCGGGGCAGGCGGCATTCCGGCACCCGGCCTCGTCGTCCAGTCACCAGTGGGCGCCTCGTGGCAGCTGCCGACCGGCACTGGAAGATATGCAGACCAACCTAGAGTATAAAATCGTCTTGGGCTACGCGGCGCTCGGGGGGATGGGATGGCTGACGATCGCCCTGCGACAGTGGACGATACGGCGGCGATATACAGACGCGGCCACGCAGTTCTTCGCAGGCGGGGACGGCGAGCGCGGCCGGCGAGCGATGGAGGTGGCGGGCGCTCGCCTGTCAGAGGTACTCATTGCAGTGCTCATCATGGTCGTCTTCGGTATCGCCGCGGTGGCGCTCTTCCGCCGCAGCTGGAATGCGTGGGACTGGGCCACGGCGATCACCGGACTCGTAACCGTATTGTCGCTAATCCTGCTCTGCGCATCCGGCCGCGTCATCTACGCCGCGCCTTTTACGCTGGTGCCGCTCTGGGTGCTCCTCTATCGCCCGGAAGTGAAAGCGGCCTGCGGCATTACGGCGGAGAGCAGCGATAATGCAGAGATCGGCGGTGCCGAAGACCCGGCTTTCGATGCCCGCGAGGAGCAGGCCAAGCTCGTCGGTCTGCGGCAGAGTCTGCAGGTCTTTGAGGTCGAGCGTGGGATACCGACTGAAACCTTTGTGGCGCGCTATTCACAGGGACTCGAGGAAGACAGCGCGGATAACGAAGAGTGGTTTGCGCTGGCGCGGCTGGCGCGTCGTACAGAGGAGCGAATCGCCTCGCTCAACGGACATCAGCCTGCGTGAGGGTGGCCCATGTTTGCGCTCCTGCTCGTCGTCGCCTATTTCCTTGGCGCGGTACCGTTTGCGGTGCTCGTAGCGCGCGCGCTGCGCGGCGTGGATCTCCGGCGCTCTGGGAGCGGGAATACCGGGGCGATGAATACACTCAAGACCGTGGGACCTTTTGCGGGAGTGCTTGTCGGGATTCTGGATGCGTCCAAGGGGGCAGTCGCGGTGATTGCCGGACGCTGGCTAATTGGCCCCGAGGCGGGCGCCCTGGCCGGCTGTCTCGCCGTCGTCGGCCATTGCTTTTCACCGTACATGATTATCACGTCACACGGCATCTTCGGCAGCGGGTGGAAGATGGCCCTGCGCAAGACGGGCGGCAAGGGCCTGGCAGCGGGAATGGGGGTCTTGCTGGCGGTGGCGTGGCCCGTGGCACTGGCTGCCGTCGCGGTTTTCGGACTGCTCTTGCTTATTTTACGTAAGGACGAGACCGTACCCTCCGTCGTCGGAGCGCTCGCCGCGGCGCCGGCAATCTGGTTTCTGACCCGGAATGGGCTCATAACCGCCGCAGTGCTACTTGTGGGCGCAGTGATCGCCGTCAAGCATCTACCGGATCTTCGCGAAGCATTTTGGGTCGATCGATTGGAGTAGACGTGTCACGTATTGCACCAATATTCGAAGCGCTCGCGCGCGACGGGCGGCAGGCGCTGATCATGTACCTTACCGTGGGCTTTCCAGAGCGAGAGTCGGCCTTGGAGCTCGTCCCGACGCTCGTGCAAGGCGGGGCGGATATTATCGAGCTGGGCGTTCCTTTCTCGGATCCGCTCGCGGATGGCGCAACCGTGCAGCACGCTACACAGCGCGCCCTGCATAACGGTGTTCGTCCCTCCGATTGCCTCGATACGGTCCGCAGCCTTCGCGCGTCGGGCATCGATGTCCCGATTCTGCTCATGGGCTACTACAATCCCATCTTGCAGTACGGGCTCGATCGCTGGTGTGTCGACGCGGCGTCGGCCGGCGTGGACGGGCTGATCGTTCCCGATCTCCCACCCGAGGAAGCGCAGGATCTGCATGCGGTTAGCCGGCACAATGGGATCGACCTGATCTTTTTCCTGGCTCCCACGTCCACCCACGCGCGTATCGAAGAGGTTGCAGAGCTCGCCTCGGGCTTTATCTACTGCGTCTCGCTGGCCGGAATCACCGGCGCGCGGGCGGAGCTACCGCCGGAGCTCCCACGTTTCCTCGACCGGGTCCGGGCGGCGACACACACGCCTCTCGCAGTCGGCTTTGGAATATCGGAGCCGCGGCATGCCCAACAGGTTGCCAGGCTCGCGGATGGAGTCATCGTCGGCTCTGCACTGCTCAATCTTGTCGCATCGACGGCGGAGCGCGGTACGGATGAAGTGAAATCATTCGTGGCTAGCCTGCGCGCCGCGATAGATGAACCGAAGCCGGCAGCCGCTAGTGAGTAATCAGAGTCCTGCGACCGGGGGAATTACGCCTCGCCGGGCCGCAGTGCCTGAACGGCATTCAAGAGCAGGCCATAGATCATGTAGGAGACCGGCAGTAGGAAGAACCAATCCTGCGTGTCGACCAGCGCCACGGTGAAAACGATCATAAAGAGGAGGCGGATCGGAGCAGGAGCATCAAAGATCAGCTGCTCCGGGTTGGGATAGCGCAGGGTGCTGATCATCAAGAAGGCGAGGCCAAGCACGACCACCGCCATGAGCTCGGTGCTGAGCCTTGATGGAAAGATCGCCAGGCCGCTGATCGTCAGACCCGCGGCCGGAATAGGCATACCCGTGAAGAAGCGCCCACGCGTGCCTCCGATGTTGTAGCGTGCCAGGCGGGCGGCACCGCAGCAGACAAATAGACCGCAAAGGCCCATCCAAAGCACGTGCATGGGATCGGTCTGGAAGGAGTGCTCATAGGCAAGCAGGGCCGGCGCGACCCCGAACGAGACGATGTCGGCCAGCGAGTCGAGCTCTTTGCCGAACGGCGACGCAACACGCAGCGCGCGGGCCAGGCGGCCGTCGAGGGCATCGAAGAGAGCAGCCAGGCAGATCGTGAGCGCCGCCCAGATGAACCAGGAGTGCGGGTTGGAATCGGAGCCGACTTCCTTGGCATGCACGACAAAGAGGACGGCAATGAAGCCACAGAACAAATTGGCGGTCGTCAGAAAATTCGGAAACCAGCACCGTTTGTTCATAGCCACTCTCCAACTAGCGTCATGCCAGCTACTACCCGCTCTCCTGGCACAACCAAGGATCGTGCCAGCCCGGCTGGGACGATGACATCGGTTCGCGATCCGAACTTGATCATCCCGATGCGCTCTCCAGCGCGAGCAAAGTCTCCCTTGTCCAGATGGCATACGATGCGACGCGCCACGAGGCCCGCGATCTGGATCATCAGCACTGGCCCGTGTTGCGTCTCCAGGCCGATGTAGTTGCGCTCGTTGACCTCGTCGGCCTCGGCATCCCATGCCGCCCGGAACTCCCCCGCAAGATGTTCAGTATAGCGGACTGTCCCGGCCACGGGCATACGATTGATATGTACGTCAAAGAGGGACAAGAAGGTCACGACGCGCAGGGCGGGACCTTTGATAAAGCGTGGCTCGTCGATCGTGTCGACCCGCGTGACGAGGCCGTCGGCGGCTGCGACGATGCTGGAATCGTCGATAGGCAGCCCGCGGCGCGGATCGCGAAAAAAGAGCGCTGATGCCGCCGTCAGGCCCAGCGGCACCGAGGCGAGGCGGCGTGAATAACGCGCCATGAGTGCAGTAAGGGCAAGCCCGCCGGCGATAACAGGATAGCCTTCCGGAGCGACGCCTGGAATAAGCGGCCGCTGCTTGGCGAGTCGTCGCATTGGGATCCGATCGGCCTTAACCTTTGCTTAATTGTCTGATTGACCGATGAATTATACGGGATGAAACGACGGGTCGCAACCCGAGTCTCCAAGCACAAGCACTTGCACCGGTACCCGAAGCCGTCTCTGGCACGCAACTCCTTGATCGTGGCCCTTGTCGTCGTGCTGCTATAGTGGACAGAATCAGCCGGCTCGGGCAGAGGCAGCTGGGCTAGCAATCCGGCCGATTTTTGCCGCTCGCTCGCCGGTATGCTATACTTACGCGTGGTGCTCAGCACCGATCTCACACACCTTCCGACCATGACGCACGTCTGCCGCACCAGATGCGGTGTGTGCATGGGCTGACGAAGGTGGAGGCATTAAGATACAGGAAGGGGTTCTCCCGTGGCACAAGCACAGGTAGAGGCCCAGCAGCGTGTTGTCTCGATGCGCGAGCTGCTGGAATCGGGCGTTCACTTTGGGCACCAGACCAAGAAGTGGAACCCGAAGATGCGCCCGTTTATCTTCACCGAGCGCAACGGTATTCACATCCTCGACCTTCAGCAGACGATTCCAGCGATGCAGGAGGCCTACGACTTCGTCTCGGACATCACCTCGCGCGGGCACCAGATACTGTTCGTCGGGACCAAGAAGCAGGCGGCGAGCATCATCGAGGAAGAGGCAAGCCGGGCCAACCAGCTCTATGTTACGAGCCGCTGGCTCGGGGGCACGCTGACTAACTTCACGACGATCAAGGCACGTCTGCAGTATCTCGCCCAGCTCGAGACGCGGCGGGAGCGGGGCGATTTCGCGCGGCTAACCAAGGCCGAGCAGATCCGCATCGACGACGAGATTAACAAGCTGAACCGTGTATTCGGCGGCCTGAAGCGCATGGAGCGCATCCCGGCTGCGCTGTTCATCGTCGACTCGCATCGTGAACAGCTGGCAGTCGCCGAAGCCCGGAAGCTACATCTTCCGATCGTGGCGATGGTCGACTCGAACTGCAATCCTGACTTGATTGATATCGTTATCCCGTCGAATGATGACGCAATTCGCGGTATTCGCCTGATCGTCAGTAAGATTGCCGACGCCGCGATCAATGGGCAGCAGCAACGTCAATCGCGCTACGAAGGGCACGAGACCGAGGCCGTCGAGAGCTAAGTCACGGCACATAGGACGCGGGAGGGTTGAGCGATCGGACCACGCGAGTTCCGGTCTGCCGTCTCTCCCGCTTTTGGTGTAAAAGGAGCTTTGGGAATGGCTGTTACGATGGACCAGGTCAAGGAGCTACGCGAGCGAACCCAGGCTGGCATCCTGGAATGCAAGAAGGCGCTCGAGCAATCGAATGGCGACATGAATCAGGCGCTCGTACTGCTACGAGAGCGCGGCCTCAAGATCGCCGAGAAAAAGGGGGTCCGCGAAGCAAAAGAGGGACGCATCGAAGTCTACATCCATCCAGGCAACAAGGTCGTCGGGATCGTTGAGCTCAACTGCGAGACCGACTTCGTGGCACGCAACGCAGAGTTCGTCCAGCTGGCGAAAGATATTGCTATGCAGGTCGTGGGCATGAATCCGAAGTTCATCCGCACAGAGGAAGTGACCGAAGAGGTGCTGAACGGGCCCGAGGTAAGCTCGCCCGAGAAGTTCTACGAGGAACATGTGCTGCTCGAGCAGCCCTTCGTCCGACAGCCGAACGTCACGATCGGCCAGAAGATCCAGGACACGATCGCGAAGACCGGCGAGAATATCGTCGTGCGCCGGATCGCGCGCTTCGAGGTTGGCACGTAGGTCATCCTTCATGTGGGCGGCGCAAGCGCACCTTCTGTCCGAAGGCCCTGCCGAATGATCTGTCGGGGGCGACGAGCTCACTAGAGGACTGGGACGTATATGAGCCTGCCGAAGTACAAGCGAATTTTGCTTAAGCTCAGCGGTGAGGCCCTGGCCGGAGGTCGGGGCTTTGGAGTCGATCCCAACGTCGTGAGCTACATTGCCGGGGAAATCGAGGCTGTCCTTAAGCTTGGCGTCCA
Organism: Chloroflexales bacterium; assembly: GCA_038254585.1. Taxonomy (GTDB): domain Bacteria; phylum Chloroflexota; class Chloroflexia; order Chloroflexales; family Kallotenuaceae; genus JBBSGA01. The sequence continues at coordinate 13,034 of JBBSGA010000062.1, read as the reverse complement.
GGTAGCGACAGTGCTGGGCGGCGGCAACATCTGGCGGGGCAACACCGCGATTGCGGCCGGCATGGATGCGCCGCAGGCACATTATGCCGGCATGCTCGCGACGATCATCAATGCCCTGGCGCTTCAGGATGCTCTCGAGCAGCACGGCATCTTCACGCGTGCCATGACCGCGATCGAGATGAATGAGGTTGCCGAGCCGTATATCCGTCGTCGTGCGGTTCGCCACATGGAAAAAGGGCGTGTTATCATCCTTGCGGCTGGCACGGGCAACCCCTTCTTCACGACTGACACAGCGGCAGCGCTCCGAGCCGCAGAACTCGGGGCAGACGTGATCCTGATGGCTAAGCATGGCGTAGACGGCATCTATACTGCCGATCCCAGGCTGGACAAGAGCGCGGTAAAGTTTGACCGGCTGACCTATCTCGACGCGATCAATCGTGGCCTTCAGGTGATGGATTCGACCGCGCTCACCTTCTGTATGGACAACAACCTGCCGATCGTGGTCTTCAACATGTTCGAGCCGGGGACCGCCGCGCGCATCATCGCCGGCGAACGGCTCGGAACGCTGGTCAGCCAGGAGTGAAGCGCAGAACCTAGGGAGGATCGCTATGGTCAAAGATACGCTCGCGCAAGCTGAAGCAAAAATGAAGAAATCTGTCGAGGCATTAAGGCACCACCTCGGCAGCATTCGCACGGGCCGAGCCTCTCCTGCTCTGGTTGAGCAGATCATGGTGGAGTACTATGGCACAGAGATGCCGATCAACCAAGTGGCGAATATCTCGGCCGCCGACGCGCGGATGCTGGTGATTCAGCCCTGGGACCGAGGTGCTCTCAAGCCGATCGAGAAGGCGCTCCAAACCTCCGAGCTCGGCATCAATCCGACCAACGACGGTCAGGTAATCCGTTTGGCGATCCCCCCGCTTACAGAGCAGCGCCGAAAGGATCTGACCAAGAATGTTCGCAAAGAGGTCGAGGAATCAAAGGTTGCCCTCCGCAATCTGCGCCGCGACGCACAAAACGATCTGAAGAAGATCGAGACTGATAAGCAGATCAGTACGGACGAGCTCAAGCGCGCGCAGGAAAAGCTCCAGGAGATCACCGATCGCTACGCGCGAGAGATGGATCAGATTGGCTCGGCCAAAGAAGCCGAAGTCATGGAAGTCTAGGAGCGGTAATCGGCAGACGGCATCGGCAGGCAGAGCTTCAGAAATCGGAATATCTGGCCGCTGATAGCTGTTTTCCCGGCTTCCGGAGCAATCATGGCCGTCCCCCAGCACATCGCGATCATCATGGATGGTAATGGCCGATGGGCGCGGCAGCGGTCTCTCCCGCGCCACGCCGGCCATCGTGCGGGCACGGAGAATATCCGGCGCATCGTTCGCGAGTGCAAGGACCGCGGCATACACTTCCTGACGCTGTATGCCTTTTCGACCGAGAACTGGTCGCGCCCGACCTCCGAGGTACGCGGGCTCATGCTCATCTTGAGTGAGTTCATCGATCGCGAGACGAACGCCCTCCATGAGGAGGGCGTTCGCATTCGCCACCTGGGCAGCACGGATGGCCTATCCGAGCGATTGAAGCGCAAGGTGCACCGGGCCGTCGAAATCACAGCCGGAAACACGGCGATGACGCTGGCTGTCGCCTTCAACTACGGCGGACGAGCCGACATCATTCAGGCCGTGCGCCGTATGGTAGCGGCCGAGGTGCGGCCCGCGGAGATTACTGAACAGGCCCTCTCACAGCATCTCTACACCTGCGGCATGCCTGATCCCGACCTGATCGTGAGAACCGGCGGAGAGTTCCGGCTTTCGAACTTTTTGATTTGGCAGGCCGCCTACAGCGAATATTACTCCACGCCAGTCTACTGGCCCGACTTCGATACTGGCGAGCTCGTGAAGGCGATCCACGTTTTCGAACAGCGCCAGCGGCGCTTCGGCGGTCTGCCTGATGAGCCGGCCGGCACTCGGTAACCTCGCACAGCGCGTTCTCAGCGCGACGATCCTGCTTCCTGTGCTTGGGCTAACCGTGTGGGCCGGTGGTGGATGGTTCATCGCCGGCGCGCTTCTGTGCACGCTGCTCGCTCTGCACGAGCTCTACCGGCTCTTCGCGCACGCGGGCTACCATCCCCGTCCGATCGGGTACTTCTGCGCCATCCTCTTCATCCTGGCAGCAGTGCTCCGCCCGCGTCTGCCAATCGATCTCGTCGGTCTGGCCCTCCTACTGACCATCATGGGAACGCTTGGGTCAGAGCTGCCGGGCAAGCAGCACGAAGGCTCGCTCGTCGCCTGGGCGCTGACCTTCAGCGGCGCAGTCTACATCGGTTGGACCTTTGCCCACTTTGTCCTGCTCCGAGCCCTGAGCGCTCCTCTCGCGTCGACTGCGCTCGGCCGTTTGCGAGTCGAGCCAGGAGCCGCCTGGATCGCCTTCGCGCTGCTCGTAACGTTCGCCAGCGACACGCTTGCCTACTTCGTCGGTCACGCCGTGGGACAGCACCGCATGGCGCCCTCTATTAGCCCGGGAAAGACCTGGGAAGGCGCTATAGGGGGACTCGCAGGTGCTGTCTGCGCGGGCGCGATCATCGCTGCCCTGTTCGGGCTACCTCTCGCGAGCTGGCAGGGCGCTCTCGTCGGCGGCATCGGCGGAATCGCGGGGCAGGCAGGCGACCTCGCGGAATCGCTGCTCAAGCGCCAGGTAGGTGTCAAGGATTCGGGCTATCTCATTCCCGGGCACGGCGGGCTACTCGACCGAGCCGACAGCCTACTCTTCACGGTGCCGACCATATACTATCTCGTACGCTGGTTGACGGCCTGATCCCTATCCGGTACACTGCCAGCAACGCCGCTAGCTATTCTACTGAGTGCCGACAACGGAGTTCGGCCGCGCGCAGCGGCAGGAGTAGGGCATGTCATTCAGCTGGCTGTGGTACCTGTCGGTCATACCGGCCCTCGGCTTCCTCATTTTCGTTCACGAGCTCGGACATTTTCTCACGGCCTTACGCATGGGTATTCGCGTCGAAGAGTTTGGCTTCGGCTACCCGCCGCGTATGTTGACGCTCTTTCGCTACCATGGCGTTCCTGTAACACTTAACTGGTTACCGCTCGGCGGCTTCGTCCGCATGGCAGGTGAAGAAGGGAACTTTGACGCCGAGGGCAGCCTAACTCAAGCGCCGCCGTGGCGTAAGATCCCGGTGATGGCGGCCGGAGCAATAATGAATCTCCTCACGGCGATCGTCCTCTTCTCGATTATCGCTATGGTCGGCCGCCCCGACCCGATTGGCCCCGTCAAGGTAGACAGCGTTCAGCCCGGCAGCCCTGCCGCCGCCTCCAAGCTCCGGCCCGGAGATGTGATTCTGAAGCTCGACGGCCAGCCGGTCGATTCGCCCGCGAGCCTGCGGCGCCTGATCGACGAGAAGCCCGGCCAGGAAGTAACGCTCGACGTCCAAAGCATCAATGCGGCAGGCGCCACCGAGCTCAAGACTGTGCAGATCAGACCGCGTACGCTCCAAGAGCGTGGCAACAACGGAGCTCTTGGGATCCAGATAGACGTGCCGAGCAACCAGGTGCGCGGTACGCGCTATATCGACCGGCTCAATCCCCTGGCCGCGATCTGGAGCGGTCTCACCAGTACCCTGGACTTGCTCTTCCAGATGCTCGCAGGGCTCGGGGTACTGATCGCATCGCTGTTCGGGCTAGTACACGGTCCCGAAGGTGGGGTAGGCGGGCCGATAGCGATTATGCGTGCGACTGGCGAGATCGCGCAGCACCAAGGGCTGGTGCCGTTCCTTAATTGGACGGCCGTGCTCAGCGTCAACCTCGCCTTGATCAACCTGCTGCCCCTTCCCGCCCTCGACGGAAGCCGAATCGTCTTTGCGCTGGTCGAGTGGGCACGCGGAGGCAAAAAAGTTCCGCCTGAGCGCGAGGCGCTGGTCCATGCCATCGGCATGATGGTGCTGCTGGGGCTCATGCTGGTAATTACATTTGCGGACGTCCGGAACTGGATCGGCGGGCATAACGCTTTCGGCGGCTAGTGGCACGCCTGATGCGAGCCAGCGAAGTCGGCGAATACGTCTTCTGCCATCGCGCGTGGTGGCTGCGTACGGTCGAGGGGCGCGAGCCGAATAATCGAGACCGCCTCGCGGCCGGAGCTAGAAGCCACACTCGATATGGTATGCGCATCGCGGCCTCGCGCCTGTTGCTGGGCGCAGGCGTCGTGGCGCTGGCGATCGCCCTCCTGGCACTGCTGCTGGGATCATGATCTGGCTATGGCTCGGGGTCGCGCTTGGGCTATTCACGGCTGCGCTGCTTCTGCGACGCCAGACAGGACTGCCGTGGCAGCGCGTCGCCTATAGTGACACGATCGGATGGCGTCGCGCGGAGCAGCCGCTGATCGCCCGGCGCTTCGGCCTCGTCGGAAAGCCGGACTATCTGTTGGAACGTGGGCGCCAGCTCATTCCGATTGAGGTAAAGCCAGACCGGCTCGCCCGCGAGCCCTATCCGTCGGACGTGATGCAGCTGGCGGCATATTGTCTGCTGGTCGAAGAGACATCCGGGGTCCGTCCCGCCTATGGGCTGCTACGGTATGCACACCAGACGTTCAAGATTCGGTTTGACGACCGTCTGCGTCAGGATCTGCTGCGACTGGTCGAAGAGATGCGGAGTGCGGATCCACTGATTACCTCGATACGCTCGCACCGGGAGGCGCGGCGCTGCGCCGGCTGTGGTTTCCACTCGACGTGCGAAGAGGTGATGGTATGACGGCAGTCCTAACGCGTGAAGAACTGAAGCGAGCCATCGAACGTTTTACGGCCGGGCGCCTCGCAATACCGTCCTTGGCGGCGTGGGCGTTCGATCAGTTCTACGCGGCCGAGGAAGAGGAATTGAGCTACGAGGCAGGCTTTGAGGAGACGATCGCCGGGGTGCTTGACGAGCTTATGTGGAGCGATAGCCCGCCATTCGGCCTCACAGTTGACGACGCCGCCCGGCTCCGGGAGTACCTCGATCGCGCCGAGTTGGGCGAATCATAGATGCTCGATCACGGACTGAGAGAGGCAGCGCCCGATTGGCGTTAAGGAGACCAAGTCAGTAGAATGAAGCACGCATGAAGATCCAGCAGCATCCACGCATGAAAGATATCGTCGTCGGCGACGAGGTACTCTGCTACCGTACACAGCTGTATGCGCAAGTCGAGGAAGTCTTTCCCTCCGCCGTATGTGTGAAACTGGTGACGTTCCAGCCCGAGCGGATGCGCCTGTGCGTCCGACCACAGCTGTGGCGGGCGGAGGATATCGAAAATCTGAGCGTCTGCCGCTACTGCGGAGGACGGGAGGGGCTCAGCCTTGACGGCACGTCAGGCATTCCGTTTCGCGTTTGCCATACCTGCCGATCGGTCCTGGACCTTTCCCTCTCCGAGTCCGTCAGCCTCTCCGCAGGCGAATAGTCCGTCAGCTTCATTCATCCTGTGGGGCGTGATAGGGATGACGAGTGTTCCGCCGCCGCTTTAGATCGGACGAACGCAGGAGCCAGCGCTGCAGCCGGTGCCAGTGCCGCCGGGCACGCTGGAGATCACCTGGCCCTGCCGGCCGCGGCCCATACTCAGCTGCCACGTAGGTCTCGGTAAGTCCCTGAATATCGGGCTGTGCGACTGGCAGATTTTGGCCGAGATCGAGCCCGAATTCATAGGGTGTTTGCGACGGGCTGGCCCGGACACCTCGACGCGCGCCGGCCTGCTTCATCCTCTTGTACAGCGCGCGAAGCTGGGCGGATGGACCGCCCGGAGGCATCATCTTGATCCTGCGCCTTCTGCCGCGCCCAAGCCGGCGGACCGCAGCCGTCATCGCCATCGCGGCCCATCCGCGCGCGTCCGACCACCACTCCCCCGCGAATCCGAGCAGGAGCAGGAGCCAACGTGTGATACGCCAGTGGCGCAATGCATCCCGCAGATCGCTGCGCCCGCGGAGGTAGTGCGTGAGCGCGATCACGAGCAGCAGGGCGATACAGCCCCAGAAAATCAGGGCGGGCAGCAATGGTCGTTCACCACTGGGCGAGTCCGGAATCTTGGGAGGCGTGAACCTGAGATCAGATGGAACGCTCGGCGATGTGCCCCGCAGTAGCGAGAGCAACAGGATCAGGGGCGAGAGCAACAGCAGAAAGACGACCGAGACGATGATCGTGAGTGCTCCAAGGATGAAGTTGGCGACCGGGACCAGCGGCGGCGGCGGAGTGACCAGCACGATCAAGCTCAGCAGCGGCGCGACGAGCACGAGCACTACGACCAATACGATCGTCGGGCGGCTCCATCGACGGCGGATACCCGCGTCGACCGTGACATTGTCCACGCTCCAGTTGCGCCTGATCTGGCTCAGCTTTCCCGCACTATGCAGGAGGAGCCCGGCGACGAGGCAGACGACGGCCGCGATGCTGGGGAGGATACCGCTAGCTGGGCCGGCTGCGTCACCGGCGGCCGGATGGCTTGCGAAAGCTGCCGCGGCAAAGGTGATAAGCACCAGGATAAGGTAGCGACGATCATAGCGGGCGATGATCTGGCCCCACTCCTGCTGCATCTGCTCCCGCTCGATAGTCGAATCGGACGGAGCGGTTGTCGGAATATCGTCGTCCCAGCTCAGGATGTCGGCGGCCAATAAGGTCCCGGCACCCCAAGCACCCACGGCCCACACTAGGTATTCCGGAAAGTGGCCGCCAAAAAACGCCAATGGGCTGCGCAACCAGGGCTCGATGGTCTGCAACAGCGGCTCAGTTTCCGCGCGAAGGCTCCACAGTCGCACCAGTACAACGATCACGACGAGCTCAAGCCCGCGAGCGCCAACTTGCTCTTCGATCCGGCGGCGCTCGCGCGCCATCAATCGCTGCGTGACGATCGCCTCGCAGGCGACGATCACGACGAGCGAAAGGAGCCCGGGTGGGTTCCATCCGTGTAAGAAGCGATCTACGGCGACTGCGAGGGCCGTGAAGCAGCCCCAAATCATGAGCAGAATCAGTATACTATGCCAGGCGGTCAGGGCAACGCGGCGCATCGCTCGTGCCTCCAGATTACCTAGCGCTCCGGCACCGGAGCGCCCTCCCGGTCCACGCTGAAGACGCCGATCCTCTCGCGTCGCGCGAGCGCGAGCCCACCAGGGGTCGGCTCCAGTAAGAGCGCGATGACGTGCTGTCCCCGGCGCTTCAGCCTCACGATCTGAGGGAGCAGCTCCACGTCGAGATCGGCGATGATCAGTGCGAGTGTTCCACCCCACGGCAGCGTCTGCCGCGCAAGCACTTCAAAGAGGGTAGGACCATCTCCGGCCTCGAGCCGTCCCAAGAGGTAGAGCAGCACGTGGCGATGCCCCTCGCCCTTCCCATGCGGCAGGACGACCTCCGCCTGCGGATGTTTGGAATCGACGCCGTTCGAAACCAGGCTCACCGGCAGCTTCCGCGCCAGCAATGCAGATCCGAGCGATGCCGCGGCCGTCGCCCCACGCTCCAGGCAGTCCTGGAGAATACGCGCGGCGAAATCCTGCCGTGCGAACGCAAGCGCAATCGTCGTCTCGGGGGCGACTGACGGCTCGGCGCGACGCACCAGTAGCTCGCCGTAGCGGGCCGTCGATTTCCAATCGAGGCGGCGCACTCCATCGCTGGCCTGGTAGGGTCTCACACCCGCGGGACGAGCCGGGTCCTCGCCTCGCCGTACATGTGAGGCCAGCGGACCAAACGGAAGCTGCGCAGGCAAGACAAATCTGTCGAGCGGCAGCACACGTGGAAGAACGGTTAGCTCGGCCGGCCTGGTCGTAAGCTGGCGGGTATGCAGACCCAGCACGTCGCCGGTAGCCAGACGCAGCGGACCGAGGCGATAAAAGCCGCGGCGGCCGCCGACGACATCGTAGCTCACCCGGCGTAAGGCTCCTGCGCCAAGCGAGAAGGCGAGGCGCGGCGGCGGCGCGGTGCGGAGGGCCAGGGGCACGCTATCTACAACCTGAATCCATGGCACGGGAAGCAATGAGTGGTTGGCGATCTCGATCGTAACGGTTGCGTGCTCGCCAAAGCTCACCGTCTCAGGGACCATGTGCTGCACGCGCATGCGGCGCTCGACCTGCGTCGTCCACCATCCCGTGATGAGCGTCGCGCCGCCGAGGAAAAGCCCGGCAGCAGCGAGCAACGGTTCGCGGAGCGCAAGCGCGCTAAGGAGCAGAAAGACTGCCACCAGGCGCAAGCTGCTGGTCATACGGCCTGCTCGTCGACCACCTCCGGCGCCTCGATCGGAGTGGACTGGACGATCTCGTGGAGCACCGCCGCCGCGGTCCGGCCGCGCAGCGCGCTCTCTGCCTTGAGCAGGAGGCGATGCCGCAGGACCGGCTCGGCCAGCCGCTTGACGTCGTCTGGAAGAACGAAGTCGCGGCCGGCAAGTGCCGCGGCCGCCTGGGCCGCACGGTAGAGGGCGAGGCTGGCCCGCGGACTGGCGCCGAGTGCCACGTCGAAGTGGTTCCGCGTGGTAACCACGAGGCGCAGAATGTAGCCGACGACAGCATCCGCAACATGGATCGCGTCGATAGTGCGCTGCAACTCGGGTAAGGCGTCGCCCGGCAGCACCGGATCGAGCGTCTCGATCGGATGACGGCCGCTGACCGACCTCAGCATCCGCGTCTCGTCATTCAGGACTGGATACCCGACAGCTAGCTGAAGTAAGAAGCGATCCAGCTGCGCCTCGGGCAGTGGGAAAGTGCCTTCAAACTCGATCGGATTTTCGGTCGCCAGGACCAGGAACGGGTGTGGAAGAGGATAGGTCACCCCGTCGACCGTCACCTGCTGCTCAGCCATCGCCTCCAGCAGTGCCGACTGGGTCCGCGGCGTCGCGCGGTTGATCTCATCTGCGAGGAGGATGTTCGCAAAGATCGGACCGGGCCGGAACTGGAACTCCCCGGTCGGCGGGTGATAGACCGAAACGCCGCTGATATCGTTCGGAAGCAAGTCGGGAGTGCATTGCACGCGCTTGAACTGGAGCCCAAGCGATATTGCGAGGGCACGGGCAAGAGTGGTCTTGCCCGTGCCCGGCACGTCCTCCAGGAGGACGTGGCCACCTGCCAGCAGCGCGACCAGCAGCAGGTCGACGACATCGTCCTTGCCGACGATGACACGTGACACATTTTCGTGCACGGTTCGCGCAAACTCGACGATCGAAAGCGGCGAGGTGCGAATGGCCATGGAGGCGACTCCTAGTCGTGGTCAGGTTGAAGGGCCAGGTTACCCGCCCGAGGTAGTGGCGCAGAAAGCCATTACTTGGCCTTGCGTCCGATACGGTTCTCGGTTCCATGCATCAGCCGATCGATGTTCGCACGGTGCAGATAGAAAACGATGATGAGACTTATCCAGACGAAGGCCGAGAACGCCGGATCAAGCCGGCCCATCAGCGACATGACAGTGGATGCGATCGCGATAACCAAGATACCGAGAAGCGACGCGACCGATGGGTAGCCGGAAAGCTTGTAGATCGCGGTCCAGACCGCTGCCGAGGCGACGAGAAGCGCCGGGTGAATGGCGAGCATGACGCCCCCGGTGGTAGCAACCGCTTTGCCTCCCTTGAAGTGAAGAAACGCGGGGTAGACGTGGCCGACCATCGCGGCTAGGCCCACTAGAACTGTCATGAGCGGATCGACATGTAACACGCGATAGGCCAACACCGTCGGCACGAACCCTTTGAGAAGATCCAGGCAGAGGGCGACGACGAACCACTTGAACCCGCACGAGCGCCAGACGTTGGATGCGCCGGTATTTCCACTGCCGATCGTGCGCAGGTCTACCCCACGCAGCTTACCTACGAGGAAGCTGAATGGGATTGACCCGATCAGATATCCCACGACGACCAGCGGTGCGACAAGTTCCCAGCCCATGGCGCGAGCCCCTATGTCGAGCGCCTTGATCGCGAATGCTCCGGACAAGCAGCCGCTCCGTTATTATACGACCGGCTGCAAGGAGCGCTGTGGTACACTGAGACACCAGAAGCAAGTCGTCGCGGCCGGCGGCTCCATATGTCAAGCCAAGCAGGCCGGGGCCGGATCCGCCCTTCGCGGCATAGACTGCGACTACCGAGGACCGGAGGAACTATGCGCTGTGTCGCATTTACAGGCTTTCTAGGAAGCGGCAAGACGACGGCGATCCTGGCTGCGGCCGAGGCACTAGGGGCGCGCGGCGAGCGTGTCGCCATCATCGAGAACGAGCGTGGAGCGATCGGCGTGGACGGCCCCTACCTCGAAGCACGCGGCCTCGGCGTACGCGAGATCAGCGATACCTGTCTCTGCTGCGATATCCAGAGCAATCTTGGCCACACGGTCCGGCTGCTTGACAGTCTGTACCATCCTACGTGGGTACTTGTGGAAGCCAGCGGCGTTGCTCATCCCGACGAGCTCGCAAACACGATCGAAGATGAGGCGATCGAGGGCAGTATATGGAGCATGGTTGCGCTGATCGACGCGGCTCGCTGGAGGCGTCTCTGGCCGGACAAAGCAGGGCTCGGCTACCTCCTACGCTGGCAGATCGAGCGCGGCGACCTCGTATTGATCACGAAGAGCGATGTGGTTGAGCCCGCGCAGATCGAGGCGATGGTGGCAGAGATGCAGGCACTACGCCCCGGCCTCGAGCCACTGCCGCTGGTGCTGGCGGAGTCGCAGGCGGGCGAGCAGCTCGTGGCCGCGGTCGAGGAAACTCTGGCGTGTTAAAGGCAGGAACTGCTGCCCGGCGTAGGAGTATTCGGCCGGACGTGCCGCTTGCCGCCGTCGATGCTCGCCGTCATGTCGAGCTCTTTTTGCATACCGTCGATCGGCGGCTCCAGGAGCGTGACCCGTCGTGGGTTGGCCATTGTAAGCTGCTGGTGGCGTCCGGCGAGAGCACAGCGTACGCTTCCGTAACCGCCGCCAACGACTCGCCGCGCTGGTCCGGCGCGCTGCCGGAGATAGTGGCTGCCGAGCTGACTGTCTATTTGGCGATCTACGGCTGGAGCGACAGCCAGGTCGCGGAGGTGCTCGACGGCGCGCTGGCAGCCGAGCCGCTCTTCGACCAACCCGATCTGATGCCCGGCTAGCCCGGTCTCGCATGGCCCTGCGCCGCCGCTCGCTTACAACCCGGCTGACATGGTCGCACCTTCTGGCGACCGGGGTGGCGCTTCTCCTGCTGGCTGCGACCCTCCTTTTGCTCCTGATTCGCGCACAGCGCGCCCAGACGATCGATGCGCTGAATGCGCAAGCGTCGCTCTACGCTGCCTATGCTTCGGAGCTAGCGCCGACCACGGCAAGCCTCGAAGGCGTGGCCGATCGCATCGTTCGCCGGTTTCCACGACCTGCCGGAACGATGGTTCGAATCTTCGCCGCGAACGGCGCGTTACTCACCGCGGATCGCAGTCTCGGTGAGTTCCCATCTCGAGCGGCCCAACCGCTGATCGTCAGCCAGGCGCCTTTTTTCCCGCTCGCGCCTCCGCAGCGGCGATATGTGGCGCAGCCGATCATGCGCGGTGACCAGCGGATCGGCATCGTCGAGGTCTCGAGCAGTCTCGTCACCGAGCAGCGTGTACGCCGGCAACTGCTCTTCGCACTCCTTCCGGCGTCTCTGCTCGGACTCGCAGGATCGTTGGCGGTAGCCAATCTACTCGCCCGCAGCTTGCTCAGCCCCCTCGACGCACTGCGCAACGTTGCCCGTGCGATCGCCGCGGGCGAGCTCGACGCGCGTGCTGATGACGCGCGTTCCGATGAGATCGGCGAGCTTGCCGCCCAGATCAACCACATGGCTGCCGATCTCAAGGTGCGCTTCCTGGAGGTTCAGCGCCTCGCCGAGACACGGCGCGAGTTCTACCGGTCGGTCTCGCATGAGCTACGTACGCCATTGACTGCGCTCCGGGGCATGGCTGAGAATCTGGAGGAGAGTGCTACGCCCGAGCAGCGCACGAGCGTGGCGATCATTCAAGCGGAGACCGAGCGACTGCAGCGCCTCGTCGAAGAACTGCTCGCCGGTGGCGAGCACAACTTTCAGCCCCGTCGAGAGCAAGAGGCAGTCGATCTTGGAGCGCTGGTCTCAGGGGTCGTGGATCTGATGCGGCCACGCGCAGCGCGCGCCGGTATCGATCTTCACTATGAGGCTGCTGCAAGCGGCGACGTGAGCGGCGACAGGGACAGGCTACGGCAGGCGCTGGTTAACGTCCTGGACAATGCGCTCAAATGGACGCCTCCGGGAGGTAGCGTCCGGGTCCGCGTCGAGGTGGGCGCCATCGCAGATCATCCGGGCCTCGCGATCGTCGTAGCCGATAGCGGACCAGGGATTCCGCCGGACGTTCGCGGCAGTCTATGGCAGCGCGGGGTCCGTGGGCCGGACGGCGGCCATGGGCTTGGGCTTGCGCTCGTCCGCGAAGTCGTCGAGGCCCACGGTGGCGAGGTCAGCCTTGACCCGGGGCCAGGAACTGCCGTTCGTCTCTGTTTACCACGGCGTGAAGCCATGCGCGCGCGGCGGTAATACTTGTTCATACTCGGATCACAGGTTGCTCCTAGATTCCCCAACAGACCGAGGTATGCTACATCAGTAGACAGTGGCCGGTGGTCAGTAGCCAGGGCTGCGCAATCGAGAACGACACGAAATCGGCTAGCTGGCGTCTACGTTTCGACCTGCGCGAGCTGCGGCGCTCGCGCAGGTACACGAGTTGTTCAGAAAGCGAAAATTGACGCTTTCCTGGCTACTGACCACCGGGCGCTGGTTTCATTGTTTCGGGAGTGGAGGGAATATGCGACTCTTTCGATGCCTCGGCGTACCTATACTTATGTCGCTGGCGCTCGCGAGCTGCGGAAAAGGTGAGACGGTTACCGCCCAGCAAATCATGGATGGGCTCAAGCAGACGCGTGAAAAGGTGCACGACGTACACGCGGTAGCGGAAGTCGTCACGACGGGCACGCAGCAGAACGGCCGTTTCGTTATAGAAAGCTGGATGCGCAAGTCAGGCCGAACGGACGCGTTGGGCAAGCCCATCTCCCAATCCCATTTGAAGGTCCTCGACTCGTCAAAGGACGATGT
>JBBSGA010000061.1:0-23192 GCA_038254585.1 Chloroflexales bacterium | reverse complement strand
GTTTCGGTGCGCTGCCCTCCAGTACTGTTTTTGGCGGCGCCGGGCGCCCCCCCACCCCCCGCCCGCCCCCCCCGCGCCCCCCCCGGCCGCCCCCCCCCCCGGTTCTGCATACTGTAGCTCAGCGGACGCTAAGACTTCTTGACGGAAATACGGGCTAAGCTCTTTCGGTGTGTGCATATCGACCCTGCGCCCGCCCACCAATCCCGATAGCTCGGCCTCCATTTGGGCGAGGCGAATGAAGCCGGGACCGTGTCCCGGCTCGAATTCCACGAGTACATCCACGTCGCTATCGGGGCGGAAGTCGTGGCGTAGGGCCGAGCCGAAGAGCGACAGCTTCCGCATGTAATGCCGCCGGCTGAAGTCCTTTATCGCCATCCTATCTGGGCTTATACTCAATCCGGTTGCCTCCTTTCACTAGGAGTCTATTCCCCTCCGCATTACGTGCGTGGGGCTGCGCGCTTTTTTACCGGATAGTTATGCGTAAAGTGCCCACACGGTACAACCGCGTGTATGGACAAGCTTTGCATCCGTGCACAGGGCGTCCTGCTACCTCATCGCAGTCTCCCCGGCCATCTGGCTATTCGCGCCGTCATCCACAGCCTGCTCCCTCTCGCCCGCCCAGAGGCGTCGCATCTCCACCGCCGGCGGTGCGAGACGACGAGGCAGGTGGCGCGGCGCGCTGCGAAGAGCCGCTCCCAGAGTGTGCGCTCGAAGGGAGAAGGTCGGTTCTTGAAACTACTGGCGGACGCACTCTCCTGACGCGACGATCGGTAGCATTTTGGCTTGCATGTGTGCGTCTCCTATGCATCCATCTCCAACCGGTCCGGCGTATATAAACCAGTTCCGCCCCCCAACCAGAGAGGAGGCGCCACCGCGAGAACGCCAGTACAGATGCCGGACTGCTCACCGTCCGGCGGACGCCACGACGCCGGGCCTTGATCGTACCTCGGATCTGGTGTATGCCAGCGCGTACACACGCACTACGATTATCGATGGGAGGTTGGCGATGTTACGAAGGCTAGATGTGTATCAAAATCTCGTTCCGCTGCTGCTTCGCTTTGGGGTCGGCCTGACGTTCTTATTCTCGGGTCTCGGCAAGGTCATGGGCGGGACCGCAGGCACGTCCGCATTCTTTGGCAAGCTCGGTATTCCTCTGCCGGGCTTGATGGGGCCCTTCATCAGCTACCTTGAGCTGCTGGGCGGTATTGCGATCCTCCTGGGGCTCTTCACGCGTGTCTTTGGCCTGCTCCTCGTCTGCGACATGCTTGTCGCGATTCTCGTCGCCAAGCTGCCGGCGGCGGCGGGAGCAAAGGGCGGCATTGTCAACGGCTGGGCGCAGCTCAGAGCCGAGCTCATGCTGCTGGTGGGCTCCGGATCTCTCGCGATCCTCGGCCCGGGCCTGCTCTCGATCGACGCGGCCCTGTTGGGTGAGAAGCGGTCTGAGTATGAGGAGCCGGTGCAGGCCAGAACCACGGCGTAGAGCACCGATCAGGTCTGGCCTTCCATGGCAAGGACGGCTTAACGCAAAGGTGCAAAGTCGATTGAGGCTTTGCGCCTTTGCGTTGCATCTCGTCTCCCACACTCATCAGTAGATCATTGTGCTACACTTCGCATTCGACCAAACACCTCGTTTGATGGCTTCAGGCAATTGTTATGACGGGAGGGATGGTCGGCCCGGTCATCTGCCCGGTGGTGGTGGGCCGGGCACGCGATCTGGAATCTCTACATGCAGTGCTGGACCGCGTCTGCCGCGGACGTGGCCAGACGGTTCTGCTCTCCGGCGAGGCTGGGGTCGGCAAATCGCGCCTGGTGGCCGAGGCAAAAGCGTACGCGGTGGCGCACGACGTCTTGAGCCTCCAGGGTAATTGTTTCCAGCCTGACGTCGTTTGCCCCTACGCGCCCCTGCTCGACCTTGTGCGCGCACACTTCGTGGGCCACGCCATTGCCCCTCTCCCGGCCGAGGGACAGCGCATCGCACGTGAGCTTGCTCGACGGCTGCCCTATGTGGCGTCCCGCGCCCGAGACGCGCAGGGAGAAGCTACCGAGCTCCTGCAACTCGAGCCCCAACAGGAGAAGCGCGGCCTCTTTCGTACACTGGAAGAGTCCTTTCTGGCCCTGGCCGCGCACGGGCCGCTGCTGCTGATCGTCGAAGACCTCCATTGGAGCGACGACATCAGTCTCGAATTCCTGCTCTATCTGGCGCGCCGGATCGCAGCACAGCCGGTGCTACTCTTGCTCACCTACCGCAGTGACGAGGTGCGGCCGGAGTTGAGCCACTTCCTGGCGGAGCTGGATCGCGAACGACTCGCCGCTGAGAATGCGCTGCCCCGTCTCAGCATGGACGAGGTCCATACGATGCTACGGGCGATGCTGGGGCGGGAACGGCCGGTGCGCGCCGAATTCCTGCAGGCCATCTACACCCTGACCGACGGCAACCCGTTTTTCGTCGAAGAGACGCTGCGCGCGTTGACTTCAGGAGGCGACGACGATCCGACCGTCGCGTGGGATCGCAAGCCGGTCTACCAGTTGCGCATTCCGCGCAGCGTCCAGGACGCCATCCGCCGCCGTCTACAGCAATTGAGCCCTGCCGCCGTCGAGGTTGTCAGTCTGGCGGCGGTAGTTGGCCGGCGTTTCGACTTCAGTCTGCTCCAACAGCTCCTGCAGTGCGATGAGGACGAACTGCTGCGCCTGGTCAAAGAGTTGATCGGCGCGCAATTGGTCGTGGAGGAGTCGGCGGAGATTTTTGCCTTTCGGCACGCCTTGACACGGGAATTTGTTTACTTCACTCTATTGGCACGTGAGCGTAAGATCCTGCACAGGACGACTGCGGAAACGCTCGAGCGGAGCTACGCGGATGCGCTCGAGGCACACGTCGCCGAGCTGGCATACCACTTTTACCACGCCGGTATGTGGCAGCAGGTGCTCCTGTATGCGCAGCGTGCCCCGGGGAGCAGGCGCAAGCGCTCTACGCGCCGCACGCCGCGGTCGAACACTTCACCTGGGCGCTGGAGGCGTCGCAGCAACTGCAGGTGGCGCCGCCGCCGCACTTGCTGCGAGCACGCGGGCAAGCCTATGAAACCCTGGGCGACTTCGAACGGGCGCAGGCAGACCTCGATCAGGCATTGCAGATCGCGCGTGAGGGCGGCGATCCGCGGGAGGAATGGCAGACGCAGCTCGATCTCGGCCTGCTGTGGACCTCCCGTGATTATCCGCGGGCTGGCGAGCAACTTCGACGCGCGCTCGATCTCGCGCGGACCATGCAGGACCCGGCTCTCCTCGCGCGCAGTTTGAACCGGCTGGGAAATTGGTATGCCAATGTCGAGCGGCCGCGGGACGCCCGGCAGTATCACCAGGAGGCACTCTTCATCTTTGAGGGGCTGAACGACCGGCGTGGGATGGCCGAAACCCTCGACCTCCTGGGTTCGGCATGTTACATGAGCGATGATCTCTGTGTAGGCACGACCTATACGCGGCGGGCGGTCAAGCTCTTCCAGGAACTGGGTAACCGCCAGGGATTGGCTTCCGCGCTGGCCATGCTGGCCCTGGACGGGCTGTCCGGCGAGGCCGAAATGGCTCTGCGGATCGCACATGAGATCGGGTGGCGTTCCGGCGAAGCCTTTGCGCTGATTCGCCTGGGATTCTGCTTGGGCGAACAGGGAGAGTATGCACGCGCATTCGAGCTCCTGCAGGCGGGATTGGAGCTCGCGCAAGCGATCGAGCACCAGCAGGGGGTGACGGCGGCGCACTTCTACCTGGGCGAGCTCTACCGCGATCTGCTCTGGTTTTCCGCGGCAGAGCAGCACCTCCGGCAAGCGGTGACGCTGGCTCAGGCGACCGGCACGTCGCTCTGGATCCACATCGTGTCGGCACGGCTGGCCGCGCTACACCTGTTGCAGAATCAAGCTGCGCGCGCGGAAGCTGTGCTCAGTGCCACGTTCGGCGACAGCTACGCGGGGCATGAAGGTGGGACGCCCGGCCAAAGCACAGGGCAGCGACAGGCCTGGTGTGTACGGGCGGAGCTAGCGCTCGCCACCGGCCGGCCCGAGCTGGCCTTGCGTAGGACCGGGGAATTGCTGGCCTCGGAGGTCAGCCGGGCGAATCCCGGCGAGCGTAGCACCCTGCACGCCATGCTGGTGCGGAGTGAGGCGCTCGCGGCGCTCAAGCGGCCGGCAGAAGCCGAAGCCGCGCTGCAAGCCGTGGTCGAGGCAGCCCGCGAAAAGAAGGCACAACCACTACGGTGGCGCGTTGCCCTGGCCCTGGGCAAGCTCTACCACGCTCAAGGGCGTCATGCAGAAGCTGAAGAGGCCTTTGCGAGCGCTCGCGCGACCGTCGAGCGCCTGGCAGCCGGAGTGGCCGATCCGGCGATCCGGGAGCATTTCCTGCTGCGCACCGCCGACATGTTCCCCGCGGCCCGCCAGATCGCGCCGCGGCGGGCGGGCAAGCGTGAGTGGTCCGGCCTGACGGAGCGCGAGCGCGAGGTTGCGCTGCTGATCGCTCAGGGAAAATCGAATCGCGAAGTCGCCGCTGCCCTGGTCGTGAGCGAGCGGACCGTTACGACCCACGTGGCGAATATTCTGGCCAAGCTCGGCTTCTCGTCGCGCACGCAAGTCGCCTCCTGGGTCGTCGAAAAGCAACTGCGTACCACGCCGCCACCCCAGTAGCTCCTTCCTCCACCCGGAAAATCTACGCATCGCCCGCGCACGATCTACGCATTCCCTACGATGTCCTGCCGGACCCTTTCCACTACCCTGTTGGCATCGATACAAGGAGCGCAAGACATGGAAGCGATTGAGAAGCGGCTTGTGGTGGGAACGGACGAAGGAAAGGTAGTCTGGATGGGCGGCGTGGGCGTGCAGTTCAAGGTCGACGGCGAAGATACCGGCGGGGCATTCTCGGTTGTCGAGCACCCGCTGAAGCCGGGCGCGGCCGCGCCACCACATACGCACGCTCACGAGGACGAGTATTCGTATGTGCTGGAGGGCAAGATCGGCGCGCGGATCGGGGACAAGGTGGTCGAGGCGACACCCGGTATGTATGTTTTCAAGCCGCGGGGCGTGCCGCATGCCTTCTGGAACGCCGGGCCGGAGCCCGCGCGCATCCTCGAGATCATCGCGCCAGCAGGCTTCGAGCAGTACTTCGTGGACATGGCGCCGCTCTTCGTTGGCTCGGAGCCGCCTGATCCGGGCAAAGTGCTCGAGATCGCCGCCCGGTACGACCTCACGTACCACATGGACCACATGGACTGGATCCCGGACCTCTCGGCCTACGAGAACGCGAACCGGTGATACGGGCGTAGCAACCTGTCAAGGCTGATGTGGATGGTTGACCGGTTGTAGAGGCGTTGTACTCAACATCTCTACAACCGATCAGTTCATGCTTGGCGGACAGTAGGTTCGACCGGGCACCGGCGCACGGTCCGCGGGCATCAGACGTGATGCTGCTCGGAGACGCGCGGCCATGAATGGGCCGCGCTGAATGAACAAAGCCTCTGCGGAGGCTGAGACAACGAAGCCATTTCATCATTCGGTGGACGGGCTTGCTACACTGCACGTAACCATCGGAAGGTAGAACGTGGCGATGACGCGTGCGCTGCCTCAGGACGCAATTGCAGCGTTCTGCCGGCGGCATCACATTACACGGCTAGCACTCTTCGGCTCGATCCTGCGTGATGATTTTGGCCCGCAGAGCGACATCGATGTGCTGGTCGAATTTGAGCCTGGGCACGTTCCCGGGTTAGACTTCTTCGCAATGCAAGACGAGCTCTCCACAGTCCTCGGACGACAGGTCGACCTGCATACCCCACAGTTTCTCAGCCCCTATTTCCGGGAGCAGGTTCGGGCCGAGGCGCAGGTGCAATTTGCTGCCTGATGAGGTGCGCTTGCAGCACATGCTCGACGCGGCCCAGAAGGCCGTCACGTTCGTGCAGGGGAGGTCGCGCCGCGATCTTGAAACGGACGAGCTCCTGGCGTTGGCGCTCGTGCGCCTTCTGGAGATACTCGGCGAAGCCGCCAAAAACGTTTCCTCGCCGATCAAATCGGCTGCACCCCTCGCGAGAGATGGGGCGCAAAGCTGCGGGAGTCCAAGCGCGCAAGCGCGACGAAGTAATAGACTCGCAGATCACAGAAACCGAGGGGAAGAAGGACGCCGAAGTACGCCAGCCGAAGCTTCGGAAGAAACGTGGGACACGATCAAAGGCGGCAGATGCGAGCACGCAGTTGCCGTTGTTCACGGATACCCGGGACTAGGCCTCGCTCCTCACTTCCTGTCGGAAACGTCTGATCGAAGTTGACATTAGCAGGGCGACGTCACGAAGGAATCAGAGAGAGGCGTTAGCGATAACGCCTCTACGCCGCGAATGCTTCCAACGCGCTGAAGCGCGTTGGCCCGGTAGCAGACGCCGATTTCAATCGGTGGCCCGGCGTGCCGGCTGCCTACTCGCCCGACTGGCCCAGGCCATAGGTGTTGCCGTCGGGATCTTTGAAGACGGCCCACCAGCCCCAGAATTGCTTCGAGGGCGCTTCGGTAAACTCGACGCCCTTCGCCCGCAGCTCCTGATACGTCTGCTGGATGTCATCGCAGTTGAAGAGGACGTTTGAGAAGGTGCCGATGCGATCCTTTTGCTCATCGGTAGTGAAGAGCACCAGAACTACATTCCGGTCGGGTGGCGCGACCTCGATCCAGCGCGGGGCGCCTGGTCCCTCTCCCATCGGCATGTCCTGGATCGGGTCGAAGCCGATGGACTCGGTAAAGAACCGCTTCGCGCGGTCCTGGTCGCCGACGTAAATGCCAACGCTGCGAACGCTCTTGATCATGAGTGTGCTCCTCCGCGGCCTTGCGCCGCACTGGTCACGTGCCTAGCATCGATCGCCTCTATTAATAGAACAACAGTTCCAAAGAGTCAACCAGGAAACCGGCCGGCACACCCTAACTGCCGAGCGTAATTGACCGCGGTACCGCTATATTTCCGATGGAAAGTGCGGCTGTAGCGCACTGCAGCTGCACTACAGCCAGAATATTCCACTAAGGCGTCGATCGACAGAGCTCACGCGGTATGTCGTCACTGCCAGGCTGTTGAAGCGCAAGCCATCGTTACCAGTCCATTCCAGCTTGCATCAGGCGTCTGAGCCTATGCAGCTGATGCACGGGATCCAGTCTCGTTTCCGGCCGATCGGGTGGCCAGAAGACAATCGCGCGCACGGTGTAGGCCAGCGCATACAGCCAGAGGCGATGCTCGAGATCCGGTGCCTCAAATAGCCGCGGATAATCCTCCCGCAGCCAGTGGAGCACCGGGGGGATCACGCTGCCGCGCAGCGTACGCGCATCTTCCAGCATGCGGATCACCGAAACCAGCTCCAGGTCGCGTGGGCCGCGTCTCGCCCATTCGAAATCCAGCAGCGCCGTGATCTCGCCCGCCTGCACGATCACATTCCCGAAGACTGCATCTCCGTGCACGATGTGCGGCCAAGGCGCAGCGAAGGGGTCAGCCGATGCAAGCTCGCTGATACGGTCGGCGGCGCACGCTAGGACAGCTGCATCGACGTAGTCTAAGCCCTTGGCTGCTTCGACCAACGCCATGAGTCGGGAGACGGGAAGTGGGACGAGGTCTGCATCCACGATCGCCTCGATGCCGTGCGGAACGGCTCGTTCGTGATCGGTCAGGAGCAGGTCTACATCGGCGGGTGGCGACCAGTCGTGCAGAGCGGCGAGGATCGAGCCGAACTGTGCGATGATCTCGCGGAGCTCGGCCGCCGACACGTCAAGCCAGATGGCGCTGAGGACCTCGCCCGCGACCCGCTCGTGCAGGGTCCAGGTGAGGTCCTCGTAGCTGCCGAAGCCAACGAGCGGTGCATGCGGGATGCTCGGCGGGAGGGCGGCGACCAGGTGGGCCTCCCGCAGGAAACGTGTCCGATCGCCGCGCCAACACACGCGGAGTACCGCATCACCAATTAGCCAGGCGTCATTCGAGTTGCTCTCGACAAAGAGCGGGGCTGATCGAACGGCGAGCGGCAGCATCGCCTGCACGCGCAGGAGACGGGCGTACGCCGCCTCGCGACTCCACGGTGGCAGCGTGTCGTCGTGCATGTTCGTCCATCCCCAAGCGTTTCTTCTGTATTCCACGACGCTCCTATTCGGCCGCAAATCGACACGCTCATCCCGGTTAGTCTTTCCACCTGTTTTCTGGAAGTGCGGCTGTAGTGAGCATAACAACAGGTACCGACTATCGTTTCCTCTTGGTGCTTATGGCACTTCGTTCCGCAGAAGTCGCTGCCTGATACCTATCGCCTTTTCTGTAGAAGGGCGACTAACCCTTGGCATCCGATCACCAGTGTATACTGATCGATGATGCATCGAGCTTTCAATCGCCCAGTTGGGCGTAGACGATCACGGAGGGGTAGATGAGCAAAGATACAGGCACAGGGACGGCTGTCGCGTGTTCGATCGCGCCCATGCTGTCGGTTCGGAATGGCGTGCGCGCGGTTGAGTTCTACATCTCCGCATTCGGAGCGATCGAGGTCTACCGGGTGGACGATCCCGGCGGTGCGGTGGTGTCTCGGCTGTCGGTTGATGGTGCGGAGTTTTGGGTGAGTGACGAGTCCCCGGAGCATGGCAACTTCAGTCCTGAGTCGTTGGGCGGTGGTTCTGTGCGGATGATTTTGACCGTGCCGGATCCTGATGCGGTGTTTGCACAGGCAGTTGCGGCAGGTGCCCGAGAGGTTTTCGCGGTGGAGGAAGCGTACGGATGGCGCGTGGGCCGCGTGGTCGATCCATTCGGCCATCACTGGGAGATCGGCCGTCCGCTTGCGTCGTAGATCGCCGGCTCGCCGCTTTCTGTACGGTGGTCAATCGGCCGGGCTCGCAGCAGGCAGGGGGTCGAGAGCCTTGCGGACGGACGGCGCAACCTCGGCCCCGAGCAGCTCGACCGCCTGCATCACCTGCGCGTGCGGTAGTGGGCCGACGCTGATCTGGGCCAGGAAGCGCTGGTGGCCGAACAGCTCATGCTCGAAGAGGATCTTTTCGACGACCTCGTCCGGGCTGCCAACCAGCAGCGCACCGTGCGGCGAGCACAGCGCATCGAACTGCGCGCGCGTCATGGCCGACCAGCCACGCTCCCGGCCGATCCGGTTCATCATTACGGCGTAGGCGGGGAAGAACTCATCGCGGGCCTGCTGGGAGGTCTTCGCGACGTAGGTGTGCGAGTTGATGCCCAGCGGTAGCTGCGCCGGGTCGCGGCCCGCGGCTCGGGCGCTCCGGCGGTAGAGGTCGACGAACGGCACGAAGCGCTCCGGGGCACCTCCGATGATTGCCAGCGCCATCGGCAATCCGAGCGTAGCAGCCCGCACGACGGACTGCGGCGTGCCTCCGACGGCGATCCAGACCGGCAGTGGGTTCTGCAGCGGCCGCGGATAGACGCCCAGATCGTTCAGGGGCGCGCGATAATTTCCAGCCCAGGTGACGCGCTCGGACTCGCGCAGCTTCAGGAGCAGGTCCAGCTTCTCGGCAAACAGGGCGTCGTAGTTGTCGAGATCGTAGCCAAAGAGCGGGAAGGACTCGATGAACGAGCCGCGGCCCGGCATGATCTCGGCGCGGCCGCCGGAGAGGAGGTCGAGCGTGGCGAAGTTCTGGAAGACGCGCACGGGATCATCGGAGCTCAGCACGGTGACCGCACTGGTCAGGCGGATGCGCCGCGTGCGCGCGGCGGCCGCCGCGAGGACCACGGCCGGCGCGGAGACGGCGAAGTCGGGCCGGTGATGCTCGCCGACGCCGAAGACGTCCAGGCCCGCCCGGTCGGCCAGCTCGATTTCCTCCATGAGATCGCGCAGACGCTGTCCGGCACTACCCGGCGTGCTGTCGGGGACCTCTCCAAAGCTGTAGACACCAATCTCCATCGCCAGTTCCCCTCGTAATCGGCCCGAGCACGCCATTCAGCATCGACGTTCGTAACGCCGAATGGGAGCGCCACAAGCTCTGTTCACACCCACGGCAGAATGAATTTGTACCGCAGCTCATGTGCAATGACAACCAGATCGTCCAACAGTGCAGCGTCGCTCAGCGCCCGGTAAAAGAAGGGCGCTTTTGTGAGGGCGTGCTGCGCGCGCTCAAACAGGGCCACGGCCGGACTATTCGCATACATCGGTATTTCACGTCCCTCTTTACCTACTTCGGTGAGAGAGTTGGGCGACTGAGAATGAACGATGACGAGGGTGCCTATTCGTTCATGAATCCTTCGATATTAAGGACTGTTGAGATCCCCCTTCCTCCCATGGACCTGCAACTACAGTTTGTCCACGTAACGCGGAAGGTGGACCAACTTCGCGCTCACCAGCGCGAGGCAGAGCGCCAGGCCGAGCACCTGTTCCAAACCCTGTTGCACCGTGCGTTCTCTGGCGAGCTCGGCGGAGGCGATAAGGCTGTCGTAGACGGCTTGTCACGGGCCAGCCGTTCGGTGCTTCGGGACGAGATCGAGGGGGAGATGGAGCAGATGCGGATGGCGTTGGAGTAAGACACCACCTCCAACGGGTCAAGGTTCTGAAGCGATTCCTAAGCGGCGAGTGAAGGATTCTATGAAGATTAACAAATAGATCGGGTATACCGGCGCGACGAGCCACCGATTGAAATCGGCGTCTGCTCCGCCAAACGCGCTGAAGCGCGTTGCGCGATCCCAACCCGTTTCAACGGGTTTCGTGTATCAGACACCGAATTCATTCGGTGGGCTAGCGGTCACAATCCCGATTTATTTGTTAAAGTTCATCTTATGACGAACCAGTCTACCCAAGTACAGGCGGAAGCGCTACGCGCGTTTTGCCGTCGCCATCATATTCGTAGACTCGCCCTGTTTGCCTCGGTCCCCCGCGGAGAAGCCCGCCCGGACAGCGATCTCGACGTGCTCGTGGAGTTCGAGCCCGGACATGTGCCGGGGCTGGCATTCATCACCATACAGGATCAGTTATCGGCGCTCTTTGGCGGCCGCCCCGTCGACCTCGTCACGCCGAAGTTCCTCAATCCGCGTATTCGCGGCCGGGTGCTGGCCGAATCCGAGGTGCTCTATGAAGGATGACCGCGGCTATCTCGGCCACATGCTTGATATAGTGCGCAAGGCTGTCGGCAAAACGCGGGAGGTTAGCCGGACGGCATACGATCAGGATGAGAATCTGCGTCTCGCGTTAGCAGATCTCGTCCAGGTCATTGGCGAAGCTGCACGTCGTGTTTCGCCAGCCGGCCAAGCCGCCCATCCCGAAATTCCATGGCGCGAAATTACGGGGATGCGCCACAAGATCGTCCATGATTACCTGGATGTAGATGAGGACATTGTGTGGGAGGTCGTAACAAAAGACTTGCCGTCCCTCATTGCCACCTCGAAGCGACGATGAGCTGAGTAGCTGTGACCCCTTCTGTCACAGGCGCTCAGCCTGCGCGCGTTCAGCCTGCCACTCGTCCTCGGTCAGGTCCAGGAAGGCGATGCCGAGGCGCGACGCGTGACGGACAAATTCAAATCGGGACATGCCCAGTAGCTCCGCTGCCTTCCCGCTCGAAAGGGTCCCGCGCCGGAACAGCTCCAGCACGATCAATTCACGGGCCGTCTGCTCGAGCGACCGGTTCGAGCTCGACAGCACAGCCGCCAGATCTTCTTCCACCTGAATTGAAACGGCGCTCATGGTTGCCCTCCTACACAGTCAATTGTAGCGCACCTACCTCGTGCAACCGTTCGTGTCGTAGCCCAGGGCTTGTGCAGTCTGCGCTCCTGTGGCTGACAGCGTAGCAGCGTAGCACACCGTAGCATTGCAGGTGCTACGCTACATACTGCGTCCCAATCATCTGAACGGCGCAGTGTAGCAGTGTAGCGTCTAGGGGCCGTCGGCGGCGTCGACTGCCGGTGTACCCCGAACGCAAAAGCCCCGTATCGTAGCCGCCTCGATGCCCCGGTGCCTGGGCACATGGTATGATGGGTTCACGTGGGGACGGTGGTGTTGTTCGGAGGAGGCGTGCATGGCGACCGAGATTGTACCTCCTGATTCCCGGCTGACGGAGGGTGGCGTCGATCGGGAACGGCTCAAAGCAGTTATGCGCAGTAGCAGGTTGTTGGTCGAGCAAGATCCGACGACGCGCGCCTCGCCCGAAATACCGACGCTGACCCTGGACGAAGCTGCAGAGATCCTCAGTCGTGGTGACGGCCCATCCTTCAGCCAGCAGGTCGCCGACGAACGTCGGTGAGGAGAGCATAGTGGCCGGCCAGTATGATTTATTTCATCGACACCAGTGCGCTCGCGAAGCGCTATCTCGTCGAGCAAGGGAGTGGATGGATACGCGCTATCACGGATCCATCAAGTGGAAATCGCATTGCAGTCGGCAATATTACGCGCGTCGAAATCGGCGCAGCCATCGCGCGACGCCAGCGTGACCCACGTTACCGCATGACGGTGGCAGACCGGGATGCGCTCATCAGCCTGTTCGATTACCACGTGCGGAATGAATACCTCGTCGTCGATATGCTGCCCACGATCGTCGACGATGCCTACCAACTGACCCGCATATACCAGCTCCGCGGTTACGACGCCATACAACTGGCCGCAGCGCGTGCTTTGAACAAGCAGCTCATCGCTGCTGGGCTGCCGTCGCTCGTCCTGCTTACAGGTGATGGCGAATTGCTCACGGCGGCATGCGCGGACGGTTTGGCCGTCGACGACCCAAACCTGCATCCGTGAGGCGCGCCACAGACGGGTAAGAGAGGAAAACGGACCTCCTGGTCTGAGGGTTCCCGGCCAAGGATGCCCAGGTTACGCTTGAGCTCTCATTTGTCGCTCTCGCCTCAGTTCTCCATGCTGCGCTCGTGCGCGCCGCTGTTCCCGTTTCCATGGCGAGGTTTACTGATACCCGTTAATCAATGCCCCGCACGGCGTTCGGCGACCGGGATGAAGGCATTCACGTTCGCAGACTTGCCCTTTTTGGCTCGGTACCCAGTGGAGATGCCCGCCATGACAGCGATCTTGACCTGCTCGTGGAGTTCGAGCCGGGACATGTCCCGGGGCTCGCATTCATCACCATACAGGATCCGTTATCGGCGCTCTTTGGCGGCCGTCCCGTCGACCTCGTCACGCCGAAGTTCCTCAATCCGCGTATTCGCGGCCGGGTGCTGGCCGAATCCGAGGTGCTCTATGAAGGATGACCGCGGCTATCTCGGCCACATGCTTGATATAGTGCGCAAGGCTATCGGCAAAACGCGGGAGGTTCACCGCATCTTACTTCACGACCGCGGTAGCGAAGCCCGCCATCGCGTGCTTCCGGTCTGTCTCCGGCCCGAAGTTGCGTTGTTCCTCCAGCACCAGGCCGCACGATTCAAGGAACGCGGCAACGCGCTGCCTCGCCGGCGGTGTATTATCGATACCGAACTTCCAGGGCTCGCCCGTGGCGCTGATCACTGCTCTTGCGTAGCGCATGAAGAGCGATCGCGACTCGATGAGTTCGGCCGAGAAGTAGTCGAATGCGATGACACTGCCGGTGGCGGTGCCGGCGATTTTGCGCAGCGTGCTCTCGACTGCCTGCCGCTCCAGGTACATCGTCACGGACTCCCAAAGGAAGAGGCTTGGCTTGTCCGGCTCGAAGCCCGCGTCGACGAGCTTCTCGAACCAGTCCTCGTGCTCGAAATCGGCAGGCACGTATGTGACGCGGGTCGTGTCCACGCCGGCCTGCTGCAGCATCGCGCGCTTGAACGCCTGCGTCTTTGGTGCATCGACCTCGAAGGATCGAACGCGCGTTCCCGCCGGCAGCCGGTACGTGCGTGTGTCGAAGCCCGCGCCGAGAATGACGAGCTGGTCGACGTCGGCGAGGTGCCGCTCCAGAGCCGCATCGTAGAAGGTCGTCCGGGCAGCCGACTGATGCTGCATCGGGGGCACTCCCGCATAGGGATAGCGGTAGATCCTCGGCACGTAACCGGTCAGGCGGTGTGCCAGCAGCGTAGGAGCCGTTACGAGGCGCAGTCCCAGATGGGAGACGTTGGGCAGCACCAGCATCAGCCGCGCGCACGGCTCGTCGCGCCTCGTGCCTAACGTGTGCTGCATCCAGCGCGTATAGAACGATGCGAGCAGCGTTGCCGATGTGCCCGAGCGGCGGCTGTACAGGACTAGCTTGACGACAAAGAGCACGTAACTGACGGCTGCAATCGGGAGCAAGACGATCTGGATCATGCGAAAGATGCTCGCTGCCCCAATGTTGCGCATGTTGCCCTCCTGCGCAGGCAATTGTAGCGCGCCTACGTCGTGCAGCCCTTCGCGTCTCGGACCTCGGTGTCCGGGCGCCTCGGCAGGATGGTATGGTGTATCCACGTGAGGACGATGGTGTCCTTGGAGAGCGCCAAACTATCGCCTGTACGGGGATCATTCCCCCGGCTTTACCATTTCGGGCGCCCTTTTCACTCATAAAGTGACCAGGGCACCCGATCGTTATAAATGGAGCGCTGCCAAGTGTGGCAATTTACGAATAACCGAGCACGGGATGCGGCTGATTAGCAATCACCACCTCGTCCCGGGAGGCAAAATCACGCAGGGCTTTGCCAACAATCTCTTCGCTCGCCCCATTGGAGTAGACATTGGCGGTGTCAAAGAAATTGATGCCCAAGTCCAGCGCGCGCTGGATAAACGGCCGGCTTTGCTCTTCATCGAGCGCCCACGGCCAGCGCTCGCTCGGTCCCCCGTAGCTCATGCAGCCCAGGCAAATGCGCGATACTTTTAGGCCGGTTGATCCAAATCGAACGTACTCCATTGCTTCCCCCTATCAGATGATTTTTCGACATTGACCTTCAGCCCAAACCGATGGCGGAGAGTGTGAACTAAGAGCTCGTTTGGCGCGGCACAAGTTTG
This sequence comes from Chloroflexales bacterium, assembly GCA_038254585.1. GTDB lineage: Bacteria > Chloroflexota > Chloroflexia > Chloroflexales > Kallotenuaceae > JBBSGA01. Next base: position 8,340 of record JBBSGA010000061.1, on the reverse strand, counting down.
AGCGTCGCCGATCGCGCCTCAGGGCTCACGATGCTGCTGATGATGCTTGCAGCGTAGCGGCGGTACTTGGTGCGGTACGCCGCGTCGAGCTCGTCGGCGATGTCGTCGGCGTTCACGAAGGTGACGTCTTTCTCGACGCCGCCTGCTCGGATGTGGCCTTCGTGGCGCACCTGGGTGCCGCGGAACCAGGCGGCGGTGCGCCCGTTCACGGATCGGACGTAGAGGTCGTCGCCGTGGCGGACGACCCAGATTGTCACCGGGTTGCGCAGCGTGCCGTCGCGTCGGAGTGACGCGATCTCCAGTTCGTCTGCTCTTCCGATCTTGGTCAGCTCGTCGCTCGTCCACGTTGTCATTGGTGTGCCTCCCTCGTGATCTCTCGTTGCGAAGACCGCGTTCTTGGCGGCAAGAACGACCCTGGCGGTAGTTCTCCTGCATGCTGCCCGGCTAATGGGATTACATTGCTGCTTGATGGGTGAGCCAAGGCGACTCGCCTGATGGCGCGCCGTGGCCTGCCAACTCCGGCCGGGGCCAAGTTAGCCGGCCCGCGGCATACGTTCAATTGACGGCTGTCATCCTATTTACTGATGACCGACGATGGGATGCGGCACGTACGGCTCTTCCAGGTATGCGACCTCTTCCTGGGTCAGCTTAACGGACAGCGCGCCGACGGCATCTTCCAGATGCGTGATCTTCGTTGCCCCGATGATCGGCGCCGTCACCGGCTGCTTCTCTAACAGCCAGGCAAGCGCGATATGCACGCGCGGAACCCCATGCTTTTCCGCGAGTTCCGCGACCCGCTCCACGACCAGTCGATCGGTTTCGGCTGTCGCATCATACTTATTTTTCGCGATTTGATCGGTTTCGGAACGAAGCGTGCTTTCCGACGACCAGTCACGCGTCAATCTTCCGGATGCGAGTGGACTATACGGGATCACCCCGATCTTCTCTTCGCGGCAGAGCGGCAGCATCTCCCGCTCCTCTTCGCGGTAAATGAGGTTCAGGTGACCCTGCATCGAGATGAAGCGGGTCCACCCATGCTTCTCGGCGACGTGCAGCGCCTTCTGGAACTGCCACGCGAACATGGCGGAGGCACCGATATATCGGGCCTTGCCGGCCCGCACCACGTCATGCAGCGCTTCCATCGTCTCCTCGATGGGGGTTTGGTAATCCCAGCGATGGATCTGGTAGAGGTCCACGTACTCCGTCCCAAGCCGCTGCAGGCTTTTGTCGATCTCGCTCAGGATCGCCTTACGCGATAGCCCGGCGCCATTCGGTCCGTCGTGCATTTTGCCGTGCACCTTGGTGGCGATGACGACCTCGTCCCGCTGCGCGAAGTCCTTCAAAGCACGGCCGAGGATCTCCTCACTCTTCCCAATGGAATAGACGTTGGCGGTATCGAAGAAATTGATCCCCAGCTCGAGGGCTTTCTTGATGACCGGCCGGCTGTTTTCCTCGTCGAGCACCCATTTGTGGAGCCAATGCTCCGCGTCGCCGAACCCCATGCAACCGAGGCAGATGCGAGACACATCCATGCCGGTGTTTCCTAGCTTCGTGTACTCCATGTGATCTTCCTCACTTTCCATCACCTGCGTTCAAACCGTCCTTGAGGTTACCGTGGTAGGGCGTCTTCATCAACATGGCACATTCACCGTTCGATGATCGGAAGGATCAGGCGAGATCGATGCGCCGCGTCATGGAAGATTCAGTATGGTTGCCATTGATTGCCTCGCCGTGCTCTCCGTGGTCACCCGGGGTGCCGGCCGTACTCGTCGTCGGTGACGTGCTCGCCCCAGGTCACGGCGTTCCCTGCGTCGTCGACCTGCTGCATCGCGAGGTGGGTCATGAAGCGGTCGGGGGCTGCGCCGTGCCAGTGCTCCTCGCCGGGCTCGAAGAACACGCGGTCACCGGGGCGAATGACCTCGATCGGCCCGCTGCGACGCTGACACAGGCCGATGCCCTCGGTGACGTAGATCGTCTGGCCGTTGGGGTGGGTTTGCCACGCCGTCCGGGCGCCTGGCGTGAAGTGGACACTGCTCGCCGACAGACGCGACTGTCCTGACGGCGTTGCGACCGTGTCAATGAAAACCGTGCCCGTGAACCAGGCGCTCAGCCCCGCATTGGTCGCGATGGAGTTCTTGGTAATTTGCATCTTGTTCTCCCTGTCTGCCGGACCGTCCGGCACCCGGCCGACGCCGAGCGCGAGTACCGAATCGGCGAGCTAAGGTAAACCAATCCGAGGAACCACCTTCCGAGGAACCACCTTCTCGCCCGCTCAACGATTGGTCTGTCGTTCCAGGTTTTCCGGGTACCGGGCTCCTTGCACCGTGATCTGTGATGCAGCGTGCTCGATCTCACGGAGATCGTCAGACGTAAGCTCAATTGCAGCTGCTCCGAGGTTCTCTTCCAGACGCTTCAGCTTCCGGGTGCCTGGGATTGGAACGATCCGTGGCTTCTGAGCCAACAGCCAGGCGAGCGCTATCTGAGCAGGGGTCGCATTCTTCTGTTCTGCGACCTTGCCAAGCAGATCGACCAGGGCCTGGTTCGCCTTCCGCGCCTCCGGCGTGAAGCGGGGGATCCTGCTGCGGATGTCGGTGCTGTCGAACGCGGTGTTCTCGTCGATCTTGCCCGTGAGGAAGCCCTTGCCCAGCGGGCTGAAAGGGACGAATCCAATCCCAAGTTCTTCACATGTGGGCAGCACCTCCTCCTCGGGGCGTCGCCACCACAGGGAATACTCGCTCTGGACGGCCGTGACCGGCTGCACCGCGTGGGCACGACGAATCGTCTGCGCGGCTGCTTCGGAGAGGCCGAAGTGCTTGACCTTCCCTTCCTGAATCAGCTCCTACACTGCCCCCGCCACCTCTTCGATGGGCACGTCCGGGTCAACACGGTGTTGATAGAAGAGGTCAATCGCCTCGACTCGGAGTCGCTTGAGTGAGCCCTCGGTCATCTGCTTGATGTACTCGGGCCGACTGTTCAGGCCCCGATTCTCCCCATTAGGACCGAAATCGTGGCCGAATTTGGTGGCGATGACGACCTGGTCCCGGAAGGGGGCGAGGGCTTCGCCCACCAGCTCCTCGTTCGTGAACGGACCGTAGACCTGGGCGGTGTCGAAGAAGGTGACGCCGCGCTCGACGGCCGCACGAATCAGTGCGATCATCTCCTGCCTGTCCGGCAACAGACTGTAGCCGCCGCTCATGCTCATGCAGCCCAGCCCGAGGGCCGAGACTTCTAAGTTGCTGTTTCCAAGTTTGCGCTTCTGCATAGCTTCTCCTCCGAGGTACCATCAGCAGGCTCTTCTCCGCATACTATAGTTCGCTGACGTTTCTAATGTTTGCCTATTTGTGTAAAGTTGTTGCCAGATCCTCCGATACTCTGCGAAACAGCGATCAAGTGGTGAGCCGCTCACTCGTCGACCACAACAACCATAATGAAGGCATTGAAATGGCGCTGCAGCTGATGCAGGAGCGAGGATCGGGCCAGGACTTCGGAGTTTCAGGCAAGCATTGCCTTACGTTGACCCGTACAATTCCATACACGCTCGCAATGCCACTGCGGGTGTCGGTCGTTAAGTCCTCTGTAAAGCAAGGAGAAAGACAATGGAGATCAAGCGAAGCGGTTCGCAGCCGTCCGGAAAAGGGGCGACGGAATATTTCACTGGCGCCGTACGCATTGATCCACTGTTTCAGGCGCAAGATCCGGCACGCGCGGCCGGCAACAGCGTCACGTTCGAGCCCGGTGCCCGCACTGCATGGCACACCCACCCGCTGGGTCAGACCCTGCTCGTGACGGCTGGCTGCGGTCTCGCACAACGCTGGGGCGGCCCTATCGAGGACATCCGGCCGGGCGACGTGGTCTGGTTCCCGCCGGACGAGAAGCATTGGCATGGCGCCACGGCGACTACGGCCATGACGCATATCGCCATTCAGGAGCAGCTCGACGGCAAGGCTGTCGACTGGATGGAGAAGGTCAGCGACGAACAATACCAGGGCTGAATAAGGGCGCAGTCAGGCGGCAACTCTGCGCAAAGTCTGGTTTGTCATAGGCGCCGGCAGATGAATTGATCGAGGTGATCATGCATCTGGCGTTCTCGTCGGGCCGGCCTACCTCCGTGAGCGCTATAATGATTGCAACGGAGATCGTCTCGACACGAGAGTCTTCCACCTGACCGGATGCCTATGTTGAAGGCTCTTGACAACCCCTCGCCTCTCCCGCAAGTAGACGCCGTCGTGGGGCTGAGCGAACCAGACACGCGCAGCCTGGCACGTCTGATCACCGCTCACGCCCCGTCCGACGGGAGCTTTGAGCTCCGCGTCCCCGGAGTGTACGCCGTGCGCCGTTCGCGCACGAACACCGGTCTGGCGCATGCCATGCAGCGACCTGCCTTGTGCATCGTGGCGCAAGGAGCGAAGAGCGTGCTGCTGGGACAGGAGGTCTACGAGTACGACGCGGCGCGGATGATCATTTTCTCCGTCGATCTGCCTGTGGCTGCCCAGGTCACGCAGGCCAGCCACGCCGAGCCGTTCCTCTGTCTCAAGCTGGATCTTGACCCGCACAAGATTGTCGAGCTGGCCTTGAGGGTGTATCCCTACGGTCTGCCTCAGGTTCAGCAGAAGCGCGCCGTGTACATCGGTCAGTCCAATGTGAGCATCGTCAATGCTGCAACACGGTTGGTCGAGTTGATGGCAGACGCTGGGGATGCCGAGCTGCTCGCCCCACTGGTGGCCGAGTGGCCCAGATCGGTCATGCGGAATCAAGTGTGTCCAGGGTCGCGAAAGCAGTAGATTGGCTGCGCGCCAATTTCTCCCAGCCCATGAACGTCGAAGAGCTGGCCGAGGTGGTGCACATGAGTGTTTCCTCATTCCACGAACACTTCAAGGCCGTCACGTCAATGAGTCCCTTGCAGTACCAAAAGGTGCTGCGGCTTCAAGAGGCGCGGCGGCTCATGTTATCGACAATGATGGACGCTGGTACTGCGAGTCGCCACGTAGGGTATCTCAGCGCGTCGCAGTTTAGCAGAGAATACCACCGCTTCTTCGGGAGTGCGCCAACCAAGGACATCGCCAGGTTGCAGGAACAAGGCGTTACAACAGCAGACGCTGCTCAGTAAACCGGCCACGCCCATGGCTCCTCGGGGTAGGAGTGCGCTTAATGGTGGGCATCGCGCACCCAGCGATCAATGAGCGCCTGCAGGCGCTTGGAGCGGCGCCCGTCGATCCGGAACTGCGATGCTGCATCCCAGTGTATCGAAGCGACCCCCTGGCTGGTTAGGTAGGCCGATCTTATCTACCGTCAGTGCCCCGCCAGACGCTCGACGACCGGAGCGAACGTCTGCATGAGGTCGGCCGGGAGCGTGACATACGAGATCCCCAGGCGCTCGCGCCGCTGCTCGAGCTGGCGGCATATCTCGTCCGTACTGCCGGTTACGACGAAGGGCGAGCCGGATTCGGCCAGTGGCTCCAGCTCCACCCCGAAGAGCCCCCGCACGCGCTGGCGGAGCATCTCGCTCGGCGGCTCGTCGCCCAGGACCGCCATCAGGTTGATGCTGAGCTCGATCTGCCCGAAGCGCTCTCCGGCCGCTTGGCGCACCCGGTCGACGCGATCGGCCAGGGCTCCTTCGCTCAGGTCGTCCTTCGCGGTGCCCATGCTGATGATGTCGGCTTCGCGGGCAGCCAGCGCCAGCAGCCGGTTGCCGCTGCCGCCGACGAGGATCGGCGGCAGCGGCTTCTGGACCACCTGCCGGTAGCCCTGCACTCCGGCCACGGTGTAGTGCGCTCCCTGGTAGTTCACCTCCTGGCCGCCGAGGAGCGCTTTGACGATGCTGAGCGTCTCGGCCAGCCGCTCGATGCGGACGCCCGGCTGGTCGACCGGCATGCCGATCTGCCGGAAATCGGCCTCGCTCGTCCCTGCGCCGAGTCCCAGCTCGAAGCGCCCACCCGACAGGAAGTCGAGCGTCGCGGCCTCCTGGGCTACGAGCACGGGGTTGCGCCAGCCGCCGACCAGTACAAAGGTGCCGATGCGGAGGGAGCTGGTCGCGGCAGCCGCGGCGGCGAGCGCCGGGATCGGCGACAGCAGCGGACCGACCCGGTCGGGTACCAGCAGCGTGGCGTAGCCCAGCTGCTCGGCCTGGCGCCCGAGCGCTAGCCATTCGTGGCCCGAACGGGCTTGAGCGGCCACGACGCCGAAGCGGAACGGCCGGTTGATCGTTGTCTCTGCCATCTTACCTGCCTCCCGCGGCGAGCGCCTGCTCGCCGCTAGTGCCGGCAGCCTGCCGGCTCTTGATGCGCGCGGCCAGCGCTTCGCCCTGGCCCATCGCCGCGAGGCCGATCAGTAGGTGCAGGACCTGGATGATCCAGTGCAGGCTCCCCGGCAGCAGGCGGACCTGTACCATACCCAGGGCCGCGACCAGCAAGCCCCACAGCACGGCCAGGACGACGAGGCCCCAATTGACGCCTGCCCGAACGCCCAGAAAGGCGAGCGTCCAGAGCGCGAGCACGAGGACGACGCCGAGCAGCATGTGCACCGACACCAGGCCCCGGGCATTGCCGGTCCAGAAGGCAACGCCCAGGACGATCAAGATCAGCCCTACGATGCGGATCAGCATTTGTGCGACGGTGGTAGCGGTCTTCATCTTAGAAATCCTCCTATGTGGTGAGCTTCAACACAGACACGCCGATTTCAATCGGTGGCCCCGCTGTTAAGATTACCCGCTTTCGCATACGCCCGGTTCTTCACCGGTAGCCCTCCGCCTGTAGATTGAAGAGCCGCGCGTACGTCCCGCCATGGGCCAGCAGCTCGGCGTGCGTGCCGAGCTCGGCCAGACGGCCGCCCTCCAATACCGCTATGCGATCGGCCATGCGCACGGTCGAGAAGCGGTGGCTGATCAACAGCGCGATCTTGCCCGCGGTCAGGGCACGGAAGCGCTGGAAGATCTCGTACTCGCGCTCGGCGTCGAGCGCCGCCGTCGGCTCGTCCAGCACCAGCACCTCGCCGTCGCGCATGAAAGCGCGGCCCAGGGCGATCTTCTGCCACTGGCCGCCCGAGAGCTCGTTGCCCTTGTCGAACCAGCGGCCGAGCATGGCGTCGAAGCCGCCCGGCAGGCTCGCCACCACCTCGTCGGCACCGCCGCGCTCGGCCGCCGACTCCAGCCGGGCCGTGTCGTCCAGGGCGTCGATCTGGCCGAAGCCGATGTTTTCACGGACCGAGGCCTGGTAGCGCACGAAATCCTGGAAAATTACCCCGATGCGCGCGCGCAGGTCCTGCAGGTCGTAGTCGCGCAGGTCGACGCCGTCGAGCAGGATACGGCCTTCGGTCGGGTCGTAGAGCCGCGTCAGAAGCTTGATCAGCGTCGTCTTGCCCGCGCCGTTGGCGCCGACCAGCGCCAGCTTCTCGCCGGGCGCGATGCGCAGGTCGACGTCGCGCAGCGCCCATTCCTCGCGGCCGGGGTAGCGGAACGAGACACCCTGGAACTCGATGCCGCGGAGGATCGGATGCGGCACAGGGCGCCCGTCGCGCAGTGCACGCATGCGCGGCTGCAGGCCGAGAAACTCGAAGAGATTGTTGAGGAAGAGCCCGCCTTCGTAGAGATCGCCCAGGCCGCCGAGGAGCGATTGGAATGACCCCTGGCTCTGGCGGCAGAGCGCAAGGTAGAGCGTCATGTCGCCAAGCGTGATCGTGCCGGCCAGCGTGCGCCACACGATGTAGGCGTAGGCGGCGTAGTAGCTGCCGGAGCTGACCAGCCCCCACAGCACGCTCGTGCGGCTGCGGCGCACCGCCAGGGCGGTATCCTCGCGGTAGAAGGTCCAGAATAGCTTCTGGTAGCGCTCGAGCAGCGGCTCGCCCAGCCCGAAGAGCTTGACCTCCTTGACGCTGCTGTCGACGGTGAGCAGGTGCTCGATGTACTGCATGCGCCGCGCCTCGGGCGCCCGCCAGGTCAGCAGCCGGAAGTAGAGCTTGCTGGTACGCGTCTGCGCGATGAAGGCCGGCACCGTTGCGACCACGAGAATCGCCGCGACGAGCGGGCTGAAGGCGAGGAGGATCACCGCGAACGAGAGCAGCGTCAGGCTATTCTGGATCAGCGAAAAGCTGGTGTTGATGCTCTGGAGCGCGCGGTCGCCGCCTTCGCGACGCGCGTTCTGAAGCTGGTCGTAGAACGCGGGATTCTCGAAGGCCTCCAGGTCGAGCGCGAGCGCCTTGCGGATGATCTCGGAGCTCACCGTGAAGTCGACACGTGCGTGGACGACGTGCTCGATCAGCCGCCGCGCCTGGGCGATCACGGCACTTGTCATAAGCAGGCCGAACTCGAGCAGCAAATACGGCAGGGCGGCGCGCAGCCCCACGGCG
>JBBSGA010000060.1:0-23452 GCA_038254585.1 Chloroflexales bacterium | reverse complement strand
CAGATCCTGGCCCATCGTTACAATGCCAAGCTGCCGACGGTGATTACCACGGCCAAGCTGATGGATAGCTTCGACGGCCGGATCCGCTCGCGGCTCACCGATCCCGAGATCAGCCGCGTGGTCGCGGTGGTCGGCTACGCCTCCGAGGTCGTCAACCGGCTGATGGGTCTCAGCTTCGATCTTATTCGTCGCATGACCTTTGAGACCTTTAACGTGCAGCCCTATTCCCCGGAGGATAGCCGCCGCTTCGAGCAGCGCAACGGCGGCCAGTCGGTCAACCTCGGCCACGTTCACGGCGTCGTGCGCAACTTTGTCATGGACCCGCAGCAGCGCAAGTGGCTTGTGCTGCTGGGCATCCACGGCTGCGGCAAGACACACCTGGCCGCGGCGATGGCCAACGAGCGGCTGCAGCGCGGCCTGCCGACGCTCTTCATCGTAACGCCCGATCTGCTTGACGCTCTGCGCGCGTCCTTCGGCGGCGACGGCTCGGGCACCTATGACAAGGTCTTTTACGAAGTGCGCGCCGCGCCCTTCCTGATCCTCGACGACTTCGGCGCGCAGTCCGCGACCGCCTGGGCCAAGGAAAAGCTCTATCAGATTCTCAACTACCGCTATAACGCTCAGTTGCCGACCGTGATCACCACCAACCTGGCGCTGGAGGAAATCGATCCACCACTACAGTCGCGGATGAGCGATCAGGAATATTGCGGTGTGCTGGCCGTGCTGGCGCCTGACTACCGGAAGACCCGTGGTAGCCTCTGGCGCTCACGGGCGCGCTGATGCCGTTATTGCGACTATTGAAGGAAGGACACTCATGACCGTACGCCACTACCTGGGCGTTGCCGATCTCTCGCGGGACGAGACGCTCGAGATGCTCGATCGCGCCTGCAAACTGAAGGCGAAATGGCTCAAGCGCGGCAGGCCCTCGAAGAAGTTACGCGGCGCTACCCTTGCCGGAATCTATGAGAAGCCGTCACTCCGCACGCGCACCACCTTCGAAGCCGGCATGACGCAGCTCGGCGGTCATGCCGTTTACCTCGGCCCCGCCGATATCCAGCTTGGGCAGCGCGAGCCTGCGGGCGACGTCGCGCGCAATCTATCGCGCTGGGTCCAGATCATCACAGCACGCGTCTTCGCCCACGGCACCGTAGTCGATCTTTCGTGTGCCAGCAGTGTTCCGGTGATCAATGCGCTCTCCGATCGCGAGCATCCTTGCCAGGCCCTGGCGGACTTCATGACCCTCGTGGAGCATTTCGGCGATCTCAAGGGACGTAAGATCGCATTTATCGGGGACGGCAACAACGTTGCCCACTCGCTGCTCCTGATGGGGGGGCTGCTCGGCACCAGTATCGCCGTCGCCGGCCCTGAAGGCTATGCCCCCGATCCCGCGATCGTCGAGCAGTCACGCGCATTGATTGGATGCAACCGCGCACAGATCACCGTTACGACCGATGCCGCGGAGGCTGCCGCTGGTGCGGACGTGGTCTATACCGATGTCTGGGCTTCGATGGGCCAGGAGAGCGAACAGGAGGCCCGCGCGGCTATCTTTGAGCCCTATAAGGTGACCGAGGGGCTGCTGGCGGCCACGGGCAAGCCAGAGACAATTTTCATGCACTGCCTCCCTGCCCACCGTGGCGATGAAGTGGCCGCCGCGGTGCTCGACGGCCCGCGGTCCGTTGTCTTCGAGCAGGCCGAGAACCGTCTGCATGCCCAGAAGGCGCTGATCCTCTTCCTCCTCGGCAAGTAGCGTCCCCGCATCCCTCCAAGAATGTGCCTCCGGCGCAGCCTTTCTGACCATCGCATTGTCAGTTTGCTCCCGAAATGGCATAATCGTGGAAGCAGTCCTGGCGCGTTTCCCCCTGCTCCCTATCGATCTGCCAACGGCGCGCATCCACGCGCAGCTATGGGCCGAGCTCGCGTCAACCGGGTCGATGATCGGTCCATACGACCTGCGGTTGGCCGCTGCATGCATTGCGCATGGGGGACCATGGTGTCAGGCAACCTGCGGGAGTTTCGCCGCGGCGGGGGCTTTCCGTAGAATCGTGGGCCGATCAGCGCTCGGCTCGATGGTACACCTGCTGGTCGTGGGATGAGCGCCGGCCGGAGAGGTCCAAGCGCTCCCTACACGGCGAGGCCCGGTCTTCCCCGTACACGCCATAAGGCTGCCTCAAGTGCCGTCGCATCATTCGTCGTGATGCGGTCACGCCGGGCCGCCGCGGCACGAGGGGCCAGCGGCTCGGCATAGGCCACCTGCTCGAAGTTATCCAGAGGTAATGGCATCCACCCCTAAGGCCGGGGGCAGATCCGCGAAGAGCGTGGCCACCTGTGCCGAGAACCCCGGCAACAGCGGCGAGGCCAGCGCGTCCGCCTCGCCCAGCGTCCCGATCAACTCCAGCACGCCCTCCGCCAGTCGGTAGACCGCGACCGTGCGCGCGAAGCGGTCCACGATCCAGTATTCCTGCACGCCCCAGGCGCCGTAGTGCACCCGCTTGGTCACCCGGTCGCGCTCCGCGTTGGCCGTGCCTCGTGAGATCACCTCGACGGCGAGCTCCGGCGCGCCGTGCAGCTTGCCATCCTCGCCCAGGATTTCCGCGAAGCGCTCCCGGCTCGCCCACACCACGTCCGGGATCACCGCGTCTATAGGAGAAATGATCACCCCGGGACCGAGGATCATCAGACCCGCCCCGGTCTGATCGCTCCACATCCGGAGTGTGCTGTGACTACAGCTCCTACCACAACCTGATGCCAGACGTGCGGTGCAGTCGTCACGAGCTTCCCATCGATAATCTCATAGCGGCTGCCGTCGTCCGGCAGCCGCTCCAGGTCGGCCAGCGTCCACCGCCGCGCCGTCGTCGCCATCGTATCGCTCATCATGGTTTTCCTACGGCCGCGTCTATCAGGAACCTGAATCGTACTCTCTAGTGTCATCCTACGTGCCCACGCGTGCTCCACCGCCGGTACGCCTCAGCACGGCAGCAGTCTAGCACACGTTGCCATGGCACAGAACTGGGAGGAGCACGGGCATCGCGGTCGTTTTGCAGCAGTACCTTCCGCTCTTAGCGCGTGCAATCAAAGCCGTCGTCGCACGGGCTTGGCGATTGGCTTAGTTTCTACCCGTGAGCACTGTCAGCGGATGATGGGAACGGATTGAACGGATGAGGCACTGCTCCGCCCAGCGGTCTGGGCAATGCGTCGTGCACGTCCGTCGTCCAGGAGCACCACATGAGCCGGGTTCTCCAATGCGAGCGCCATAGCCACCAGTTCACCGGGTCCCAGATCGAGGGCTGCCCACTCTGACGGCACAGCCACTGGCTCCACCCGATGAAGCCAGCTATAACTATCCGGCACTGGTACGTCAAAGCCCGCCTGCCGGCCGTGTTCCAATTCGAGCGCAACTGCTTCGAGCGCAACTGCATTCGGGATCCATACCGCACCAAATATCCTTTCCAGCCAGGCTAAAGCGCCGATAGGGTAGAGGTAGAGCAGCGGCGAGGTATTGCTAATGGCGTCAGCCACCCCTAGCCTCGAGGTCGTGGAGCTCAGCTTCGAGCGGGAAAACGTTGTAGCGTCCGAGGGCTAGCAGGAACTCGATGCGCGTCATGCCGGCCAGTTCGGCGGCTCGACCGGACGAAAGCCGGCCGAGTTCATAGAGTTTGACCGCCGCTAAGATCGGCAGTTCACGTGCCAACGCCGCCTCGTCGGCCTTTTCCGCCAGGAGCACCGTTTCCGGTACGTCGATCGTTATCTGCCGCATTCCCATCGTTTACTCCCAGCAGCCGGCACCAACCAGCGCCGGCGAAGAGACTGAGGTTCTCGCCATCAGCAGAGGGCTGCGAACGGATAGCTTCGCACGATCTCCTCTACCGCATCACACAGGCGATACATCTGGGCAATGGGGCGCACGGTTATGCGGGCGCCTTGTATGATCGGCACACTGCCTGACACACCGTCCACGCGTGTAACGTGCGGATGTTCGGTCCGCCTCGACAGATTATAGCAGCGATGACAGGGGAGCACGGTCAGCGGATTCGGCGATGGTGCCCTCTCGGTGTTGAACAGCTTGCGACGGGCTAATCCGTTCAATCCGTGCCCATCATCCGCTGGCAGTGCTTCCCTATACTACCCAACCAGATGGTATATACCGGATCAGGACGCAGGTCCCTGGAGTCCCCCCGCGATACGCGGTAGACTGGCCTCGATCCCGTCGCGCTCGCTTCGTCGCTTTTTTCGGAGGCTGATTGATGCCTGGCAACCGCGCAATATTTGAACGTGCACTGGAAGGCAGCCGCGCCGCTATCCAGCGTCAAGCATGGCCGGACGCGCTCCGTGATGCCGTCCGCGCCGTGCAGGAGTTTCCGCAAGACCTCGATGCTCGGAGCGCGGTCGCCGTGGCGCTCTACCACAACCAGAAATATGCCCAGTCCGCCCAGTTCTTCGAGGAGTTGCGCAAGCGCCGTGGCGGCGATCCGTTTACCCTTGCCTATCTCGCCCGTGCCTACGAAGGCGCCGGAGCCCTCGATCAGGCGGCCCCGGTCCTGATCGAGATCGGCGAGCAAAGCGCGCGTGGGCACCGGATGGCCGATGCGCTGGAGGCGTTCGAGGCCGCGGTTCGCCTGATGCCCGCGGATGAATCGGTGCGGCTGCGTCTCGCCGAGTTCTATGTCGACGCCGGAGATAATGGGCGCGCCGCCGAGCAGTGCACGGAGATCGCCCGGGCACGCCACGTGACCGGAGACTTTGCCGGAGCCGAAGAAGCGATCGACGAGGCACTCGGCCTGGATCCCGAAAATCGAGCTGCTCGACTGTTGCTGGCCGAGCTGCGATCGGTATCATCCTCCGCCGAGCCGGCGATCGAAGCGGACTCTATCCCGTCTTTCGTAGACCGGTCGCTTCAGGCGCAGCCTGCTGCCTCACCGTCGGTCCCGGCCCCGACGCCGTATGATCCACAGCTCCAGATCGACCAGCTTATCGCCCGCGCCGGCCAGCAGCAGTCGACCGGCGATGGGACGGCCGCACTACGCTCGTACGAGCAGGCCCTCGCCCTTGGCGCCGACCGGGCCGATATTCATTATGGTCTGGGCATTCTGCTGCAGGAGCGCGGCGAGCACGAGCGTGCCGTCGAAGCGCTGCGCCAGGCAAGTGCCAGCGACGAATATGGTGTGTCGGCCCACTATGCCCTGGGCGAGTCGCTGAAAGCGAGCGGCCAACTCCGCGAGGCGGCCGCGGCCTTCGAGCACACCGTTCGTCTTGTCGACCTCGAGTCGGTCGGTCGGGCCGAGGCCGACGACCAGATCGCTATGTACCGGGCCACCGCGGAGTGCTATGCCGAGCTCGGCGAGCTCTCACGCGCTGCCTCACTCTATGGCACGCTCGCAGGCTTCTTTCAAGGCAAGCGTTGGGGAAAGGAGTTGGCCGATCAGTTCAAGGCGCGCGCGCAAGAGCTGACCGAGCGCTCGATGTTCGCTAAGCTGCGCCTGATGGGCACCGGTGCGCTGCCGGCAGACCAGGTGGTCGGCTTCGCGCCTGTACCGGCGCCGGCGTCGACCCAGGTCTGGGGCGCCGTGGCCGCCCTGACCAGCTTCCTCCGCGGAGTTCCGACGCCTGGCGATTCGTCGGTCCAGCCGGTGGATCTCTTCACTGCCCTGGATCTGCCTCTGGTCGAGCAGCCGACGTTTGCGCCTCTGACCGTGCTTCCAACCAAAGGATGCCTGGAGACGACCGAGCGCTACGTCGCGGCCAGCACCCGTTTTACCGAGCAGGGCCTGCTCAACGCGGCCGTCGACGCATGCCACGAGATCATACGTACTGATCCCGACTATCTGCCCGTGCATCTGCGTCTCGGCGAGCTCTACGAGCGCGAAGGCCGCTCCGAGCAAGCTCTTCTGAAATATCGCACTCTCGTCGACACCTACATCGTGCGTGGCCGTCCGGTCGATGCCATTGATGTCTATTTCCGGCTGATCGAGCTCTCGCCCGATACTGTCGCCTCACGCACGCAGCTGTCCGATCTTCTCCGGGAGGCCGGGCGCGTCGAGGAGGCAGCCGAGCAGGCGCTGCTGGTCGCCGCCACGCTCTTCAAGATCGGCCAGACGAACCGGGCGATCGAGGAGTTCCGGCGCGTGCTGGCGTGGGCCCCGCCTTCCGCGACGGTCTACAAGGAGTATGGCCAGGCGCTGCTCAAGCTGGAGCGGTGGGAGGCCGCGCTCGAGCAGTTCCGGCGCGCGGTTCAGCTCGATCCGTCCGATCTGGTCGCCCTGGCCCGAATCAACCTGACCATGGCCGTCCTCGGGCAGAACGAGCGCGCAATGTGGGACGCACTCGCGGCGCTGCTCGAGAAGCTACGCGCCGAGCCCCAGCACGCCGCGGCCGTTCAGGGTGAGTACCGGGCGGCCCTGATGATCGTCGACACGCCGATCCTGCACTATCTTTTGGGGCTTGTCCAGCAGTCGGCTGGCCAGCACGCCTCGGCGATGCTCTCCTTCCAGCAAGCGCTTGGGCTGCTGGTCGTGGAGCAGGCTCCCCAGCTCGCGCCGGTCCTGGTGCATCAGGCGCTCGCGGAAAGCTATCTGGCGCAGGGCCAGGCGCAGGAAGCGATCGACGAGCTGCAGACGGCGCGGCGTAAGCTGGGTGAGCAGCCGATGCGTAACGTCTCGCCGCATTCTTTTGCGCGACCGGTCTCCGAGATCGACCTCGTGCGTCGCATCGCGACCGCCTTCGTCTCGGTAGGCGACCTCGACAGTGCGGTCAAAGCGTTGAAGCGCTGCCTCCAGCTCGACCCCGGCGATGTCGGAGCTTTCGCCCACCTGGCCGACGTTTTCTTCCGGCAGGGCAAGCTCCGCCTGGCGCTCGAACAGTTCGACAAGCTCGCCGACACCTACGAGGAGCGGCAGCAGCTCGACCTGGCGATCGCAACGCTGCAGCAGGCCGTGCGACTCGCGCCGAACACGATTGCTGTGCGTGCGCGTCTCGCGCATCTCCTGCTCCGGCGCGGCACGCTCGAGCGCGGCCTGCACGAACTGACGGAGGTTGCTCAGCTCCAGAAGAATGCAGGGCAGACGCGTGACGCGGTCGTCTCCCTCCAGCAGGCGGCCGAGGTTTACTGGATGCTGGGCAAGCACGAAGAGGTCAATCGCGCATATGATGCCATCGTGGCGATGTCGCCCGAGGATATCGAGGCCAGGCAGCAGCTTGTCAACCTCCACATCCTTTCGGGGCGCCGCGACGCGGCCCTCGCCGAACAGCACCGGATCGCCGAGATTTGCCGTCAGACGCAGAACTTCAACGCGGCCATCGCCTCGCTGCACCAGATTATCGCCCTCGACCCGAGCGATACTGATGCGTTCGAGCAGTTGGGGGAGCTTTTGATGCAGGTAGGCGAGCATGACCAGGCGCTGCGGCTCTACCGGCGCCTGGGTCGACTACGGCCGGGCGACGGGCGCGTCGAAGCCCTCCAAAGGGCGGCGGTAGCATATGCTGACGATTCAACGCAGCGCGCCGGCGGAGCTGGTTCCGGCGGCCGAGGAGAGCCCGGCCAGTAGCTAAAGACCGTGGCAGATCTACAGCGGAGCGCTCCCTGGGGGGCGCTCCGCTTCGGTTTTTCCTCAGCCCTTCATCAGCCATCCCTCAGAGCTGCCCCGAGGATGGATCGAGTCCGTGCGCTATAATGGGGCACGCTATACGGACGAAACGCAGCTTTACGAAGGCCTAAATGCTTGACCTGAGCCAGTTCTGGGACCGGCTGGATCCTTTTCACAACCCAACCAATCTGCTCGATATTCTGCTGGTCGCGCTGCTCTTTTGGTGGCTGCTTGACGTCATCCGGGGAACCCGTGCCGTGCAGCTTCTGCGTGGCGTTATCGTGCTGCTGGTCGCAGCGCTGACGATCGGGTCGGTTCTACCGCTGCCTACCTTGCGCTGGCTCCTGCGCAATGCCGTCCAGCCGGCGCTCTTCGTTGCGATCCCGGTCTTGTTCCAGCCCGAGCTGCGGCGCGCGCTCGAGTCCCTCGGCCGCACGGGCGACATCCTCGCGCGGCGTCCGTTCGCCAATCACACTGGCGACATGGCTGCTACAATCAACCTGCTCGTGCGAGCGGTGGTGCAGCTTTCGCAGCGCCAGACCGGTGCCCTGATCGTCATCGAGCGCAACACGGGCCTGCAGGAATATGCCGATCGTGGCGTGATCCTCGACGCCCGGCTCTCGGTCCTCCTGTTGCTCAATATCTTTTTTACCAATGCCCCTCTCCATGACATGGCCGTTATTGTGCGTGCCGGGCGTATCCTCGCGGCGAACGTGGTTCTACCCCTCAGCGAAAATATCCTGGGCACCACGCGGTATGGCACCCGCCATCGCGCAGCGCTTGGCATTAGCGAGCAATCCGACGCCCTGGCGCTCGTCGTCTCGGAGGAGACGGGGGGCATCTCGGTCGCGAACAACGGCCGTATCGTGCGCCATCTTAATGAGGCGCGCCTGCGACGGCTGCTGGCCGAGCTCCTCGATGTGCCACTCGAAGAAGTCATGGCATGAGCAGGATGCGTATTTACGGCGCGCAGTTTGGTCTCGGACTCCTGCTCGCGCTAACACTATGGACCTACGTTTCCTTCACGACGAATCCAAATGCCGCCCGGCAGATTATTGCGCCGGTCGATCTGGTTGGCCTCAAGGAGGGGATAATCGTCGTCAACGCAGAGACCGGCCTACCGGAGGCGTTCACGGCTACGACGACCCTTTCCATCATCGGGCCCTCGCAGGATATCCAGAATCTAAGCCCGAACGATTTCCATGCCACGGCACAGCTTGAGGACGGGAAGCCTGGGGTAAATCGCGTGCCTATCGTCGCGGATGGGCCGCGCTTCGCGCGCGTGCGAAGTAAGTCGCCGGCCGAGCTCACCCTGCGACTGGCGCGGGAGCTCGTAACTACGGTGCCGATTACCGTTACGTCAGACGGCCTGCCACCTTTCTCGTTCTCAGTTGGCCACCTAATCCAGGGCGCGCGCGAGGCTTCGGTGCGTGGTCCGGAAGAGCTTGTACGACGCGTCGTCGGCGCGATCGGTCAGGTCAGCCTTCAGGGCCAGACCGGCGACATCTCGACCACCGTGCCTCTCAAGGCGGTCGAAGCAGGCGGGACGCCGGTAGAGGGTGTGACGCTCACGCCGGAGCGCGTCTCGGTACAGGTGCCGATCGCGGCCCAGGTAGAGGAGCAGCAAGTGTCAGTTGTGCCCGATCTGCGTGGCCAGCCTGCCCAGGGCTATGCAGTGGGAAGTATCGACTGGAATCCCAAGACGATCCGGGTCTTTACCTCCGGTGCGATAACCGGGACGATTCACACCGAGCCGATCGACCTCAACGGACTTACGCGTCCTATCACCCGTTCGGTTGGACTGGAGCGCCTGTCGAACGTTATCACCCGGCCGGCCGTGGTGCAGGTGCAGGTGCGGGTGGGGATCGTGCCGATCGCCGTGCCATCGCAGCTTCCCCTGCTCGTCTCCGTATCGCCTTCCGGCCTTAGCCCAGGCCTGACTGCAACTGCTGAGCCGACTGCTCTGCAACTGACGCTGGACGGTCCCTTTGATCGGCTGAACCATCTCAAGTCCGGAGATATCGTCGCGACGGTCGATCTGACGGGCCTCGGACCGGGCACCTTCACGCTTCCCGTCCGCATTACGCATCCCGACGGACTTCAGGTTGTTGCCCCCGCCGATCCGCGGGTCAAAGTCACGATTGTCGCGACTCCTACGCCCTCACCCGAAAGCACGCCGACGACTGCGACGACCGCGACGCCGTAGGAGATGCGCCGATTATCCTGCACGGTGCCTCATCCAGTGTTATTATGCCTTGTGTCGGGATCTGATCGGCTCTTGAGAGCCGCCCCGAGCGAGGAGATAATGGTATGGCGACGACAGCAGTGGCAAATCCTCTTCTAGAGCTTTCGACCCAGGGCCAGAGCGTCTGGTATGACAACATCCGGCGCGGGATGATTGCCTCGGGGGAGCTCCAGCAGCTTCTGGACGAGGGCATTGTCGGGATTACGTCGAATCCCACCATCTTCGAAAAAGCAATGGCGGGAAGCGTCGACTACGACGACGGGATGCGCCAGCTGGCCGCCGAGGGCGCAGAGCCTTTTCAGGCCTTTCAGACGCTCGCACTGCAGGACATCGGGCACGCGGCCGACATGTTACGCCCGACCTACGAGCGGACCGAGGGCCTGGACGGCTACGTCAGTATCGAGGTTTCTCCCACCCTGGCGCACGATACCGCGGCAACCCTGCAGGAGGCGCGCCAGCTCTGGGCAGCGCTCAAACGGCCGAATATCATGGTCAAGGTCCCCGCGACGCCCGAGGGTATTCCTGCGATTCGGGCGCTGATCGGCGAAGGCATCAACGTCAATATCACGATGCTCTTCTCCCTGGATAACTACCGCGAGGTTGCCGACGCGTACCTGTCGGGCCTCGAGCAGTGCGTGTCGCGTGATCAAGACATCGCTCGCGTGGCCTCGGTTGCCAGTATCTTTGTGAGCCGGATCGACGTCGCCGTCGACAAGATGCTGGAGGAAAAGATCACGGCGGCTCAGGACAAGGCCGAGCAGGAAGAACTACGTGGGCTGCTGGGCAAGGCCGCCATCGCGAACTCGAAAGCGGCCTACAAGATCTACGAGGAAATCTTCCACGGTGCCCACTTCGAGGCGCTTCGCGCTAAAGGCGCGCGGCCGCAGCGCCTCCTGTGGGCATCCACCAGTACCAAGAATCCTGAGTATAGCGATGTCCTCTACGTCGAAGCTCTCATCGGTCCTGAGACAGTCGATACGATGCCGCCGCAGACGGTGACGGCCTTCAAGGATCACGGTCACGTTCAGCCGAATCTGACCCGCGATCTGGACCAGGCACAGCAGGTACTCGATAAGCTTGGAGCCAAAGGCATCAACATGGAGGCGGTCATGCAGAAGCTGCAGGATGATGGCGTGGCGGCCTTTGCAAAATCCTACGATACGCTGCTGGATGCGATCGGGAAGAAGCTCAAGACGCTGAAGGACCAGACGGCGTAGCTTGAAGCATAAAACGTAAAACGTCCTTCTGAAGCAGCAGAGGACGTTTTACGTTTTATGCCTTTTGTACCGCCTCCGGCACCCCGACAACCTCGTGGCGAGCGGTGCCACCGAATCTTGCACGGTCGAGCACGGCCAGTCCCACCGCAACCACCGTGCCGAGGGCCGCCAAGACGAGCCAGGGCAGCGCCGGCAAAGAGTAGCGGGTGGCCATATCGTAGAGCTATCCCCCGCGGAGTTCCCGAGTCCGCCCCCGAAAGCCAGCGCGAGCGCCGAGAGCTTCGCCTTCTCTGCCGTTAGGCTCGGTTCAGAGGTTGGGCATCCCGCACGTATACTCCCTGCGGGATGACGCGCGGCTACCACAGCCTCACGGGCTAGCTGGTATAATCGCGCTCCGTGACAGTTCGATCGAACCGCACCGTAATGCTCTTTGGCGCCTGGCTGCGTCCGCTTACGGAGCTTCCTCTGCTTGCGCTGCTTGCGCTACTTGCTGCCGGCATGATCCTGCTGGGACAGCGGCCGCTTGATTACCGGATCGATCTCGGTCGCGAGGATGGCCCCCGCGCCGA
Organism: Chloroflexales bacterium; assembly: GCA_038254585.1. Taxonomy (GTDB): domain Bacteria; phylum Chloroflexota; class Chloroflexia; order Chloroflexales; family Kallotenuaceae; genus JBBSGA01. Next base: position 11,844 of record JBBSGA010000060.1, on the reverse strand, counting down.
TCTCCCGTTCGTCGTGGGCTGGAACACTGCCGAGGTGGCCGCGGGTATGCCATACCGCTGGACGCGGGCCGATTCGCATATCGATCTGGTGGGCCTTCCGCGTGCTCCGTTCATCTTCCAGATACGGCTCTTGCCTACGACCGCGAATCCGCGGCACGACACGGGACTGGTCGCGGTGCGGGACGGTCCTGCGCCGCTTGCGGTGTTCCCGATGGTGCGGAGCGAGCGGATGGTACGTTTGCTGGTGCCGGCCGGAGGTATTCGGCGCGGCCGCGTCGATCTTGGCATCTCGGCGCCGACTTGGACGCCTCCGAACGACCCGCGCACGCTCGGCGTTCCGTTCCGGGACGTGGCGATCGTCCAGGTTGCCGCTGGAACTCCGCTCGACCAGCGGATCGCGGCACTCCCGATCCAATCGTTCTGGCCCCTCATCGCATTTCCGGTCTTCTGGCTGCCGCTCCGGCGCTGGGGTCCGCGCCGGAGCGTTGCCTCGGCGCTTGGCGTCGGGGTCTGCTTTCTGCTGCTGGCTGCCTATGGGACGGATCGCCTGCGCTTTGCCCTGGCCGCCGTGCCCGCTCTGGCTGCCCTCGCCTGGGCACTTGTCCTCGCACTAGCGCTCCATGCGCTCGCAGGCCGTTTCACCCCGCGCCTTGGCGTTATGCCGCAGCCGCGCCTTCTGAACCAGGTTGCCCTGCTCTTCTTTGGGCTCTTCACACTACGCTACCTCGGGCGCCTCTACCCGGATTCGATGGTCGGCGACCTCGGCTTTCATGTGAATCGTGAAGACGACGTCATCCGTGGAACCGTCCTGCTGCTGTCGCGGCATCGCGGCATAGACTTCCCCTATCCACCGGCGCTCTACGTCCTGCTGCTGCCCTTTCGCCTGCTGCCGATCACTCCGGAGAGCCTCGTAGAGTTCGGGGACGCTTTTTTCGGTGCGCTCGGCCTCTTTCCACTCGCCTACCTGTCGCTGCGCGGCTTTTGCGATGACCGCGTCGCCCTGTGGTCTACTACCGTCTACGCCCTCCTCGCGCCCGCGATGATGTCGCTCTGGTGGTCGTTCCTGCCGCATATCTTTGCGCAGGAGCTCTCCGTGGTCCTGATTGCCGGCATCATCGCCGGCTGGCCAGCGCTCGCGACGCGCCGCGGCGTCATACTCGCAACCACGGGGCTCACCGTGCTCTTTGCAACGCACTTCGGCTTCTATCTGAACGTCTCGGTGCTGCTCGTCGTCCTGGCGCTTCTGGCGCTCGCCGATCGGCGCGCGCGTCTTCACGGCGCGCTCGCCCGTGGCCGCGTCCGCGGGCTCCTCGTCGCGTGCTGGGTGGCGCAGGCGCTCATTCTCGTCTTTTTCTACTCGGCCTACGTGCCGCTTTTCATCTCTAAGCTGAGCGAGTTCCGAGCCGGGGGGATGGGCGCCGTTCAGGGCGGCCGGACGGCAACTCCGGCCGCCGAGCTCTGGCGGACGCTGTGGCGCGATGGCCTTGGGGTGCACTATGCGACGATCGGCGTGCCCTTGGCCCTCCTGGGCGGCTACCAGCTCCTGCGCTCGCACGCGGCCCCTCTCTTGCGCGGGTTATTTGCGGCGACGTTGATCGTCGCCGTCGTCCAGGGTGCCATTCCGTTCCTGACGTCGTCTACGATCACGACGCGCTGGCTCTCGTTTGCTGCGTGGCTCGTGGCGGTCGGAGTCGCCCTGGTTCTCGACGCGCTGTGGCGCCGCGGCCGAGCGGGGAAGGCGATGGCGCTGCTGGCTCTCGGCTGGATTGGATGGACCACCGTCGTGCTGTGGATTCAGGCGCTTGCATTTCGCGTCCGGCCGCCCGAGCCGTTCTGACCGCCTGCTTCGTGCCTCAGTGCCCGACGCCGAGGCCAAGCCGATAGACGAGGTGTCCACCTACCCAGCCGTCGATCGCAACGAGTCCTGCGCCTGCCAGCAACGCCCAGAGATACTGCCGGCGCTTTGGCCCATCGAGAATATCGGGGTCGCGTTTGCGCGCCAGAAGTGCGCGGCCGTAGACGATCAGCAGCGCCAGCCCGAGCGCCGCGTGCCAGTTCAGCCAGTCGAGGATTCCTGGACGCAGTGGCCACTCGAGCGCGACGGCGAGTGTTCCAGAGACCACGCCGGCCAGAGTTGCCCACCACCCGAGGACCAGTGCTCCATATGCCGCGCGCTCCGTGAAGCTCTCGGGCGCACGCAGATAGCGCAGAGTAAGAAGCAGGTTGAGGAGGAGTAGCGCGATCGGGAAGTGGATTATGGCGGGATGGAGCGCGTACACGGGAGATCCTTCATAATAAGGTGGCCGGAGGTGATTTCACCTCCGGCCACGTGCGACACCGGCTCCGCTTGATGCGGATGCTTGCCCGCCGGCAGCATCAGATGCGAATCCTCGCACGATGCGCGCGCACGCTGTGCAGCAGCATCGTCAGGCCGAGCAGGATCATACCGCCTAACGGCACTTCTCCGCCACTCGTATGTGGCAGCTGTGCCCCCAGAGCTGTCGGCTTGGTCGTCGGCTGCCCGCCGGCCGGCTTCGAGGCCGGAGCTGTGGGCACAGTCGGATCGACGGCAGCCGTAGTGCCGGCCGGCGCTTCGGCCTTTGCCTTCAGGACAATCTGTAGCTCGCTCACATTCGAGTTGATCGTCCCCGAGTGTCCGCGGTACTGCAGTCCGGCCTGGTTCAGAAGTGTCTGCGGCGACGTATTGCTGCGAACCCGCGCCTTGATCACGAGCTTCACGATCTCGCCGGCTTCGACTGCATCACGGGTAGCCTGGACGTACTGGCCCTCCCGTTTGACGGTGATTCCGATACCACTTACCTCGATCGGCTCCAGCGAGTCGTTGAGGTTGTCGACGACCAGAACGTCGGCCATCGGCGGCCCCTGCTCGAGTGCCGCCAGCTTGGCCTGCCCCTTCGTCTGCGGCAGCAGCGGAGATGACCCGCCGGTGCCATGCCCGGCATTCTGGAGCGTAATTGTATAGACGACTGCGTCACCCGCCGCGACCTGGCCCCAGTCGCTCTGGATGTTGAAGCGGACCGCGACCTCCTTGATCTCCCCTGCACCGGCCACGGGCGTCGTTACCGGCGCCAGGGTGGGCGCGAGGGTTGCCGTCGGCAGGGCGTGTGTCGTGGCCGTGGTTGCAGTTTCTGCTGCGGACGCAGGTGCACGCGAGCCGCGATTAGTGCCGCCTGCAGGTGCAGTCGTCGCCGCGGCCGGATGCGTGAGCTTTGCCGTCGGCGTCGCCGTCTTCGGTGCTGCTGCATGCTCCGGCGCCCTGATGTTCGTCGCGGCCGCACGGCTGGTCGGCGTCACTCCTATCGGCGTCGCCGTCACCTGCGTCCTGGCTGCCGTCGCAGTCCGAGGCACGACGTGCGGCGCTACGGGCTTTGCCGGCGGAACCGTCGGTGCGCCTGGAATGCGCACGGTTGGAGACGCGTCCGGCCTTGTGGTGGGGCGACCATCCGGTGCTCTGGCTGGTGGAACGACGGTAACGGGCAGGATAGCCGGATTGGTCGGCGTCGGCTGGCTGCTCCCTGTCCGCGGCGCTCCGGTCGTCGTGCGCGCTGGTGGCGGCGGAGGGGGCGCACCGGGCGAGGTCGGCTGGAGCGGTACGTCTGTCGCCGGTGGTGCTATCATCGGGTGAGGCGCGGTCGTCGGCGCGACCTGCTGCGTAGCCGTGGGCGGCTGAAGGGTCGCCGTCGGTGGTATTGCCGTCGCGGTCGGCGCCGTCCCCGAGACGGTAACGACCGCGTTGTCGCTTGCACTCGCGCCTGAGCCTTGATCTATAGCGGTGGCACTGTTGACGATCGTCGAGCCTGGTGTGGCGGCGCCAACCTTGACCTGTACCATGACCGTGGCAGGCAGACCAGAGTGTGGCGTGAGGGAGCAGCTCAAGGTGTTGCCCGTGAGCGTGCATGTGCCCCCTGACACGTTGAGCACGCCGATGCCCTGCACCTGCCCCGGTAGGGCGTCGCTGACCGCGACCGTCGTCGCAGTCGCGGTGCTGTGGTCGACCCGGATGTAGTAGGTGAAGCTGCTGCCCGGGGCGATCATGGTGATCGACTGGCCGGCCGTCGAGACGGCGCTCACGCCGATCGCCAGAGCTGCCGCCGGCTGAGGCGTCGGAGCGGGCGGTGTTGTCGGTCCCCCCGGCGGTGGTGGCGTGGTCGGTCCGGTCGTCGCCGGCGGTGTTGTCGGTCCCCCCGGCGGTGGTGGCGTGGTCGGTCCGGTCGTCGGCGTGGGAGGCGTCGGCGTACAGGGCGCCGGATAAGCTCCCGTGCCACAGCCGCCCGGTGGTGCCGGCGTATTGGTCGGCGCTCGCGGTGTCGCCGGTGCCGTCGTCGCCGTTGGCGGGGTCGTCGGGGTATTGACGGCGACCGTCGGGGTGGAGGGCGGGTTCGGATCGGTCGTCCCACGCGGGATCGTCGTCGTTGCCGCAATCGTCTGAGCCGGCACGTTCGTCGGGACAAAGATCGCATACGCCGCGGCGATGAGCGGCGAGCCAACCATGACGACGCTGGTCGCCAGGAGCGCCAGTTCCCAGATCGTCCAGCGAGTGCGCCTGCGCCGTTCGCCGCGGGGTAGAGTATGCTTCGAGGGCATGAGCGGCCTCCCAGTTCCTATATTCCGCCGGCCGATGGAGCCGGTCCCGAGTCGACGAGTTCGGCGATGACGACGAACCGTTGCATATCCCAGTTAGTGCAGGTAAGCATGGTCAGCACAGGCCGGTCGGTTGGGTACATGATCTCGACCTGCTTGGGCCAGACGCTCCCGGTGGTACTCACGCGGTAGTGATACTGGCGCGCCGCGGCGTCGATCCAGATATCGTCGCCGCTGTGGAGTCCCTCGAGCTTGCGAAAAATTCCCCCACGCAGCCCTTTATGGCCGGCTAGCACGACGTTGCCGGACCCGGCGACACCTGTTCCGTGCTGGTAGCCGACGGCGTAGTCCGCCACCTGCCAGCTTCCGTCTACGACAAAGACCTCGACGACCTGGCTGTCCAGTCCGATCGCGGGCGCTATGACACGCGTCGGCCGGAGGTCTTCCTGGGCCTCGACCACCGGCGCCGTCGGCTCTGGAGCCGCGGCGAGCGGTAGCTGGACCTGATGGGCCGCGACGTATGCTCGCGCTGGAATGAGGTAATCCGCGGCCTGTGCGGGGCGCGGCCGGCGCTCATCCGCGACCGGCAGAGAGAGACCGAGCTCAGGATGTGGAGCAGGCGGCCGAGCAGCTCGCGGCCGGACGACCACGGGAGCAGAAGTACTGGCTGCCCGGACAGCTCGCTCGATCTTCACGGGTGTTGGCAAGGGCGCAGCGGACCATGCGTGCAGCATATCTCGGCCCCAACCATCGCCAAGCCAGATCGCCCAAATGAGGAGCACGACCACGCCCAGCCCACCTTCGGCGACTGTCAGGGTCGTATCTAGCCACGTCCGGACTGGATACGGTGCCAGAACGTTGCTCCGCTGCCGTGCCATGGAGCGGAGCGTGACCGGCCGCAGCCGCGGCGCACTCGTCGCGGGCAGCTCGTCGATCAACTCATCGAGCAGCAGCCGGTCGGGTGAGATTTGGGTCCGGGACTTTTTCAGGCCAAGGCGCATCGAGCAATAACCGTATTGGCGAAGAAGGTCGCCAGTCGATTCTACGGGCGCAACTGCGGTGAATGAATAGTACGGGGGTCACAATCTGTAGGAACGGAGGGAGCCAGTCGCCGCTAGGAGCGGCGCAGCGGCCTTGGCATTGGCGAATGCCCTAAAATGCCTGCGCCTGGAGGTGACTATCGCCCGGCATTGCGCCGGGCCCTGATATAATAAGCGTTCAGCCAAGCCGGTTCGACTGTCGCTATGCTGCCGATACACGCGAACGAATGGGTGTTGCCAACAAGCATGCTTTGCTCTAATCCCACCTTTCTGCGGCCGGCTACGGCGCTGTGAAGGTTCTCCTCGCTCTCACCTACTACCGGCCACACATCAGCGGGCTCACGATCTACGTTGAGCGCCTGGCGCGCACCTTGGCCGGGCGTGGCCACAGCGTCACGGCCCTGACGTCGCGCTACGATCTCGCGCTCCCTGCACAGGAGCTGATCGACGGCGTGCGGGTGGTGCGCGCCCCGGTCGCACTCCGGATCAGCAAGGGCGTGATTATGCCGGGCTTCGGCAATATCGCGCGTGCGCTGCTGCGCGAGAGTGATGTCGCCAGTATCCATCTGCCGCAGTTCGACGCCGCCGGGCTCGCCTTCTCGGCGAAATATATCGCCGGCATACCCGTGGTTCTGACCTATCACTGCGACCTCAAGCTGCCGCGGGGTACGTTCAATCGCGTCGTCGATCGCGTTATTTTCGCGGCGAACTATGCTGCCGCCATACTGGCGGATCGGATCGTCACCTATACTGAGGACTACGCCGCCCATTCGCCGCTCCTGAGCCACTTTCGCTCGAAGTGGGCCGTCATCCGGCCCCCGATCGTGCTGCCCGCTGCTCAGCCCGGCGCCGCCGCGGCGTTTGCCGAGCGCTGGGAGCTTGAGAGTCACCGGCCCGTCATCGGCTTCGTGGCGCGCCTCGCCGCCGAAAAAGGCGTTGAGATTATGGGCGAGGCACTGGGGCGTATCCTGGTGGAGTATCCGCGGGCACGCGTGCTCTTTGCCGGGCCCTTCCGCAACGTGCTCGGGGAAGAGGCATACGCGGAGCGCCTCGCGCCGCTCCTGCATCGGCTTGGCGCGCACTGGGCTTTTACGGGGGTCCTGGATCAGCAACAGCTGGCGGCCTTTTATCCAAACTGCGATCTCTTGGTCCTTCCGAGCCTCAATTCAACCGAATCGTTTGGTCTGGTGCAGGTCGAGGCTATGCTGCATGGCACGCCGGTCGTCGCCAGCGATCTACCTGGTGTGCGCGTGCCCGTGCAGCTTAGCGGAATGGGTGAGATCGCGCCGATCGGCAGCCCGGATGGTCTTGCCGAGGCTGTGCTGAAGGTTCTGCGCCGCCGCGACGCCTATATCCGGCCCGCGGACGAGCTCGCCCGGCTCTTCGATCTCGATCAGACCGTCGAGGCCTACGAGCGCCTCTTCGAGGAGGTGATCGCGTCATCTCCTCGCGGCGCCCGACGGACGTGGGGCTAGAGCTCGAGCATCGCGTGCCCATCCCGGCAGGGCATCCGGCGCCGCGGGCGCTCGGCCGGTCCCTCTTTCGTCTCGTGCTTTTCGCGACCGCCGCCATTATTCTGGCGCTGCGGCTTTGGCAGCTCGACCGTCTCCCGGGCGAGCTCTACGGCGACATCGCCATTGTCTATGAGTATGTCGCCAATATCTTGCGCGGCCGCTGGCCCACCTATTTCGTGCTCAGCGCCGGGCCGCTCTACCACTACCTCGTCGCGCCCGTGGCAGGGCTGCTCGGGCTGAGCTACTTCAGCTTCAAGCTGGCTTCCGTCGGCGTGAGCCTAGCCGTACTCGCCGGCGTCTACGCCCTCGGACGCGAGCTGCTCGACCGTGAGCTAGGATTGCTCGCACTCTTCATCGCGGGAGTCTCTTCATGGCTCCTGATCTTCAGCCGCCTGGGCAACTCGCAGATCCTCGGTCCTCTGCTGAGTGTGTCCGCGCTCCTGCTCGTCGTCCGCATCGCGAAAGACGGTCGCGATCGTGATCTGCTGGCCTGCGCCGTTGTCTCGACGCTGGGCCTCTATACCTACCCTCCCAGCTTCGTCCTGTCGCCGGTTGTCTTCGTGAGCCTGGCAGCCCTGATCTGGACGCGCACGGCTGTCCGGCCCCGGCATCTTGTCCTCTTCATCCCCGTGACGTTGGTCTGCGCTATGCCATTTGCGGCGATCGTCGCGCACGATCCGGCCAACTTCGTCTCCGGCTACATTGGGGGAAAGATCCGTCCGAGCGCCGGACTCCTCTCCGTGCTCGTCGGAAATATCGTGCATGCTCTGCTGGCGTTCCACGTACGCGGCGATGTGGTCTTCCGCAGCAACCCTCCGCTGCGGCCTCACCTCGACCTGTTGAGTGGCCTGCTCTTCGTGGCGGGGGCCGCTTTCTGGCTGCGCCCGGGCTTCCGTCGTTGGGCGCCCGTACTTTTCGTGCCGTTCTTTCTACTTCAGGTTCCCTCGATGCTCGTGCTCCGCTTTCCGAACGAGGTCCCATCCGCCTCGCGAACGTTGAGCGTCGCGCCGATCGCCTACCTCTTCTCCGCCACGGGCCTCTGGTGGCTGCTTCGCCTTGTGCGGCAGCTTCGCCCGTTAGACTCCCTCGCGGCGGTGGCGATCCTGCTGGCGATCCTCGGCCTGAACGTCTACCGCTATTTCGATCTCTATGCCGCCAATCTGCCGGATCACAACGTCCCGTTCGGGCGAGTCATCGCGCAGTATATCGACCGGCTTTCGGCGGACACGACTGTGTACATGGTCGGGTGCTGCTGGAGCCCGGGAAGCCAGCCGGAGCCTAAGAGCATCCTCTACGTTACGCACAGGCCCGATACTCTCTATACGATCGCCGCAAAGAACGTGAGCTGCGCCCTCATCGAGAGCGTGCCCAGGCCCGCGGTCGTAATCTGGAGCCCGAATGTCGAGATCCCGGCTGAAACACTCAGGCCCTGCTCCGGTATCTTTCGATCCGTCGTCCACCGCGTCGGCGATATGCCTGTCTTTCGTTCCGCTGCCCTGCCGCCTCCCTAGGGCCGGGTTCTGCGAGGCCCTTCCTTGCCTGTTATAATGCCCCGCAGCAGGGCAGACAGCGCCTCGGAGAGCATCTTCCTTGATTTACGACCTCGATAGACGAACGCGGCGCCGTGGGAGTGCGTCTGCCAACCCCGTTGTGCTTCCGTGGCGCTTCGGTGGGCTTGCCACGGCTTTGGTCCTGGGAGCCATTCTGCTGGCCGGGCTCGGCTTCCGCGCGATGAACCTCGCGGGCTGGGACGGCCATCAATTTCTGCATCCGGACGAGCGCTTCGTCGCCTATGCCGTCTCGAATCTTCAGCTTCCTCATTCGGTGCGTGGGTATTTCGACAGTGCGATTGCGCCGCTCAACCCGCGCAACTATGACTGGTCGAAGATGTTCGTCTATGGGACTCTGCCGACGACGCTTACCCGCGTGGCGGCGGGCGTCGTGGGACGCACCGGTGCCGATGAGCTGGTCGTAGTCGGCCGAGCGCTCTCGGTCGTTTTCGATCTCGTGGCGTGTGCGGCGCTCTTTTTTCTTGGGCGGCGCCTCTATAGCCGAGGCATAGGCTTGCTCGCGGCGGCGCTCTACGCGGCCGCCGTCATGCCGATCCAGCAGGCGCATTTCTTCACAACTGATAACTTCGGCGTTGCCTTTACCACGCTCGCCTTGGTCGCAGCCGTGCGCCTCGGCGACGAAGGGCATTGGCGAGATGCGCTCCTGGCCGGGCTCTTTACCGGCGCTGCGGTCGCATGCAAGATCAACCTCGCGGCGCTCGGAGCCATCGTCGCAGTTGCTGCGCTCCAGTCGCAGCTGGTCGCGATCCGCTGCGTGCCGGTCGAGACGGATGAACATGCGCCGCTGATCCTACCAGGGTGGCTCAAAGGCCTGTCGCTGCTGGCAGTCGCCGGGCTAGTCATCTTCTTCGCCTTTCGCATCTTCCAGCCGGATGCCTTTACGGGCCCCTATATCTGGGATATTCGGCCTGAGCCGCGCTTTCTCGACAATCTGCAGACCGTCCGCGGGCTCGTCGACGGCACCGTCGACATGCCTCCGTCGCATCAATGGGCCGCTCGCCCGCCATATCTCTTCGCGCTCCAGAACATGATCGTGTGGGGCATGGGTATTCCATTGGGCATCGCCGCGTGGGCCGGCTTTGTCGCCACCGGCTACCGGATGCTCGTTCCGCGTCGTCGTGGGGCGTCACTTCGCCCGAGGCTGCGGCCGCTCGTTCCGTGGGTCTGGGTCGCCCTCTACTTCGCCTGGCAGGGCCGCGGCTTCAATCCCTCGCTCCGCTACTTTTTGCCGATCTACCCACCGTTGATCCTCTTCGCAGCTGCGCTCGCCGTGGATCTCGGTTCACGGGTTCGAGCAGGCGCCGGGAGCTCGGGGCTGGGCTGGTGGTTGTCAGGCCGGTACCTTGTCCCCGCTCTGCTCCTGGCCGCTACCATGAGCTGGGCATGGGCCTTTACGCGCATCTATACTCGCCCCAATACGCGGATTGCCGCGGGCGACTGGATGCTGCAGAACGCTCCCCGTGGCTCAATTCTGACCGACGAGCAGTGGGACGACGCGCTGCCGTACACCAACGGCAACGACAACGGCTGCAATCCCTTCTGCCTCGAGGAAACGTTGCCCTACGCCGAGGATGAGCCCGCGAAGTTCCTCGGGAGCGCACAGACGTCAAAGTCCGAGGCGGGCCAGCCAGGCACGCCGCAGTTCGTCGACGGGTTGATCGGCCAGCTTGCCAAGGCCGACTACGTCGTTCTCTCATCCGCCCGAGTCTACACCTCCGTGGCGCGCCTGCCCCACCGTTTCCCGGCTACGCTGCGCTATTACCGGTCGCTCTTCGACGGCTCGCTCGGCTTCGATCTCGTCGCCGATTTCCACTCGTTTCCGACGCTCTTCGGTCTACCCATTCCGGATCTCGGCACCGAGGAGCAGTTTACCGTCTACGACCACCCCCGCGTCCTGATCTTCCGTCGGACAGAGCGCTTCAGTCGTGAGCAGGCGCGTGATCTGATCGTCGGCGACATGAACTGGGACGAGATCTATCGCATCAGCGCGCTTACGACCTCGTCAGCTCCCACGGCGCTGCGGCTGCGTCAAGACAAGTGGGACATTCTGCAGCGCTCGGACGCGCGGTATCTCTTTGACGCCGGCGCGCTTGGCGGTCTCGCCGCCAGCCGCCCGGTACGACTGGCGGCCGGCCTCATGATCTGGCTCCTGGCAATTGAGCTGCTGGGGCTCGCGGCGTTTGGCCTCGTCTGGAAGCTGCGCCTACCGCTGCCTGACCGCGGAATTCTTTCGGCACGTTTGCTCGGGCTGCTTTTCTTCTCACTCCCGCCCGCGCTGGTGGCGGCGACGGGGACGGCCGGCGTAAGCCGCGTCACCCTCGCGGTGTGGTACGGCCTGCTGGCCGGCTGCGGTGTTCGCATGCTGATTGCCGAGCGCAGACCGATCCTGAATTTCATCCGAGCGCATCGCGGCCAGATCCTGTCGGCTCAAGCCCTCTATGCTGCCGCGGTTGCGCTCGGCCTCAGCATGCGTGCTCTCAACCCGAACGCGGCGCCGCCGCCGCCGGCTTTCGATATCGCCGACTGGATCTCCTTGCTTCGATCGCCGATCCTACCGCCGCCCGATCCGCTTTTCGCCGGCGGCCAGCTTGTCACGCCCTACGCGGCCCTGCTCCCAGTTGCCACACTCGCCCGGCTCGTCGGAGTATCGCCGACACTCTCGTTCAACCTGGCGCTGGCTACCCTCTTCGGTCTGTTGCTCACCCTCGTCTGGGCCGCGACGGCACGCATCCTCGTCTGGCGCCCGGCCGGCGTCCAACCGTGGCGTGACTCTGCCGGCCGTGTCGTTTCCATGGCCGTGCTCGCGCCCTTCCTGGCGGCGCTGCTGGTGGCGGCGCCCGGTCTTCTGGCCGGACCGTCCGCGGGCCGCGTGTTGGGGCTGCTCCCCCTGGGCATGGTCCGGGAAGCGAATGCAGGAGCTCTGGGGTCCGCGGTGCTTGCCGCGGGCGTCCTGGCCGTCTCGCGTGGCTTTAGCTGGCGGCCGCCCGGCGTTTCGGACGCCGGACCGCGCTCCGTTGTCTCGCGGGTCGTACTGCTTGCGATTGCGTCCGGCCTGCTTGCGCTGCTCCGCGCCCAGGACCGCTGGGCGTTCGTCGCCGTCGCGCTTCCGGCTGTCCT
>JBBSGA010000059.1:0-23554 GCA_038254585.1 Chloroflexales bacterium | reverse complement strand
CCTGCGAACTGCTCAGGCGTCTGGTCGACCTGGCGCTTGCAGTCAGCCGAGCACAAGGCGTACTCGATGCTGTGTTCGCTGGCGCCATGTGCATGCCTCCTGTATGTTCAACAGTGATCACGTTTCCTTCCTGCCACGCCGCGTCTCTCACGCTGTCCTCGTTACACCGTCCGTTGGTCTAGAGCTCACGGCGTCTGGCCGCCTCGACGATATTGTCGGCCGTCCGTGATGCGATCGCCTGGATCGTCAGGCTCGGGTTGACGCCCGAGCTGGTGACGAAGACGCTGCCGTCACAGACGCACAGATTGGGCACATCCCATGTGTGGCACCACTGGTCGACGACTGATCTCCGGGCGTCGTTGCCCATCCGGCACGCGCCCATAAGATGCGCGGTGTCGTCCGCCGTGCATATGTCGGTTCCGCCGGCCGCCTCCAGGATCCGGCGCATCTGGGCCACGCCCGCCTTGATCAGCTTGTGCTCGTTCTCCCCCCAGCTGAAGGTCACCTTCGGGATCGGCAGCCCGTACTGGTCCTTTTCCTCGGGCACGACCGTCACCGTGTTGAACAGGTGGGGTAGGCACTCGCCGTTCAGCCCCAGGCCGGCGTAGTGGTTGTAGTCCAGCATGAAGGTACGTAGGCGCTCGCCCCACATGCGCTTGCCGCTGCCGGCGATCTTCGCGAATTGGATCGGAAAGGGTCCGATGCACTCGATCGTGTAGCCGCGCACGTAGTCGTTGCGCGGGTCCGTTGCGTAGAAGTCCTGGGTGAGCGCCAGGCAGGGCGGCGCCTTGTACTGATAGACCGGGGTCTCGAAGCGGGCAAAGACGTTGTCCGCCGCATGGATCATCAGGTGCGTGCCGACCAGGCCGCTCGAGTTGGCGAGGCCCTCGGGAAACTGGCTGCAGGCCGAGTTCAACAGGAGTCGCGGCGTCTCAATGGAGTACCCCGCGACGATGATCACCCGCGCCCGCTGTTCCTCCTCCACGTAGCCCCCGGTATCCACGTCGCGCCGATAGTAGCTCACGCTCCTGGCCCTGCCACGGTCGTCGAGGTTGATGCGAGCAGCCATGCAGCCGGCCCGGATCTCTGCGCCGGCCTTGATCGCCTTCGGGATGTAGGTGACGAGCGTGCTCGCCTTGGCGTTGGTCGAGCAGCCGAAGTTGCAGTAGCCCCGATACACGCACGGGTGGCGATCGTCCTTTGGCGCCGAGATCGTCGCGAGCGGCGCGGGCGCCCAGGTGATGCCGAGACGCTCACAGCCGTGCACAAAGAGATCGGCAACGGCGTTCAGGGGATGCTCACGGTAGGGATACGAGCCACGTCGCTTCGGCCCCCACGGTCAGTGGACCGGGCCCGAGATGCCCAGCTCCTGCTCGACCTCCTCGTAATAGGGTTCGAGATCTGCATAGGTGATCGGCCAATCCTCGCCGACGCCGTCCACCGTCTTCGTTCGGAAGTCATGCTCGTGCATGCGCAGGGCGACCATCGTGTAGTGGACGGTGCTCCCGCCCACGCCCTTGCCGGTGACGTTGCCAGCCAACTCGATCGGATCCTTGCCGGCCGTGATGCGCCGGTCCGTCCAGTAGAGCTGATGGGCCGTCTTTTCGTCGCTGACGAAGTCCTGCTCGGGCACCCAGTGGGGTCCCGCTTCCAGCGCGACGACCTTCAGGCCTGTTTCCGCCAGTTTTTTGGCCAGCACACCGCCGGCGGCCCCCGTCCCGATGATACATACGTCCGGATCCGTCATTCGTTTGTGCTGCATAGTCCCCATCTCTCAACTCAGCCTATATGAACGGTAGCGCCGCACCGACCTAGTGCGTCGCTCCTCCCGCGCCACCGGCCGGCCCGCCTTGCCCCTCGGCCGCCTCGCGCTCCTCCGGCGGCAGTGGCGCCGTCGCCTCCGCCTCCCAGGGATCGCGCTTGCCGAGCGCCAGGCGGATATGGCCGCGCGGCGAGGCCGGTCCCTGAAAGCCGATCTCGTTCCAGGCGGCCGGATGGGCGTAGTACACGGTGACGGCATCCTGGATCACCTGCTTGAAAAAGCGCTGCGCGGGCAACTCCTGCCAGGTGCCGCCCGGCGGATCGCTCACCTCGATGGCCGCGAGCACGTGGTCCTGCTGCTGGTCGCTCAACTCCGTGAAGCGCGCTCCATCGCAGAGTGCCCGGCTTGTCTCATCGACGCCCGCCAGCCCTTGGCGGTAGGCCACGTCGTCCCAGGGCATGTCGTCGTAGCGATAGCCGTCGCCCTCGCCCGTCGCGAGACGCTGGTCAATGAACGGGGCGATGGGGATGCGCAGCTCGGCCGGGCGATCATCCTGCCGCAGCAGGCGCCGACAGATAGCCTCAAGCGTGGCGAACTCCATCTCGTCGAAGAAGGCGCGGCCAGGCACGGTCTGCAGGCGGTCGAGCACCACCCGGCGCGTCTTTGGATCCCAGTCGTAGCGCCATTTGTCCGGCGCCATCACGTCGTAGTTCGGATAGGGCGTCCGTCCGCCGCCACCCGCAGGCGGATGTGGGACAGGTTCCCCCTCCGGGGTGCCGCTTCGTCGACGGTGCGTCCCTGGATGCGCTCGATCAGCCGTCTGAAGGCCATCGCTCCCTCCTCTCGGGATCGAAGTAGGCCGCGAGCAGCCCCAGCAGACCCTGGCCGCTGAGCTGCAGGGGTGCCACGAGCGGCGCGCCGTAGAACAGGTTCTGGCGGGTGAAGCCGCCGGCGCGCCACACCACATTCTTGATGTGGAAGCCGAAGCCGACGAGGCCCGCGAGCGTAGCCGCGACGGAGAGCGGCACTTCCAGCCAGCGCCCGGCCCGCCGGATCGGTGCGGCGGGAATCTCGGCCGTAGCCTGTGCCAGCGCCAGGATCGGCGCCAACATGGTCGGCGTGTACTGGACCGGGTTGGCGTAGTAGTTCTCGTAGTGGTAGTAGCCAGCCTCGACCGCCAGCAGGAGCTGCGCGCCCACTTCGAGCAGCCGCAGCCGCCGTGCCAGATCGCGCGCGCTCCCGTCGTCGGTGCCGAGCACGCCGATCAGCCCGAAGAGAGACCGTCTCCATCGTGGCGCGGACGGGACACCCCATCGCCTCCTCGGTGATGCCGTAGCCGTTGAGGATTGCGACCTGGCCCTCGGCGGTCGCCCCGCCATGGCTGCCCATGGCGGGCACCAGAAAAGGCTCCGCGCCGCACACCCGCACCTGCGCGATGATCGCCTTCAGGATCGCGTTGAATCCGCCCATGCCCCGCCTGCCGGCCGTGATCGCCACCTGCTGGCCCGGCTGCACCTTGTCTTTGACACCCGCCGCCTCCAGCGACCGGTGCACGTGCGTGGCGATATCGGCGATGTGGTTCAGCGGCAGCCCCTGGCGAACCTTCGCGATGCGTGCCAACGCCATCCGTGGCAGTTCCATCATCCGTCCTCCCATCGCTGCCTGCTCAGATCACCTGGCGCACGATATCTTTGGCGGCTGCCAGGGCGATCTTCAGCCGCTCGGGCTGCCCTTTGGCAAATGCTTCCGCGAAGTGCAATGCCTGGTCCTGCGTGATCTTCGGCGGCAGGGGCGGCTCGTTCGGATCGACCACGGCCTCGACGATCGCCGGACCGGGATAGGCCAGGGCCTGCTCCAGGACGCTGCGGGCATCCCCGGGGTCCTCGATGGTGAACCCGGCCGCCCCCGCCGCCTCCGCGAACTTCGCGAAGTCGAAGGGCTGCAACTCGACGCCGAACTCCGGGTTGCCCTCCATCGCGATCTGCTCCCACTTGATCATCCCAAGCGTGTTGTTCTTGAAGATGATCACCTTAACGGGGAGCTGGTATTTCACGCAGGTGGCGATCTCGCCCATCAGCATCGTGAACCCGCCATCGCCAACGATCGCCACCACCTGGCGATCGGGGTAGGCAACCTGTGCGCCGATGGAATACGGGAAACCATTGGCCATCGTCGCGAGCATGCCCGACAGGGAGAACTGCTGCCCTTTGCGGATGTTGATGTAGCGCGCCGCCCAGGTGGCGATGGTGCCGCTGTCGGCCGAGATGATGGCATCGTCGCGCAGCAGCTTGTCCAGTTCATACGCTACGACCTGCGGCTTCATCGGCAGGTCCCTGCTCGTGCCCCGTTCCTCCAGGAGCTCGCGCCACGCCCGCATTCCCTGTTGTGCCGTCTCGAGGAAGGAGCGGTCAGCCTTGCGCTGCAGCAGCGGCAGGAGCGCCCGGAGCACACTCTGTGCGTCGCCCGGCAGGGCCACCTCTACCGGGTACCGCAGCCCGATCCGTGCCGGGTCGATGTCGATCTGGATGCCACGCGCCTGGCCCGGCTGCGGGTAATACTCCTCATAGGGGAAGGAGCTGCCCACGATCAGTAGCGTGTCACAGGCCTCCAACGCCTCCTGCGACGGCCGGGTACCGAGCAGGCCGATCCCGCCTGTGGTGTAGGGACTGGCATCCGGCACGGCCGCCTTGCCGAGCAGTGGCTTGATGATCGGTGCCGCCAGTGTTTCGGCCAGCTGCTCCAATGCATCCCCGGCGCCCAGTGCTCCCCGGCCGGCGAGGATAGCGACCTTGCGGCCGACATTCAGGAACTCTGCCGCCCGCCGGAGGTCTTCGTGCGGCGGGAGGGGACGCGCCCGAGCGAAGCTGTCGGCACTATGGCCGGGCACGTTTTTCTTCGAGCGTTGCTCGTCTGAGGTCGTCAGATCCTGTGTATCCTTGGGAATCGTGACGTGCGCGACGCCGCGGCGAGCAAGCGCGGTCCGAATAGCCTGGTCGAGGGCATTGTGAACATGGGCAGGTCCGGTGAGCCGCTCGGTATAGACCGCTACGTCCATGAATAAACGGTCGAGCGCGACGTCCTGCTGGAAATGCGTGCCGATCAGGTCGTGGAAGGTGTGGCCGGTGAGCGCCAGCACGGGCTGGCCGTCCAGCTTGGCATCATACAGGCCGTTCAGCAGATGGATCCCACCGGGACCGGAGGTTGCCAGGCAGACGCTGAGCTTGCCGGTGTACTTGGCGTAGCCGACCGCGGCGAACGCCGCTGCCTCTTCGTGGCGCACCTGGATGAACCGAATGCGGTCCTGGCGCGTGCGCAATGCCTCGAACAGGCCGTTGATGCCGTCGCCGGGCAAGCCAAAGATGGTGTCGACGCCCCAGTCGATGAGGCGCTCGACGAGCAGATCCGCAGTGGTTTCAGCCATGTCCATTCTTCCTCCTTGCGACGCTCACCCCTGCCCAGGTAGCTACGGTAGCCCAAATGCAGCGGGATGATGTCCTCGCCGCGGTCTTAATGTGATTTCGATCACACAGGGATCGTGTTTTCCATGGACTTCCATTCGCCACGGACGGTATGGAGGCAGTGTTGTCTGCGGTAACCGGTTGTAGTGGAGCGCTGTCAAACAGGAGAGCGAAACCTATTCCTGTGCCTCGCTTGCAGTCGCTCCCGGGCGCACACGATCAGCAGGCCACGGTCGGGCAGACTGCGGGAGGTTGGCAAAAGCCTTGCAGTGGCCGGAAGCCCCGAGGACCGTGACGCCTGGCGCCGATGTTAGTGGGCGTCGGGCAGAGGTCAGATGCAACGGACCCCGCTTCAGCATCCAGCTCCACGTCTTATTCACGCTCGCCGCCGAAGACGTCTTTGGCCTTTTCGACCATTTGATCCACCATGGCACCGGCGATCATGCTCTCATCCGCGTCGGCCGTTCCGCTATGCGGCACCGCGAATTGCAGCTGCTCCGTGTAGAGTGACGGTCTGCGCAGCATGAAGCCCGCCGCGGTCTCGGCATAGAGCTGCCTGGCGTCCTCCACCCTGCGCTGCCCTGTGACGATTTCGTGCGCAAGGTTCACGGCCATGAAATTCATCGCCTCCACGACTTCCCGCGAGACCGCGCCCTGACGACCACGCTCGCCGCCCTCGCCGGTCAGCTCTTTCTGCAGCACGTTGCCGGTCGATGTCACTGCATGTTGCATGCGACTCTCTTCCGTGGGATCACTCCTCTCCTGGGAAGGTCAAGGCCGCTTGTCCAGCAGCGTGATCGTGGCCAGCTGGCCGTCCAGGCATTGATGTGGATCAGGCCATTCTTGTGCACCCTGGCACGCAGGTAATCGTCTCACGCACTTGTGCCGCAGGTTCAGACGCCGTTGGCTGAACCTGCGGCGCGCGGCCGCGCCGTTGCCGGTTTCCCGCGGTCGCACCTGCATGTCACCGTCCCCGCCTATCGACGGCCGTTATGACGCTTGATGTGCCTGGCGACCATGGCTTTCAAGTTGCTCGCGCGTCGCGAACTCCGCGCCGCAGGCCGGGCAACGGAAGCTACCTCCCTGTGTCATGTGCCTCTCACCTCCTTTCCGTGTCATGGTGGATGGGGCCGGCCACGAGCGGCCCCGCAACCTCCTCGGGAGCGATGTTGCGGAGGAGGCCGCGGGCTGCACCCTCCATGCCCTCTTGCAGCGTCGGGAAGATGCCGACGGCCTTGGCGAGCTCGTCGAGCGTCCCGCCGTGGCGCATGACCACGACGGCGTCGTAGATCAGATCGGCGGCCTGCGGACCGATAACGTGGCAGCCGAGGAGACGGTGCGTGCGACGATCGACCACATACTTGATCAAGCCGGTCGTCTCATCGATGATCTCGGCTTTCTCGACCTGGTCAAACGTGATGAGCCCGGCTGCACTATCATGCCCCTGCGCCCGCGCCTCGCGCTCCGTCAGGCCGACGGCCCCGATTTCGGGATCGGTAAAGATGGCATGTCCAAGCGCCCTCCGCTCCATCGCGATCCGGTCATGGGGCGTTGGCTGCACGAAGGCATTGGCGTAGGCGACTTTGCCTTCTTCCTGGCAGACACGCGTGAAGGGCTGCTGTCCGTTGACATCCCCGATCGCCCAGATGCCTGGCACGTTCGTCTCAAGATACGCGTTGACTCTGACAAAGCTGTGCTCATCCGTGGCGATGCCGGCCGCGCCGAGGCCGAGGGTATCGGTGTTGGGCTGCCGGCCGGCCGCCACCAGCAGATGCGTGCCCGCGATCACCTGCTCCACCCCGTCCTGTGTCCTGGCAGTGATGCGTACCCCATCAGGTGTGGCTGCCACGCGCGCCGCCTCGTGGCCAAGCACGAGTGCCATGCCTTCCGCTCTCAAAGCACGCTCAAGCAGCGTACTGACGTCCGGCTCCTCGCCAGGGACCAGGTGGTCCGCGCGCTGGATGAGCGTGACTGCGGATCCATAGCGGCGGAATGCCTGGCCGAGCTCACAGGCGATGTAGCCGCCGCCAATGACGACGAGATGTCGCGGCAGCTCGGTGAGCTCCATCACGCTCTCGTTGGTCAGGAACGGAACGCGATCGAGACCCGGAATGGCGGGGATGCGCGGCCGCATACCGGTGGCGATGAAGATCTTGTCAGCGCGCAACGTGCGGTCCGCGACCACGACCGCACGGTCAGCGGTAAAGTGTGCCTCCCCTTCCAGCAGGGTCAGCTGCTTTGCGGCGGTGGCCTGCTGATAGGAGGCAGCACGATGCGTGGTGATCATCCCGTTCTTCTCGTCCACGATACCGGCCAGATGCACCCGCGGGACGCTCGTCTCAATATGGAAGCGTGCCGCCGTGCGTGCTAGGTGGGCGATCCGGGCGCGGTGGATCATGAACTTGCTTGGGACGCAGCCCGTGTTCAAGCATGTACTGCCCACGGGGGCTTATAGATCAGCACCACGCGCCTGCCGGCCTCGATGGCTTGGCTTGCAACGATGGTGCCCGCCTCCCCGCGCCAATCACGATGGCGTCGAAATCGTCGGCCATGCGTTCGCTGCTTCTAATAGCTGCACCGGGTGCCGCTCGGGTACCCCTGGTCCAGGTCTACGCTACCACTGAATGCAGCAGGTGCGATGCCGATGAGTGCATTAATGTGATTTCGATCACAGCTGTTCGCCCTGCTCGGCGTGCAACACCGGCGGACGGAGCGTCGGACGTAGTTCGCTTGCGCACGAGCTATCGATTGCGCGAGCAGCGTGACCTCGGGGGGGAATTACGAGTCGGACGAAGCCGGGTCCTCGCCGCGTGCGACGGCTTGTAGCCGCTCTCGATCGCGTATGACCAGCCGGCCGCTCTCCCGCGTGACCCAGCCCGCCTTGCTGAACTCGGCCATTACGCGGCTGACGGTCTCCCGTGTGACGTTGATCATGCGTGCGAGGTCGGCCTGGGTCAGACGAAAGCGCACGCGATGTCGGCCCTCGGTGGCGTCACAGAAGTCGTCGCAGAGATCCAGCAGTAGCGCCGCCAGGCGCATACGTGGGCTGCGCGTGCTCAAATGCTCGATCCAGGTCTCGGCAAAGAAGAGCTGCTCGGCGAGTGCCGCGGTCATCTGTGCCATCACTTGGGGAAAGTGTACGAAGAGCTCCAGCAGCTTCTGCCAGGTCGCGAAACAGATGTAGGACGGCTCAAGCGTGACGGCGCCGATCTCCGGGTGGGAATGGCCAAAGCTCGATGAAAGGCCGAACAACCGGCCGGGACCGAGCAGGGCCAATGTGACCTCCTCGGTCTGCTCCGTCACATACAGCCGGACAGCACCAGACTTAATCAGGTAGATCCGATCGCGCCGGCGGTCGCGGAGGAGCTGAGCGCCGGCCGGGAGTTCATGATCATCCAGCACGCGGGCGATCTCCTCAATTTCTTCGTCGTTCAGGGAGAGAAGGAGGTCAAGCCGCCGGAGGTACCACACTTTTCGTTCGTCGCTCATGATCCGGCTCCCCCGTACCCCTCCCAAGGTCATGGCTGCTGGGTGGAGTCATGTCCTCTCTACAGGCCATCGCGCTCGATCCAACCGCGTTGCTGCAGGTTTGTAGCAAGAAACCGGCCGAAAGGCGCGCGAGATGTGATCGAAATCACACGACGTAGGATGGCGGTACAGCAACTGATGCGCCATATACGCATAGGTTTCAGGCACGCGATCCCGGGAGGAGCCGGAGATCGCACGACTCTGGAAAGGAGAGCCGACATGAACTACGGACGAGCATTTTTGGCCGGCGTGGTGGGCGGCGCTGTGATGAGCGTGCTGATGGCGCTCGGGCGCATGATGGGCATGCAGATCAACCTGGAAATGATGCTGGGCTCGATGGTGACCGCGAGCATGAGTACCGGGGTGTGGATTCTCGGGCTCGTCATGCACCTGATCATCTCGGGCCTGATCGCGCTGGCCTACGCGGCTGGCTTTGAGTATGTCACGCATCGCGCGGACTGGATGATCGGCGTAGCTTTCGCGATCATCCACATTCTGATTGCCGGCGTCGTGGTCGGTATGGCCGCCTCAATGCATCCCTTGATTCCGCAGCAAATCCCGGCACCGGGGATGTTCATGGCGAATATGGGAACGATGGGCGTGATCGCGTTCATTATGCTGCACCTGATCTACGGCGGCATCGTCGGCGCGATGTACCAATCCGCCCAAACCACCCGCGCCTATGGTACCGGCGCCAACTCGTAATGACAGAGAGGCATCTACCGGGTAAAGGTATGCAACTCGGAAAGATGCCGTGGAGCGCTGTGTGCGCAAGGCAGTCAGGGGAGCTCCTGTTATGGCAGTGATCAGTTCCGTGGCGACGGCTGTCCCGCCCAACGTGATGAGCCGCGAGGCGATTAAAGCGTCGGCGCGGGAGGTCTTCGGCCTCGATCCGCGCCGGTTGGCAGCGGTCCTATCGATCTTCGACAACGCGCAGGTCGAGCAGCGTTACAGCGCCTTGCCGCTGGAGGACCTTGTGCGCCGGCGTTCCCTGGAGCAGACCGCGGCGGAGTATCGCGAACATGCGATCGGGTTGGGCCGACGTGTTGCCGCCGACTGTCTGCGGGAGGCCGGCATGCAACCGGAAGAGGTCGACCTGCTGATCACCGTCTCCTGCACCGGCCTGATGATCCCCTCGCTGGACGCGTATCTGATCAACGAGCTCGGCTTTCGCTCAGATGTGCGGCGACTGCCGATCACGGCGCTGGGTTGTGCGGCTGGAGCAGCCGCGCTCTCGCGTGCCAGCGAGTTTGTCCGCGCCTGTCCCGGTGCGACTGTGCTGGTGGTTGCCGTCGAGTTGCCAAGTCTGACCTTCCAGCCCGGCGATGTGTCGATGGCGAACCTGGTCTCCTGTGCCCTCTTCGGTGATGGCGCCGCTGCGGCGCTGGTGACGGACCGTGAGGCGCGGGGCGCTCACATCCTCGACACGCAAAGCCATCTCTTTCCCGACTCGCTCGACGCGATGGGCTTCGAGCTCAAGGATAGCGGTCTCCACATCGTGCTCTCGCGAGACGTTCCCGAACTGGTCCGTAGCGGGATCCGCGAGGTGGTTGGATGCCTCCTCCAGCGCAACCATCTGGTCCAGCAGCAACTCTCGTTTCTTGTGCTCCATCCAGGTGGAAAAAAGATCCTCCGCTATCTCGAGGAGGATCTCCAGCTTGATCGTGCGATGACCGAGCCAGCCTGGACGGTGCTGCGGAACTATGGCAACCTGTCGAGTGCGGCGATCCTGTTCGTGCTGCGGGAATGGCAGACCAGCCAGCCACCGCATGCCGGAGCGTACGGTCTGCTCGCTGCCTTCGGGCCGGGATTCAGCGCCGAATTGGTGTTGGTACAGTGGAGCTGAGTCGCGTACTGTATACGCTCGTCTTGATCGCTGTCGGACTCGAGCGGCTGCTCGAGCTCGGTATTTCTCGACGCCACCAGCGCCAGCTTGCCGCGCTCGGGGCCACAAAAGTCGCCGAGCAGCGGTTCCGTTGGATGGTGCTACTCCACGCGGGCATACTCGTTGGCGCTGGTCTTGAAGTCTGGCTGCTTCGGCGTCCCTTGCTTCCACCGCTCGCGCTGGCAATGGGTCTCGTCTTCGTGCTGGCAACCGCGTTGCGGTGGTGGACGATCCGGACGCTCGCGGAGCATTGGAATGTGGAAGTCATGAACTCTACGCCGTTGGGTGTGGTTGTCCGTGGTCCATACTGCTTCATTCGCCACCCAAATTACCTGGCGGTCATCCTGGAGCTCGCGGCGATCCCCTTGCTGTACACTGCCTGGATCGTCGCCCTGATCGGCAGCCTGCTGAACGCCGCCATACTCAAAGAGCGGATCGCGGTCGAGGAGGCTGTGCTCTTCGGGAGTCTGGAGTACCACCGAGCGATGGCGCACAAGCTGCGCTTCATCCCCCGGCACATCCGATGACGCCGGATGTGCTCATCGCAGGCGGTGGCCTCGCCGGATCATCGCTGGCGATCATGCTGGGGCGTGCCGGATTTCACGTCGAGCTGTTCGAGCGAAGTCACTTTCCACGAGAAAAGGCCTGCGGCGAGGGGCTCATGCCGGCCGGGGTAGGCGTGCTCCAACGGCTCGGCCTGGCCGACGCGGTGGGTGGAGCACCCTTCTATGGGATTCGCTACCATGCAGGAACGTACGTTGCCGAAGGCTGCTTTCCCGCGTCTGGCGGCCTGCCGTCCATCGGACGCGGGCAGCGCAGGCGGCATCTGGATCAGGTCCTCTTTGCCGCAGCGGCGGCCACGCCCGGGGTGGTGGCCCGCACCGGCACGTCTGTCGAGGCACCGCTGGTTGAGCAGGGTCGAGTGGTCGGATTGATGGTCGCAGGGGAGCCCCACCACGCTTCCCTGGTGGTGGCCGCCGACGGTGCACACTCACGCCTGCGTCGGCAGCTGGGCCTCGATCGCCCGCGGTGTGGCTATGGGCGTGTCGGGCTGCGCGTGCATTTTCGTCTGGCAGCCGACCGGCAGGCCCCGCCCTGGGTCGAGGTCTTCCTCGGTGGTGGCTACGAGCTCTATATCACGCCGCTGCCACAGGGCGAAGTGTTGGTCGCAGCACTTGCAGGTCGGGAGGTGATAGCCGCGCCGACGCACGCACTGCTAGCCCGCTGGATCGCCGAACAACCGGTATTGCGTGCGCGCTTGCATGGCGCGGAACAGATCACATCGCTCAGGGGTCTGACGCCGCTACAAGGAAGCGCCACACGTGGGGTGATCCCTGGAGCGGTCTTGCTTGGTGATGCAGCCGGTTTCCTCGACCCGATCACTGGGAGTGGCATGGCACAGGCGCTGCTCGCGGCCGAGTTACTGGCCCATTGCATACGGCAGGGCTGGGAGGCTGGAGATGGTTGGCCGGAGGTCTTTGAGCGCCAGCGGCAACTGCTCCTGCGCGACTACCGGCTCCTGACTCAGTTGGTGCTGGGTCTGGCATCCCATCACGCGCTGGCACAGATTGCGGTACGACTTCTCGGATCAGCCCCAGCCTTGTTCTCGTACCTTATCGGTGTGGCGGGCGGGCAGCAGTATCTTCCTTGGCACATTCCATCCGAAGAACGCTGGCACAAGGATGGTAACACTGTGGGGTAGTGCCGTTTCGCATCGTGGTCAACAGATAATGCCAGACGATGAACGATGAGGGACAAGGACCATGATGTCCGATCTGCGGTAGGTGTGCGCTTAACGGTGGTCATCGTGCACCCACCGGTCAATCAGCGCCTGGAGGCGCTTGGAGCGTCGCCCGCGGCGTTGGGGCGGCTGCCAGCGGGGCGGCGGCACCCGATACCGGAGCAGTTCATGCACCGTCCAGCGATGGTCGGTGATCCCCGCCGCCATCGCCGGGGTCTGGGGCTGCCGGTCGCACGTAGTGAGACTCTGATGGAACGTACAGAAGTTGTAGATCGTCCCGACCAGATACATCCCGTGCGTCAAGGTCGGCACTTGGCGGGCCAGCCCACGCGTGCGCCGTGCCAAGCAGGCCAGTCGCGCACGGAAGGTGCCATTGAGCCGCTCGATGTACGCGGTGTTGGCCACCAGACAGCCGGGGGTGCGTCGCAGCAACGCCCGCACGAACTGGCCCGTCCCCGTGACCAAGCGGCTCACCATGCCGACGGCACCGCGGCGGTCTTTGATGACTTGCACGATGTTGAGTTGGGGCCAGGGCACCCGCCGCGGTGCCCCGCGCCGCCCCGTCGGGTGTGGCGTGCGGAAGACACGCCCCCAGGCGCCCGGGTAGGCGGCGAACCCATCACTGACCAGCAGCAGCGGCGCCACGACGGCACAGCGCCAGACCAGCTGGGCCAGCCGCAGGATCAGCGCCCGGTCGCGCTGGCGGCTGACGGTCCCGCCCAACCACAAGCGGGTGCTGACCATCAGCGCCATCGCCAGCCAGACCACGCCGGTCTGGGTCTTGACCCGGATCGCGTCGGCTTGGACCTGGGCAAGGTCGCGTGGCTGTTCGACGAGGTGCTCCTGAATGGCGTGCATGTGCTGCCCGGCGGCCGCGACCCAGTCCCGAACGGTGCGGGCTTGCAGGCCGAAGGCCGCCTCGATGGCCGGGATGGGACAGCCATGCCCGACCAAGGTGATGACTTGCGTCATGAGCGTCTCCGGCGTACGGCGCCGATAAAAGGGCGTGCCCCGGCGGAGACTGAAGGTGGTCTGACACACCGTACAGTGATAGCGTGGGCGCTTCTGTCCGTGACTGGTGACATGGCCCTGCCCGACCTGGCCCCTTGCGGGACAGTCCAGGTTGGGGCAGAATGTCTACGGCGGGTCCATGGTCCTCCTCTGAAGTTTGGTCGCTCCAGAGATTGTACCGGGACCCGCGCCGGATTCCCAAGCCTAGTCAAGCTGCCCACCATTAAGCGCACACCTACCCGATCTGCCTGGGAGGTATCGATTGAGGGTTTCACGTGCGAGTGTCGAGCATGGCCGTGTTCTTGCCGTTGGTGTCATGCAACGGATGTGGGTTTCCCGCCGGCATCCCTCTCGAGGTCGCCGGGACAACCTGATGGCGATTGACAGGTCATGATTGTGGCCGCAAAGGCTCAGGAGGAGGCGAATATGCGCTCGGGTGTAGGAGTCGGATTGGTAGCCGGGGCTGTTGGGACGGCGGCGCTGAACATCGCGACCTATGTCGACATGGTGATCCGTGGCCGCCCCGCCAGCGAGGTGCCGGCAAAGCTCGCTGGAGCCATGACGGAGCGTCTCGGTATTAACCTGGGCGGTGAAGGTCAGCATGCTGGCGCAGCGGTCGAGCATCGTCGCACCGGACTTGGCGCATTGATGGGCTATGTGACCGGGCTCGGCGTCGGCGCCGTCTATGGAGTGCTGCGACCACTGCTACGCTACGTGCCGCTGCCTCTGACGGGTGCGACCGTTGGCCTGGCGGCGATGGCGGTGAGCGATATCCCGGCGACGCTGCTGGGTGCAACCGATCCGGCTGGCTGCTTGATGCCGGCTTCCACCTCGTCTACGGATTCGCCACCGTTATCACGTATGAAGCGTACAGAGCCGACTAAATGGCGGCGCCCCTTCATAGCCCGGTCTGCTTACAGTCTTCGGGGCTGATACCTTCTTGATAAGGAGCGGTCCTTATAGTGGTACCTGACGGCGTCCACATTGTCGTGAGGTGGCACGGCTGAGGCAACCCGGAAACTTCTATTACGTCCGATCATGGCTGACCACGGCTCGCATCACTCGTTCTGAATCGACCGCGAACCGCTTCTGGATCAGGCGCATGACGGGATACCCAACTTTGGCCAACAGGTGGTGTGGGCCGGCAATGGCAAACACTTCATACCATACCGAGTCATCGCTGCGATGCCATTCGACGGTGAACCGCTCTTCTCCTCGTTCGGAGTGTCCGGGCAGTGTGCCAAATGCGAACCCGTAGCGCCCAATTGCACCCACATCCTCGATCACGTAGATAATCCTGCTCGGATTGAGCGACCAGAGCCCCCAATGGTGTGCGAGCACGACGACTGTTTCGCCGACCCTGATGGGGGCGTCGGGTCAGCAGAGCCGGGTCCAGGTCAGATCGTACATCCTCCAGTGGTGGACGGCCTCCACAGCCCGTGTGTAGGTCTCCACGCCGGCGCCAAGC
This sequence comes from Chloroflexales bacterium, assembly GCA_038254585.1. Lineage (GTDB taxonomy): Bacteria > Chloroflexota > Chloroflexia > Chloroflexales > Kallotenuaceae > JBBSGA01. The sequence goes on along the minus strand of JBBSGA010000059.1, from coordinate 8,701 downwards.
CGGCCACGACGATGGTTGATCGGATATCCAGGTGGTGCTCCCGTGCGCGATGCGCCCACCTCGGGGTAGGAGAAGGGTAGTCGCGCCTGCGTCGCCAGGAAGGAGCGAATCTGATCGTCAGAAGGTTTACGGATGAAGAACACGCTTGGGCTCCCACGCGATGTCGGCCCGCCAAGGCAAATACTTGCCGCCTGTAGAACTGTACCATGTCGCCTGCTCATCACGCACAGCTCGGTCTGATCACCTGTTTCTCACAGCTGCACGACAGGCATTTCGAGCCATGCCTGGTCCGTCCCAGCGGAGCGACGCTTTACGCCGCCGATGTCGACGTGTACCGAGGTAGTGGCAGAGATGCGCGACGATGTAGGCGGCGTCGGCGCCCACCCCACGCAGGGTGGTCGAGGCGAAGGTGCGCTGGGCAGGCAGGCCGACGAAGTAGAGGCCCGGCGTGCTCAGGCTGACCCCTGCCCGCTGGCGGGGCCTGCCCATGCTGTCCAAGGCGTCCAGCCCGGCGAGATAGTCGAGGTTTGGCCGATACCCTGTTGCGAAGATCACCGTGTCTACGTTCTCGCGTTCGCCATCGGCCCAGATGACGCCCTTGGGCATGAAAGCGGTAAACAACGGCTGCCGATTGAGGGCACCGCTTCGGAGGGCGTGGCGATAGATACCAGGGTCCAGCACAGGATTGAGCTCACGCAGGCGCACATGGCTGCCGAGCGGTACGCGCTCCAATCCGAGCAATCGTGCCCAGAAGTGAATGTCCCGCCCAAGGATGCGTTGCGGGGTGAACGTGACGGCGGCGCGCGTCGCCAGCGTCACGCGCGCCACCTGCGCCAGCTCCACTGCGATCTGGACCGCAGAGTTCCCGCCGCCCACGACGACGATCCGCTGCGCGTGGTATGCGTCGGGGCTCCGGTAGGCTGAGGAATGGAGGAGTTGCCCTCGGAACAGCTCCTGTCCTGGAACAACGGGCAGGTAGGGCCGATGGAAGGAGCCCGTGGCGGCGATCAGCGTGACGGTCTCGAGCCTCGCTCCATCGGCAATCAGCACCCGAAAGGCCGTCTCCTTCCGGTGCACCGTTATAACCCGTGCGTTGGTGCACACCGGCAGCCCGAAGTGAGCAGCATAGTCGTCCAGATAGGCGATCACCTCATTCCGTGCCGGGTAGCGGTCAGGATCGCCGGGGAAGGGGAGCCCGGGTAGCGCCGAATAACGCGCCGGCGAGAAGAGCCTCAGGCTCTCGTAGTAGTGCGGCCAGGACCCGACGGGCGCCGCGCCCGCTTCAAGGAGCATGAAGCGCAGGCCGGCGCGCTGCAGGTAATAGCCGGCTGCGAGGCTGGCCTGTCCGGCGCCGGCCACAATGGTATCAAAGCGGGGTGCTACGACGTGTTCATCCATGGGCGGGCTTGGGCATCCTTCTGCGACGTATCCCATGCCGACGCATGTTGTTTCCATACGCCTGCTCACGCAGGCCTGCGGCGCCCTGGCCCAGCGTCTGGCCGGGAATTCACGCAAGAGCTACCGCGATGTGCGCGTGGTGGTGCGCCCGGCGATACCGCGCAACCTGCTCCGCAAGTGCTGGAAACGCGGGATCGATGCCGTATGCATACCCCTCCCAGTAGCCGTCTCGCTCCGGCACGAACCTGCGCGGTGGAGCCATCTGCCCGCCGAGCGCCACCGCCTTGAGACTCCGCTGGACCTCTTGCCGTATGACATTGAGGTCCTGATCACAAAATACCTCGGGCAGCATTGGCGGGAGGACGCACATGCTGATGCGCTGGTCGTAGCGCAAGCGGGGCGAAAACGGGTGCTCCCAGACCAGGTGACTGCCGGTCAGCGCGATCGGCAGGAGCGGGCGCTGCGTGGCACGCGCCAGCGCGAACGCACCCGGCGCGAACTCTGTCTCAATCCCCAGGATGGTTCCCTGCGGGAAGATGACCAGGCTCTCTTCCGCGGCAAAAACACTTGTGGCTGCCTGCCGCAGCCGGCGGTACCCCCGGCTGCCCTGTTCGGGCGAGACACGGAGGCGCCCCGCGGCGCACAGGTAACGGGCGAGGAAGCGCCATCCAAAGAGCTCGTCCCGCGCGGCGAAGCGCAGCTGGAGAGGCAGGTGGAGCAAGGCCAGGATGTCCGCGAATCCTTCGAGAAGTGGTGCAACGATGTATCTGGCATCGGGGGCGATGTGCTCGAGCCCCGCGATCTCTAGCCGGATGCCGAGGTGGCGAACCACACGGCGCGCCCACCAGCGCTCAACGCCATGCATCGCTCGCCGCGCCTTCAAGCAGCCGAGGCATGCAGCGACAGCGGGCGGGGCCCCCAACCACAGTGCCATCCCACGGAGCGTTCGCACGTACAGACGCCTGGTTGTGACACCAATCAGGCCGTCCGCCACGAAGTACCGCGGCTCCGGCTCCGCGCGGAGGGGCCCATCGCCGGAGGCGTCACGCGTCATCATGCAGTTCCTTGCTCCCGGAACCGAGTGAAAGAGGGCGCCTTCACTGGGCCTGCGTCATGAGGCGGTCGAGCGCGGCGCGGGCCTCAGGCATCGCCAGCGGCACCGTCGCGAAGGTCGCGCCCGCCGCAAGGAGGCACCAGAAGCAGAAGGCACGGTGCTTGGTCCATTGGTCGACCGTAAGCTTGCCGGCCTGGGCCGCGTCGACGAGCACTTTGGCGGCCAACGCGAGCGGGATCCAGGGCTGGTCGGTTTCGCGGTCCTGACCGCCCATGGCGGCCAGTCCCATCGTGAGGGCGTAGCTGCCGAGGCCAATCACGGCGTCCGGTGTCGAAAAGTAGGCGTACGCCTCGGCGGAGGCATCCACCTTGTCCGCGTCAAGCCCGGCGAGTGGTGGCTCGGGCAAATGCTCGATGATGCCCATCTGATAGAGTGCGATCAGGCCCATCGCGTTGACGGAGATCAGGGACAGGCCGACGATGCCACGCCGTCGGGCCAGGAACAGCCCCGATCCTTTGCGTAATTCTCGGCTCAGCTTTTCCGGTTTCATGCGGTTCTCCTGCCTATGATGGTCCCGATCGCCGCAACGACACCGGCGCCGGCCACTGTCAACAAGCGCCGATGGGTAGTTGCCCAGAGCTGGGCGCTCCAGGTATGCGCCTCCTGCTCAAAGCGCCCGTGTGCGCCGTAGTCCTGCTCCGCGTCCACCGGCTCCCGCAGATTGTGCGGACGGTCTGGATCCGCCGGTTCGTCGGTCTGCTGCCCCTCGTAGCCGGTCTTGCCCAGGTACCAATCCCCGAGTCCCGGCGCGAGCTTGTTGCCCACGATCGCGATGGCGGCGGGCAGACCGACATAGATCTCGCGTCGATCATGGTGTGCCGCCCACACGATCGCCTCGGCAGGGACTTCAGGCTGAAAAATCGCCCCGATTGGTTTAGCCTGGTGCGGGAGACGGCTCTTGACCCAGTCGAATTGGGGCGTGTTAATCCCCGGCAGCTGCACCATCGTCAGCCGCACGTTGCTTCCATCGTGGATGAGCTCGGCGTGGAGCGAGTCACAGAAGCCCTGGATCGCGTGCTTCGCGCCGCAGTAGGCAGCTTGCAGCGGAATACCGCGATAGGCGAGCGCGGAGCCGACCTGGACGATCGACCCGCGATCACGAGGCAACATCCGCCGGAGCGCGGCCAGCGTGCCGTACACGTAGCCCAGATAGGTCACCTCGGTCACCCGCCGAAACTCCTCGGGCGTCATCTCTTTCACGGCTGAGAACACCGAGGTCATGGCATTGTTGACCCAGACATCGATCGGCCCAAAGGCCTGCTCCACAGCGGCCGCCGCCCGTTCGACCTGATCGGGGTCGGCGACATCGGTCGGCAGCACCAGCGCCTTGCCGCCCAGCGCCTCGACCTCCTGCCGCGCACCCTCCAGCCCTGCCTGACCGCGTGCGAGCAATCCGATTCGTGCTCCCCGCCGGGCAAACGCTTGCGCGGTTGCTCGTCCAATCCCCGCCGACGCCCCGGTGATGACAACGACCTCGGGTGTACGCTGTGTGTTCTGCTGTTGTTCGCTCAACAGACCCTCCTCCTTAGGTGTTCCGTGGAGTAGATAGTTGTGGTGTGAACTCCTGGATGATGCGTCGGTATGCCGAGGCTACCGGGCGCGGCCGGCGGTCCAGGTCGTACAGTCCGATTGGATTGACCACGTTGCGCTCGTCACCCAGGCCGACGTCCCAATCCATCTGGTCGGTCAGGCTATACCAGGTAAAGCCGAGGACGGGGATGCCTTCACTGTGCATCAGGCGCATATTCAAAAACTGTTTCCAGAGCCAGCGCGGCCCCTCGTCTGCCCCTGTCCCGATGTTGTTCGTCTCCGTATGCATGACCGGGCGGCGGTAGCGCTGGTAATACTGGCGCGTAATGATGTACCAGCCAAAGGCGTCACCGGCCGGCTCGATCTTTCCGCCGGGCATCACGATCTGCTCGTTGCGGCGGTAAAAGTCGTTGCCCATGATGATGCGATCGGAGAGCCCGTGGTTCATGAACCACGTATACTCCGCGTCGTCGACGCCGCAGCGGCGCAGGTAGGACCGGATGTCGTCCCGCGCGGGGTGGGAGTAGAGCAGGTCAAACGACAGGAAGCGTCGCTGGTTTTCGAAGTCGGCCAGTGCGACCATGTCGGGCTCCTGGCAGCCCTCGTGGAAATGCTCGGCGCTCTCGCTCTGAATGAAGCAGGCATCCGGACGCTCGCGCTGAATGCTCTTGATGGCCAGGAGGTTGGCGCGGCACATGTGCTTGGTGGCGGTGACGAAGCCCTCCTCGCTCCTGAGGCGCTCGTTCCACACGCCGTGCAGCGCGCTCAGCTTCGCACAGACGTAGATTTCGTTGACAGGCGTGTACAGGCGAATCCAGGGATACCGCCGGGCAAAGGCGCGCGCATACTCGGCAAAGTAGGCGGGCCACTCCGGGTTCTGAAAATGGTCGAGCCAGTCAGGGAGGCCGAAGTGGCACAGATCGGCAATCGGCTCGATGCCGAGCCGCCGCATCTCGGCAAAGACCTCGTCCGCGAAGCTCCAGTCGTAGACGCCAGGGGCGCAGTGCATGCGGTAGTAGGGCGGGCCGTAGCGCAGATAGCGGATCCCGAGCTCGCACACCAGCTGGAGATCGTCATGCCAGCGCTGGTAATGAAAACACTTCTCCAGCTCGTCGATGCGATGGCGCTGACCGTCGCGGCCGATGATCGTCGGGTAGCTGCACTCGATGCCCGTGGCGAACATGAATTCGTCGCTGATGAGGTTGCTCGCGCTCGCTGTCGGCGTGGTCATGGATGGATTCATGGCCGGACCAGTGTGCGGTCGCGGAGTGCGTCCACAACGAGCGCGACGATCGCGCCATAGGCCGCATGGACGCCGACAACCATTGCTGTAAGGTGCAGTTGCTGTTTGCCTGGCGGCAGCATGAGCTTCATCCGCGGCACGAGCCAGCCAGGACCAACGCCCCAGACGCCGACGCCCCAGGGGCCGGACCGAGCAGCAACGCCGGAATGCGTACGCTGCTCTGCAGGAGGGCGTACAGCATGCCCCAGAAGCCGCCGTAGGCAAGATGCCATGCGGTTCCGGCAAGATATTGCTGCCGCGCGTCGAGGCTGGTCCCAAAGATGCCGGTTGCCACCTTCTGGACAAAGGTTGCCGTCACGCGGTTCATATCCGGCGGCGTGGCGGGTCCCTCCGCCACTGCCTCTCCTGCGGAGATCGCGGCGTAGCTGGCGGGATCGCCGGGTTTGTCAGAGTCTGCCATCACTGTACGGCCTAGGGCCACCATCACGGTCACGGCCAGAGCGCCGAGCATCCCTGCCAACAGACCGGCAAGCGCCACCTTTGCCGGCGTATCATGCGTGTTGTCCATCCCGCGATCCCCTCCTTGCTAGGCTCCAGGTGCCAACATTTCAATCGCTGCATACGGCTGTTGGCTGCCGCTTTGGAACGGGAATATACACAACGTATGCTCACCCATCAGGCGCCGTGGACCGGTCATGCCCCTCCTCGCCAGCATCGACCACAATGCGCTTAGTCGTGGCGCCAAGTGTCATGGCGAGCGGCCGCAGACGGCCTCCACCGCGCGCGGGTCCAGCAACTTCAATTGACGACCTCAGAGCGCAATCGCGCCGTCCAGTCTCGTAGCAGCTTAAGTGCCGCAATCGGGAGCCGTGTGATTCCGATCACATATCTGGTAGATATTGTGCGCTCGGTCTACTATAGTCCTTCAGAGAACGATCTGGACTCTCGAGTTGGTTTTGATGCTCCGCAACGAGCCGCAGAGTTCAAAACATTATCTGACTGACTATTTCGACAGTGTTAGATTAGGCATATGAGCACACTTGTCCACCTCGCCGTGGTGTTCCACGCTTTCGACCATCGCACAACCCGTGTGGTGAACGAGCGGGAACCATGGACACCATTGAACCAACCGGCGATCCCTTCGATCCCGAGCGTTGGGGACTGCCTGCCGAGGCCGTCGCGAGCCTGGCTGAGCGCCTCCACGCTCTGTGGACCCGCTTTCGCCCCTGCTGCACCACCACCACCCGTGATGGCAGTCCCCACGCCTGGACCTATCTGCGGGGCGTCTTGACCATGACCGGCAAGCGCACCTTTGCCAATATCGCCCGGCGCATCGTTGCGCCGACCGACGACGGCCAAGCCTTGCAACAGTTTATGTCTGACTCGCCCTGGTCCGCGCAGCGCGTCATCCGCCAAGTTCAGTCCGAACTGGCTGCCACCCCAGCCCTCCACCCCGGTGGCATGCAGATCCTGGACGAAAGCGCCGATGCCAAAGCCGGTATCCACAGTCCGGGCGCTGCTCGGCAATGGAACGGGCGCTTGGGCAAGCTCGACCGGTGTCAAGTCGGTGTCTTCCTGGCCTTTGCCACCGCTACCCTGTGGACTTGGATCGATGGCCAGTTGTTTCTGCCGGAGCACTGGTTTGCGCCGGAACTGGCGGACGAGCGGGCGCGCCTGGGCATCCCTCCAACGCGCCAGTTTGCTCCCAAGGTGGAGCTGGGCGGGCAGATGATCCAGCATGTGCTCGCCTCCGGCGTGCCATTCGAGGTGCTGCTGTGCGACGACCTGTATGGGCGCAGTCCGTGGTTGCGCCACCAGTTGCGCACGGTCGAGGTGCTGTATTTGGCTGATGTGCCAGCGGACACGCAGGTGTATCTGCGCCAGCCGGTGGTGGGCGTGCCGGTAGCGCGCGGGCGTAAGGGACGACCCCCAACACGGCGGCGCGTGCTCAATGGCGTCACTCCGGTCGAAGTCCAGCAGGTGGGCGGTCGCGCCGACACGGCCTTCCAGCGCGTTCAGGTGCGCGCCACGGAGCGCGGCGTGCTGGAGGATGCCTTTGCCGTGCGCCAGGTGTGGACGCTCCACGAAGGAGCGATGGTCGCGGAGTGGCTGGTGATCCGGCAGGAAGGCGGGCAGGCCACTTATGCGCTGAGCAACGCGCCGCCAACGACGCCGGAGACGCGGTTGGTGGACTGGAAGTGTCGCCGCTTCGGGGTCGCGTGTGCCAATCATGACGCCAAGTCGGAGTGGGGGTGGGGCGACTTCCAGGCGCAGAAATACGCGGCGTGGGAGCATCATCTGGCGCTGACGATCCTGGCGGGGTGGTTTGTGGCGCAGACCAAGACGGACTGGGCAACGCAGCATGGGCGAGATAGCAGGTTGGCCGAGGCGTTGGGCGTGAGCAGCCTGCCGGCGCTGTCGGTGGCGAATGTGCGCGAGTTGTTGAGGGCGGTGATGCCCTTGCAGCAGTTGTCGCCGGAGCAGGCACGGCATCTGGTCGTCAAACATCTGGTTGATCGCTCCCGGTCCACACGGAGTCGGCTGAAGGCCCAACTCCGCGAGCGAAGCCCAACGTGAAATCTAACATTGTCCAACTATAGAGCCCCTTTGTACCTATGGCGTGACGCGACCACGTGCTATGTCTTCTAACGCAACCCGGTTGCGAACAACCAACAAACCACCCTCACGGTTGACCAGGCCTGCTGCGTTGAACTCAGCCATAAGGCGGCTGACGGTTTCTCGGGAGACGTTGAGCATTCGGGCGAGGTCGGCCTGCGTCAGGCGAAACCTGATGCGGCTGCCGCCTTCGACCGAATCGCCAAACTGGTCACAGAGCTCGACCAGCAGATCCGCCAGGCGCACTCGGGGGGTCCGTGCTCGCAACCGCTCAACCCAGGTCTCGGCGAAGAACAGCTGCTCTGCCAATGCTGTCGTCATCCGCAGCATGACCTCTGGATGGCGCCCAAAGACGTGCAGGAGCTTGGGCCAGGTCGCGAAACAGATATAGGACGGCTCCAGGGTGACCGCTCCGATTGCCGGGTCATCCTCACCGAATGTCGCCGAGAGGCCGAAGAGCCGTCCTGGGCCCAGCAGTGCCAGCGTTACTTGGCGACGTTGGTCGCCAACATATAGGCGGACAGCGCCCTGCTTGATCAGGTAGAGCCGGTCGCGCTTCCGGTCCCGCAGGAGCTCGGCGCCCGCCGGGATTTCATGGTCGTCGAGCAGGCGGGCAATCGCCTCAACTTCCTCATCCTTGAGTTTAGAGTACGGGAAGTCGTCACTGACGTGCAACGCCAATGCTTGCATACCGTGGTTTGGTCCGATCCGGCGCCTTAAGCCGCTTTCTGGCGTCGGTTCAGCAGGGGCTGACGCGCTTTTGGCTCCAACCGCATGCCCACACGTCGCCCCGGCGCTTT
>JBBSGA010000058.1:0-23580 GCA_038254585.1 Chloroflexales bacterium | reverse complement strand
CTGTGGGCCTTCCTGATCTCCTGGAGCCAGTACCTGCTGACGCTGCTGATTGGCGGCGGGCGGGTCATCACCTTGCCGATCCTCCTGTTCTCGACGCTGGCGGGCGGCAATCCGACGACGATCTCGGTGCTCGCGCTGCTCTTCATCGCCCCACTCCTGCTGATCCTGCTTGCGACCTCGCGCTACCTCGCGCGAGCTGGAGCCTATGGCCCGGTACGACGCGCGCTCCGTGATGGAGGAGTCCCCGCACTATGACCCGCCTGGTGCTCGAACAGCTATGGAAGACCTTTCCGGCGCAGGCTGCACCGGTGATCGCCGGCCTCTCTCTGGATGTGCACCCAGGGGAGCTCATGGCACTGCTCGGGCCGTCCGGCAGCGGCAAGTCGACGATGTTAAAGCTGATCGCCGGCATTGAGATGCCGGATGCGGGCGACATCCGCTGTGACGGGGAGAGCCTCCTCCCGGTGCCCGCGAACCGCCGGGGCACGGTGCTGATGTTCCAGCAGGCGTACCTGTTTCCGTTCATGACCATCGCTGACAACATCGCCTTCGGCCTCAAAGTGCAACACATGCCGGCCCACCAGATCAAGGCCGAGGTCGCGCGCATGCTCGATCTGGTCGAACTGCCTGGCATCGAGCACAGGTACCCGGCCCAGCTCTCGGGCGGTCAGCAGCAGCGCGTGGCACTGGCGCGCGCGCTGGTGGTGCAGCCGCGGGTCCTGCTCCTCGACGAGCCCTTGAGCAGCCTGGACAGCGAGATCCGCATAACCTTACAGGAGACCATCCGGCGCATCCAGCGCGAATTGCGCATTACGACCGTGCTGGTCACGCATGACCTCGGCGAAGTGATGGCGATGGCTGATCGCGTGGCGCTGCTGCTCGACGGCACGATCGAGGCCTGTGCCCGGCCCGAGCAGCTCTTCCAGCATCCGCCGACGCGCGCGTCGGCACGCTTCATGGGCGTCTCGACCTTTCTCGAAGGCCGCATCGAAGCCGATGTGTTCTGCTCGACGCTGGGGCAGCTGACGGCGCCGCAGTCGATGGGGCGGCCACGGGCGACCATCTTTGGTATCCGGCCCGAGCATCTGCGCATCCTCGACGCGCCGGCGCCCAATGCGCTGCCCGGTATCGTTCAGGATCGGGTCTATCGTGGTGAATGGTGGGAGTATATGGTCGCCATCGGCGACCAGCTGGTTCGGGCCAGGCTCGACGATCAGGCGGTTGGGTGGCAGCCGGGGGCTCCGGTCTTTGTGCAGTTCCCGCCGGACCGTCTCTTCGAGTTGACCTGAACGTTGAGCCGCTTAGACCGGCGAGCGTGGAAGGCGGCGGCGCAGCCAGCGCGTGATGGGGCCGGCCCACAGATAGGCCAGTAGCCACAGATCGAAGACAAGCTCAAACACGGCGAACTGGGCGCCGTAGTAATGGTGATCCCAGTAGCTGACCGGGCTCGAGAAGCGAAATGTCCAGTTGAGCGGAAAGAAGAGCAACGGGCCATCGTCGACGTGCGTGACGATATCGACGGCGCTGTGCAGCAGACACGCGACGAGGAACCAGAAGTAGGAGCGTCGCCTGCCCTGGATCGCACGGCGATAGGGCCGGAGCAGCACCAGTGCGACCACCAGTAGCGTCGGGGAATGCAGGAGATTATGTGCCGCGATCCAGCCCGGATCCTTGAAGTACATTGTGCCATACATATGTCGAAACGCCGCCTCCGGACTGAGACCGGCGACGGTGCGGTAGTAGAGCGAGCCGCCAAGGGAGAGCAGCGTCAGCGGCAGATCGGGAACGACCGAGCCGAGCAGGAACGCCAGCGTCGGGATCGGCACACGACGAGCACGCTTCCGGAGCGCGGCAGTCATGATCAGATGAGACGGTGTAGTCATCGGCTACGCCCTATCGTGACCGTTGCTCCACGATGCCGGCTATAGGATACCAGACGGGTATCGACCGTGACTCAGATCTACCGCTGTGTCGGTTGACGTGATGACACTTCTCGGATTTCGTTATTGGAGGCGTGCGGACAGTCGCGCGAGGACGAAGGGACAGATACATGCTTAGCAGGGACCAGGTCAGGACCATCTATGATCGCTTCGGCGTCCGCCAGGACGAGCAGGCGTATTACGAAGACGCGGCAGTCGACGTCCTGATCGCGCATGCCGGATTTGCGCAGGCGCGCCGCGTGTTCGAGTTCGGCTGCGGCACAGGCCGCCTGGCCGAGCGGCTCCTCGAACACGAGCTGCCGCCGCAGGGCCGCTACCTGGGCGTCGATCTGAGCTCGACGATGGTTCAGCTGGCAGCGCGGCGCCTCTTGCCATTTGGACCACGCGCCGTCATCGCCCGCGCGGAGGGCTTTCCAGGCCTGCCGCTCGCCGACCGCTCGGTCGATCGCTTCCTTTCGACCTATGTCTTCGACCTGCTGGCCGAGGACGATATTCGCCGGCTGCTCGACGAGGCGCGGCGGGTGCTGCTGCCGGGTGGGCGCCTCTGCCTGGCCGGGCTGGGGCATGGGACCACACTCCGCTCACGGCTTGTATCGGGCGCCTGGTCGCTTGTCCACGCGGTCGCTCCGGCACGCGTCGGCGGGTGCCGCCCACTCAGGCTGCGCCCACACCTCGATCGGCACTGGCAGATCGTGTACACCACGGTGGTGACACCTTACGCCATCCCCTCCGAGGTCGTCATCGCGACGCTGTCCGCATAACGGTGGATGCCGCGCCTGCGCTGTGGACCGATGCACCATGCACCGGTTGATTCTGAGCTCATGAGCGACAATTGATCGCCATGAAAGGAGACACTTACCATGGAACGGGGAGCCACTAGATACGATGTCGCGATCATCGGCTCCGGCATCGCCGGCTCGACCCTGGGCGCGATCCTCGCCCGCCACGGGGTGAAGACGATCATCTTCGAGGCAGGCAGCCATCCCAAGTTCGCCGTAGGCGAGTCGATGATCCTCGAAACCTCGGAGACCCTGCGCGCGATGGCTGAGCTCTACGACGTACCCGAGCTGGCCTACTTCAGCTCCGAGAACTACTGGGACCTGATCGGCACGTCGCACGGCGTCAAGCGTCACTTCAGCTTCCTGCATCACTCCGCGGGGGAGCCGCACGACTTGCGCAAAACGCTACAGGCCGTCATTCCGCGCCAGCCCCATGGCCACGAGTTGCATCTGTACCGTCAGGATAGCGACTACTACCTGGCGGCGATCGCGGTCTCCTACGGTGTCACACTGCTGCAGAACACCCGCATCAAAGAGGTGAACATCCGCGCCGACGGCGTGGAGATCGTCAGCGACGCGGGACAGAGTTACGCCGCGGAGTACGTCGTGGATGCCGGCGGCTATCGCTCGCCACTCGCCGACCAATTCGGCCTGCGCGATCATAATCTGCGCACGCATGCCCGCGCGCTCTTCACCCACATGATCGACGTGCCCTGCTACAACGACGTCGGCGCCTCGCGCCAGGCCTATAGCATTCCCTACCGCCTCTCGGAAGGAACGCTGCACCATGTCTTTCGCGGCGGCTGGCTCTGGGTCATCCCGTTCAATAACCATCCGCGCGCGACGAACCCGCTCTGCAGCGTCGGCCTGCAGCTCGACCCACGCCTCTATCCGCTTCGCGCCGATGTGAGCCCCGCGGAGGAGTTCTTCACCTTCGTCGATCAGTATCCGAGCATGCGCGCACAGTTTCAGAACGCCAAAGCCGTGCGCGGGTGGACCCGCACCGGGCGTATGCAATACTCGTCGACCCGCATCGTCGGGGATCGATACTGCCTCCTCGGTCACGCCGCGGGATTCATCGATCCACTCTACTCCAAAGGGCTCTACACCTCGTTCATGAGCGTCTCGGTGCTGGCCGATCTCCTGCTCGAGGCCCAGCACACACGCGACTACGGGGCCGAGCGCTTCAAGCGCCTGGAGGCGATGACGCTCTCGTATGTACGCACCAACGACCGCCTGGTCGCGAATTCGTACAAGTCCTGGGGTGACCACCGGCTCTGGTCGGTCTACGCGATCGTCTGGCTCCTCGGCGCCTACTTGGAGTTGGTCAAGCTGATGAGTTCGCGCGTCCACGCGACGGGGCGGCGGGATTATTATCAGCGCATCGAGGGCTTGCACCTGGCGGGCGGCGGCTTCGCGGCGTTCGATGCGCTGGCGGACGCGATCGACACCCTCGTCGAGCAGGTCGACATCGAGGACGAGACGATGGTCGAGCGTGCCGTGACCGAGATTCGTGCGCTCCTCGATTCCGTGCCGTGGATGCCCCGCGCCTACCAGGAGCTGCTCAAGGGCAAGAACCACCTGCCCCGGAACAAGCTACGGCCGGGGCTCCTGCTCCCCGGCACGGGCTTTATGGGCAGCGGGGCCTACCAGGAACATTTCTTCGGGCATCATTCGCCAGCCGAGCTCGTCCGTATGTTCCTGCGTGAAAAAGTGCGCTACTCGGCGCCATCGCTCGCCATCCAGAGGCGCCTGCGCTTGGCGGGGCGCCCGCCGGGCCTGGCACCCCGGTCGTCGAACGCTCGCGCATAGCACCGGGAGTGCTAGGCCCGGCGCGGGTGCCCCGCCAAGTGTGCACTGCTTCACAGACGCCGGTGCCACCTGCTACACTCGGGATAGGGCGGTGGCAATGGCCGCCGGCTTCGGCAGGCAGAGGTTGAGAAGAGCGGATGGAAAACGAGCGCATGGAGACGAGCTAGATCGGCGGTCGCATAGTGGGCGAGAACAGGCGCCTCACACCACCGGAGACGCCGATCAGGTGGGAGAAGAGGGAAGGCGCCGCCCCAAGCAGCCGCAGGATATGGCGTGCTACGAATGGGTGTGACGCAAGCCCAAGGACCAGGTGCGTGAGCAGCCTGTAGTCGTTGAGCAGCGTGTACTGATCGCGCGCGTAGGCCTGGAGCCAAACATCTCCTTTTCCCATTCCCCGGGTCACATGCCGAGCAAGCAGTTCTGCGCTCAGCAGTGCTTGCGCCATACCGCCGCCGGTGATTGGGTCGATAAAGCCGGCCGCATCCCCAAGCAAAATCGCACCCGGCGCCACGGCCGCACGGGCGCGGCTGGCGAGGGGGGTCATACCCCGAAGCGCAGTCAGCCGTTCTGCTCCCTCCAAACGCGCGCGGAGCACCGGCTGCTGTTGCAACCAGCTGTGCAGCGCAGCCTCTGCCCCACCTACAATGGCCTCCCGATCCGCAAGCCCTGCGACGAGAATCTCGCCCCCTGGCAGGGGGGTCACATACAGTTCGTGACCGCGACTCATAAAGACTTCGACCCGGGGTGGCTGGATCTGACCCGGGGCGAGGCGGAAGTGAGTCCGCAGGCCGACCCGCTGACGACGGGCCGGAGGACCATCGAGGCCGAGTTGGCGCCGCAGAGAGGAATGCAGCCCGTCGGCAGCGACGACCAGTGGCGCCCACCGTTGCTCTCCCTCGACGAGGAGACCGGCGACCCGCCCGCGCCGCCGAAGTGGCGCTTCCACCTGAACACCGGTCCGAGCTGTTACACCTGGAGTTGCTGCCGCAGCGGCAAATAAGACCTGATCGAGGTGGCGGCGGCGCTGCCCACGTCCTGTCACCGGTCGCCCGGCGACGCGCGGGAACCGTCCCTCGGCTACCAACGTCCCCACATAGTAGCGCACGCCATTGAAGGGAGCACCGCCCACGGCCTGGGCAAGTCCGAGACGGGCAAGAACTGCTACTCCCGCCGGCATCAATCCCTCGCCGCACGCCTTTTCCCTTGGAAAGTGTTCACGCTCGAACAGCTCGACTATGAGCCCGGCGCGGCCAAGCATAATAGCCAGTGACGATCCGGCGATTCCGCCGCCTGCGATCACAACATCCGCCATCGCCGGAAGATCAAGGGCACGAAGCGAGGCTTCTGCCCGAATACCGCGCGGTACGCCGGGTGCGTGAAGAGGACGGCTTCCTCAATAGCAAGGCGCTGGCTCAGCACCCAGCAATTCGCCAGGCTCGCAACGACCGCTGTCACCCAAGCGCCATGCACGAGTGGAAGCGCCCCGAGCTCGAGCATCACTGCCAGGTAATTCGGGTGACGGATCCAACGGAAGGGGCCGGTGGTCACCACCCCGAGCGAGATCGAATTCATGACCTGGACGTTCCAGTGTTCGGCCATTGTCCTGATAACCCACCAACGCAGCGCGGTGGCGACGAGAAAGATGAAGCCCATCGGCAGGGAAAGAGCAGCAGTGAACGGCCGCTTCAGGAGCCAGACTTCCAGGCCAGCGCCGAGGAGCACGCCGGCATGGAGCAGAACCATCCAGTGAAACCGCTGTTCCGGTACCTTCATGATACCTCGGCTAGCAAGCTCATGCTGCCGCCGGTACGAGATACGCAGTTCGAGCAGGCGCTCGAGTCCAACGGCGCTGAGTAACAACGTGTACAGAACGGCACTCACATCCATTGCAACAGCAACAGTTCGGCGCTAAAGCCGGGACCGAAGGCGACCATGAGGCCGTAATCGCCCTGCGTCGGTCGCCTCTTGAGCTGTAACTCGCGCAGCACGAAGAGCACCGAGGCGCTTGAAAGGTTGCCGTAGCTCGCTAACACGTCCCACGAAGGCTGGGTTTCGTCGCGAGTGAGGTCCAATTCCTGCTCGAGATAGGAAAGGACCTTTTTACCACCAGGGTGTAGGACAAAGAACGAGAGGTGCTCCAGTCTCAGGCCATGGCGTTCCAGCAC
Source organism: Chloroflexales bacterium (assembly GCA_038254585.1). GTDB lineage: Bacteria > Chloroflexota > Chloroflexia > Chloroflexales > Kallotenuaceae > JBBSGA01. The sequence goes on along the minus strand of JBBSGA010000058.1, from coordinate 16,884 downwards.
CCTACCGATGAGCCGTTTGATTTCCTTACGCACCAGGTCTGGAATATCCTTCGAGAGGACAATATGTAAGCCGCTCTCTTTCAGGTCGAAGCCCATGGCATCCACGGAGTCAGGGAAGAGGTAGCTCTCCGTATCGAGGATTTGTGGGCCCAGCATGTCACGGCCAGTCACAAGTGCCGCCGCAGCTCCGTCCCCGAATAGAGCGCTGGAGACGATGTTGGCCGGCGACTGATCGGCGTGCTGGAACGTCAGGCTTGGCAGCTCGACGGCGACGACAAGAACATTCGTCCCCGGGAAAGCCCGGATGAACTCGCTCGCCCGCGACAGGGCCGCCGCTCCGGCCGCGCATCCCAGCTCGGTGATGGGGAGGCGACGAACGTCCGGGCGGAAACCGAGGTCGTTGATCAAGTAGGCATCGAGCGAAGGGATCATAAAACCGGTGCAGGAGACGGTGATCAGCAAATCGACCTCGGTAGGCTTCAGCCCTGCTTGTGCAAGGCAATCCTTGGCAGCACGCCGGCCTAGGCCGACCGCGTGCTCTTGGTACTCCTGCATCGTTTGGGTCAAGGAGCGCGGGTGTGCAAGATACTCAAGCGGAAAGACACTATAGCGCTGCTCGACCCGCGCGTTATCAAAGATCGCCATCACCGTAGCCAGCCGTTGCGGCGCCAACCCGAAGGTCTGTTGCACTGCCTGCTTGACGGCCTCGCGTCGTAAAACATGTGGTGGAATGACAGTCGCTGTCGCGGCGATGGTGATCATACGGTCACATACTCCCGGCAAACTGCCGCAGTCCGAAGACTCTTGCCGGGTATGACCATAGGGATATCGCACTCATACATATCCCCCGAGCTTCAGAAAGTGCCGTGTGCGTGCGGCAACATGCGGATGTGAGCCCAACTCGTCGACGAGACGCTCGTAATCCTCGAATGCCGACGACGCGGCGCCACTGAGCCATGCGATACTCCTTTCCCTGATGGTGCTCGCGCTATTCCTGACGCTGTAGCTCCCGCTGGCCGGGCTGCTCGATCTCAGAGCGATAAATACGGGTATGCTCCGCCGCGTCAAGATCGATTGCCGGAACATCGGCCACGAGCCGGCCGCCCCGCAGCCCCACGATGATCGCGTGGTAAATTGGCTTGCCGTCGCAACGGCCTGGGCGCCAGCACTATCGTTGGCCAGGACGTAGCCCCATGGACCCATCCAGGCAAGGTCGACCTGATCGTTAGCGAGCGCTACCGCGATGCCGGCCCAATCGGTAGTAGCGACGAGATCGTACGTGGTCCCGAGCTTGCCGGCCAGGTACTTGAAGAATGGCTCGAACGCTTTCTCGCTCTCGTCGGGCGTGGATTGGAGCGGGCCGACGCCGAAGCGTAATCGAGCGGGCACAGCCACTTCTCCCGTGGCCGGAGCCGCCCCGCACGCCGTCAGCACCGTCGTTCCGGCGACACTCATGGCGCCGATTGCCGACAATCGCAGCATCTGTCGCCGCGATACCCGCCCTACCGATCTGTCATCCATTATCTTCCTCCGCCGTGTCTACCGAGTGTGTCGCGCATGTCATCGCGCCTCGTGGCTCATTACTCGCGCCCCGGCTGCAACTTCGCAGCGCCCTCGAAACGACAACGATCGCACCGAACAAGAGAACCAAGTCGAACGAGATGATCCTGCGCCAGTTCTTGCCGCACTGCGGCAATTACCCGGGCTCATGCTCCACTTCATCGATGACTTCTCGTCGCGAGGCGGATAACTGTTCCGTGAACTCCGCGATGATCGCCCGGTATGCCGCCGCGACCGGCCGGGCTCGGCGGTCTAGGTCATACAGCCCGACGGGATTGACCATGCCGCGGTCCTCACCCAGGCCGGTGTCCCAGTCCAGCTGATCGGTAAGGCTATACCAGGTGAAGCCTAGCACCGGGATTCCTTCCGCGTGCATCAGCCGCACGTTCAGGAATTGTTTCCAGAGCCAGCGTGACGCCTCTTCTTCGCCGGTACCCACGTTGTTCGTCTCAGTATGCATCACAGGACGACGGTAGCGCCGGTAGTACTCGCGCGTGATCAGGTACCAGCCGAAAACATCCCCGGCCGGCTCAATCTTCCCGCCGGGCTTGACGATCTGCTCGTTGCGACGGTAAAAATCGTTGCCCATGATGATGCGCTCGGATAACCCGTGGCTCATAAACCATGTATATTCGGCATCGTCGAGCCCGCAGCGGCGCACGTACTCCCGCATATCGTCGCGTAACGCGTGTGAGTAGAGCAGGTCGAAAGAGAGGAAGCGCCGCTGGTTCTCGAAGTCCGCCCGCGCCACCATATCAGGATCCTGACAGCCCTGGTGGAAGTATTCGGTGCTCTCGCTCTGAACAAAAAAGGCATCACCGCGCTCCGGAAGGATGGCCGCGATGGCCAGCAGGTTCGCCCGGCACATATGCTTGAGAGCCGTGACAAAGGAGTCGTCACCGTGAAGCTGCTCGTTCCACTGCCCGTGGAGCGCGCTGAACTTGGCGCAGACAAAAATCTCGTTGACGGGCGTGTACAACCGCACCCAGGGATAGCGCCGGGCGAATGCACGGGCATACTCCGCAAAATGCGCCGGCCAGTCTGGGTTCTGGAAGCTCGCGATCCAGTCCGGCACGCCGAAGTGGCACAGATCTACAATCGGCTCGATCCCCAGGCGGCGCATCGCGGCGAAGACTTCGTCCGTGAAGCTCCAATCGTAGACCTCTGGGCCGCGATGCACGCGGTAGTAGGGTGGCCCGTAGCGCAAGTAACGTAGCCCGAGCTCATGGACCAGCTGAAGGTCTTCCTGCCAGCGCTGATAGTGGAAGCATGTTTCGAGCTCGTCGATGCGCTTGGGGCGCCCGTCGCGCCCGGTGATCGTGGGATAGCTGCACTCGATCCCGGTGGCGAACATGAAGCCGCCACGGGTGAGTGAGGCGTAATCGGCTGCGAGTGTGCTCATGGGGTGTACCGGACCTCGTGTTCAATTCTTGCCGTTAAGCGCATGAATGGCAAGGGCAACGATGGCGCCATAGACCGCATGGAGGCTCAGCACCAGGGCGTTGATCCGCGCCCGCTGCTGGCCCGGCGGCAACATGAGCTTCATCCGCGGCACGAGCCAGCCGGGCCCGATTACCCACAGCGCGAGCCCGTATACCGGACCCAGCACGCGCTTTGGCACACTCACGCTACTCTGGAGCAGCGCGTACAGCATTCCCCAGAAACCGCCGTAGGTGAGATGCCAGACGGTGCCGGCGAAATATTGTTGATCCGCAGTGAGGCTCGTCCCGAAGATGCCGGTTGCAACCTTCTGGACAAAGGTTGCCGTTACACGGTTCATATTCGGCGGCATGTCGGGCCCGTCCGCGAGCGCCTCGACTGCTGTAGTCCCGACATCCCACGGAGCGGCGCCAGCTCTGTCCGCGCCGAATAGCAGCCTGCGACCTGCGGTCCCGATCAAGGTCACGGCCAGTGCGCCAATCATGCCGGCCAGCACGCCTTCGATCGCGACCGCCAGTGGTGCATCTCGCTGTATGCGCATCTTTCGATTGCCTCCCTTTTGTATCATCTCGAAATTCACCGGGGTAGGTCTACGCCAGCTCCCATGAGGCTCCTAAGTTGAGTTCAGCGGCACGTGCATCGATGAGATCAGCGAGCGGAGGGATCTCGTTCGTCTCCAAGATGCGATCCTGGATGTAGTGATAGAAGCTGACCCCCAACTTCTTCGTCGTCGCCGCCAGCGACATGAACGTGTCCCACGCTTTGCAGCCCTCCCGGGTGCGCGGCCCGAAACTCACGTCCCGTTTCCGCACCCGCTGCCGCGCTCCCAACTCCGCTGCATTGTTGTGCAACGGCACCTCCGGATGCGCCAACACCACCAGCAACTCCACCTTCTTCGCCCGCGTCAGCGCGATGCGCTCATCCAAGGCCCAGTACCCCGTCCGCCGCCCAAACAGCACCTCGAACGCTTCCTCCAACCGCTCCCGCTCCGCAACCGTCGGCGCCGCCGCATAGCAGCGCAACTCGTGGTAGTAGGCCCAGAAGTCCTTCTGAAACCTCTCCAACACCTGCCGGTGCAGCGCGACGCACGGCTCCAGCTTCTTGAAATGCCGGCCCGCATGCACCCAGCACAGCGCCAGTTCGTCCGTGACCCACTGAAACTGCGGCGCGTCGTCGCACATCAGCAGCCGCACCACCGGCACCTCACGCTGCGCGTGGTAGGCTGATACCGCCAGTGCTTCCAGGATCCACTTCTTCGTTTGGGCGCCGACCCCAGGCAAGTGTTCGGCCAGCAACCCCAGCACAGCCACCTCGTCCAGCAGTTGGTCACGTGGCAGGTGCAACAGCTGCTTTCGGCGCACCTGCGCAATCCCGAGGGCATCCAGATACGCCAGCGCATCCTCATCAAGCATGAAGCGGCGCTCCTGCCCATTGCTCAGCACGTCAAGGATCGTCAAGCGGTCTTTCCCCGACGTGGTGCGGTAGGTCGTGTGCAGCGGATTACAGATGACATGACAATGCTGGTTCTGCCCATTGACGCGCGTGAGCGTGTCGTCGAGGTGCTGCCAGGGACTGCTGCGCAAGCCGGCCAGGTAGGCCGCGTCCTGCTCGGCGTGAAAGGCTTCCTGCCCCTTGACCAGCAAGTTTGAAATCGTACCCGCCGAGATCTGCACCCCAACATGCTGGAAGAACTCGAGGATTTTGGGTTCGCTCATCTGGCTGGCGTAGGAGAAGACCAGGGTGAGCGCCTTGATGCCAGGACCAAACTCGCCCGCGTAGCCCATGGGCAGTGGAGCGAGATAGGTCTGTTTGGTGCTGGCGGCGTAGTACTCCGCTTTAAGGAAGCGAACGTTGTCGGTCTGGAGACGCAGATCCTGGACGGTGACGGCTTGATAGCCGGTGAAGCGGGCGTCGGGCGTATCTTCTCAAAAAACCGGGGTAAAACCTTTGTGCTAATGAGTTCTCCGTGGACAGCTTCTACATCTAGTAGTGCTTTGTGGGTGAGGCCTACTAGATGTAGAAGTGCGGCACGAAACTCTTTACACTCAACATGCTTTCGGCCAACTTTCCCCCGATTTATTGAGAAGATACTGTCGGGCGGCAAGCTGGCAGGATCGAGGGTCAGCACCTGTTCACGGTCAATGGTGATCGTGGAGAGCTTGGCGCGCTTGCCGTGCGGTTTGGGCAGATAGCGCTCGGCCTCAGAGGAGTGGTCGGCAGGTGGCTTGGGGCGGGCGTTGGGCTTGATGTCAGGTTTGCCCTGCTCTCCTTTGAGACGATTAAGTTCGTCGCGCAAGCGCTGGTTCTCGGCCTGCGCGGCGCGCAGGTCGGCGGTGACGGTTTCGATCAGGTTGAGCAGGCGCAGGACGAGGTCTCGGGTGCGCTCGTCAGGAAGACCACTCAGATCAAGGTCGTCAAGCATGGTTCACGGCCATCAGCAGCGATCCGGTCAGTGGAGGCATTATACATCGGTGCCGGCAATCTGGCCGCGAGACGGGAGCGGCCTCCCTGACAGTCTATTTTGAGATGATACCCCCTTTTTATGCTGTGTCGCGGGTGGGTGACCCTTCCAGGAGCTCCTTGAGGTTGTGCAGTGAATGCTCCACCTCCCGCTCGTTGCGCCGTTCCAGGAAGGCGCGATTGACGAGTTCCCCCAGGAACCCGCCGGGCAAGTCATAGTCGAGCTCGAGCTCAACCTGGCTGCCATCGCCGGCGGGTGCCACGGTCTGCTTCATCGCCAACTGGCCACCGCCCGGAGCAGTCGCCTTGTAGGCGACGTGACGCGGCGGCTCCAGCTCGGCCACATGCCACTCCGTTTCAAGGCTGCGACCGGCAACCCGGAGGGTCTGCCGGAAGGTTGTGCCGTTGCGAATCGGTCTGTGTGGGACATCGCTGGTCTCAACGACCACCGTTGCCCAGTCCGGCAGCCGGTCCAGGTCGGTCAGCAAATCGAAAACCTCCTCCGGTCCCCGGTTGATTTGGATCGTGCGCTCGATGCGTACCATGTTCGTGTCTCCTTGGGCTCATACCTCACGCTACTTCGCCGCCGCGATGATATAATCCGCGGTCCTCGCCGCAATCGCCTGGATCGTCAGACTCGGGTTAACGCCGGAACTGGTGACAAAAACGCTGCCGTCACAGATAAACAGATTCGGCACGTCCCACGAGCGACACCGATGGTCCACGACCGAGGTTTGTGGGTCGTTGCCCATGCGGCAGCCACCCATCAGGTGGGCGGTGTCGTCGGCATTGAACAGATCCTCACCCCCGGCTGCGGCGAGTATCGCGCGCAGCTGGGCCTGGCCCGCCCTGATCATCCTCCGCTCGTTCTCGCCCCAGCGAAATGTTACCTTCGGAATCGGCAAGCCGTATTGGTCACGCTCGTCGGGCACGACCGTCACCGTGTTGAAAGGGTACGGTAGACACTCGCCGTTGATGCCGATGCCCGCGTAGTGGTTGTAGTCCATCATGAAGGTACGCAGTCGCTCACCCCACATTCGCTTCCCACCGCTGGCCAATTTGGCGAACTGAATCGGGAACGGGCCAACGCACTCAATAGTGTAACCGCGGGCGTAGCCGTTGCGCCAGTCGGTCTGGTAAAAGTCCTGGCTGAGCGCCAGGCAAGGCGGCGCTTTGTACTGCCGCACCGGCTGCTCGAAGCGGCCGTACGCGAGGTTGGCGGCATGGATCATCAAATGCGTGCCGACGAGCCCACTCGAATTGACAAGGCCCTGCGGGAACTGCGCGCAGGCGGAGTTCAAGAGCAGCCTGGGTGATTCGATCGCGTAGCAGGCGACAATGATCAGCCGGGCACGCTGCTCTTCCTCGATGAAGCCGCCCTCGCCGTCGGCGCGAAAATAGCTCACGCTGCTGGCCCGTCCCTGCGCGTCGACGTTGATCCGCGAGGCCATGCAGCCCGCTCGGATCTCCGCTCCGGCTGCGATCGCCTTCGGAATATATGTCACCAGGATGCTCGACTTAGCGTCGGTCGAGCATCCAAAGTTGCAGTACCCACGGTAGACGCAGGGGTGCCGGCCGTCCTTGGGCGCCGAGATCGTGGCGAGCGGCGCCGGCGCCCATGTGACTCCGAGCTGCTCGCACCCACGCACGAACAGATCCGCGACCGAGTTTAGTGGGTGCTCGCGGTAGGGATACGGTCCTCTGCGGCGCGGGCCCCAGGGCCAGCGCACCGGTCCGGAGATGCCCAGTTCTCGTTCGACCTCATCATAGTACGGCTCAAGGTCGTCATAGGAGATCGGCCAGTCTTCGCCGACGCCATCCAGGGTACGAGTGTAGAAGTCCTCCTCGTGCATACGCAGGGCGACCATGGTGTAGTGGACGGTGCTGCCGCCAACGCCCCTGCCAGTGACGTTGCCCGCGAGCTCGATCGGGTCGTCGCCGCCGGTAATGCGCCGGTCGGTCCAGTAGAGCTGGCTGGCGGCCTTCTCGTCGCTGACGAAGTCGCGCGCGGGCACCCAGTGGGGACCGGCCTCCAGAGCGACGACCTTGAAGCCCGCCTCGGCCAGTTTCTTGGTGAGCACCCCGCCGGCCGCGCCGGTGCCGATCACGCAAATGTCCGGGTCATCGATGATTTTGGATTGTGCCGGTTTCGTCATACCTCAACACTCAACGTTATTCGTGGGTCGCGCCGTCCTGCTCAGCCGCCGCGTCATCTTGCGGCTCTGCCCGCACAGCCGCCACTGCCTTGCGCTCTCCGGCCGATATGGGGTCGGTCTCGTCGGCCTCCCACGGGTCACGCTTCCCCAGGGACAGCCGGATATGGCCACGGGGTGATGCCGGGCCCTGAAAGCCGATCTCGCTCCATGCCGCAGGATGTGCATAGTACGTATCGACGGCATCGTGCATGAGCAGCTTGAAGAAGCGTTCCGCCGGCAGATGCTGCCACTCCTCACCCGGTGGATCGCCGTCCTCGATCCTGGCAAGCACGGCATCCTGCTCGTCAGCGCCTAGCTCCGTAAAGTGGTCCCGCCCAAATAGGGCGCTGGTCGCCGCGTCGACGCCCGCCAGTCCGCGGCAGTAGGCCTCGTCGTCCCACGGCATGTTCTCGTAGCGGTAGCCGTCGCCTTCGCTTCGTGCGAGGCGCTGGTCGATATAGGGCGCGATCGGGATGCGCAGTTCACCGGGGCGGTCATCCTGCGGCAGCAGGCGATCGCAGATGGCCGCGAGAGTGGTAAACTCCAGCTCATTCAAGCAAGCACGGGCGGGGACATGACGAATGCGGTCGAGGACGAGCCGCCGTGTCTTATCGTCCCAGTCGTGTCGCCATTTATCCGGGGCCATGACGTCGTACTCGGGATAGGGTGTCCGTCCGCCGCCGCCCCGATGTTGATTTTTGACTTTTGGATCAGCGATTGGGCGCCTCCTTATCTCTACCTTGTGTCACTCCGGATCGAAGTAGGCTGCCAGCAGTCCGATCAGTCCCTGCCCGCTGAGTTGTAGTGGCGCGACCAGGGGTGCGCCATAGAAGAAATTTTGCCAGGAGAAGCCCCCCGAACGCGCGTGAATGTTCTTGAGATGGAATCCGAAGCCGACCAGCCCGGCGAGGGTCGCGGCTGCGGCAAGCGGCGCCTCAAGCCAGCGGCCGGCCCTGCGAATCCGGGTGCCGGGAGCCTCGGCGGCTGCCTGTGCCAGTGCCAGCGCAGGGGCCAACACGAGCGGCGTGTACTGGACCGGGTTGGCATAGTAGCTCTCGTAGTGGGAATAGCCGGCCTCGACGGTCAGCAGGAGCTGGGCAGCCACTTCGAGCAGCCGCAACTGGCGGATCACGTCATGCGTCTCCTCCGCCGCAAGCGTGCCAATCAGCCCGAAAAGCGCCACCTGCGGCGGCGCAATGATGGGCGGTCCCGTCATGAGGTTGTAGCGCCACTCCGCCAAACCGCCCATCTGGCGACGCACGCCACGCAGATGCATGAGCGTACCGAAGGACCCGAGCACCACGGTGCCCCACGAAACGGCACGGAAGATGCGCCGGGTCGTACGGTTGTCGACAGCCCCCGCCAGGAAACCGGCGCCCATCTCCAGCGGCAGATAGGCTACCGGCAACCACATGAACTTGCTCTGGTAGCTGCCGCGATAGTGGAGAATGGCGATCTCGTACCACAGCGGCGGCATCGAGCCTGCCACCAGCAGGCGCAGCAGACGCGGCAGGCCGGCCTGATCCAGGGTCTTGAAGCGTATGGCTTGTGACGTATGGATGCCGGACCTCCTAACTGCGGCGCTACATTCTAACATAGACCTGGCCTGTTACGGTCACTGCCATGCTACGTTGCCGTCGGCATCGAACGGCCACGGAATCGGCGCTCCCAGCACTTCGAGCTGCGGATTTTGATGCGCCTCCGGCAGCAACGCCTCCGAGATCCACAGTTCTGCTAGCTCGTCGCTGTTCTTGATCCAACACAGCTTGGACGGTTCCACCGTCACAGCCGCGCGCAACGCCACCTCGATCGCCTCGCGATCGGAGTCGAGAGTGATCGGCACCGCCGCTTCGATCAGGCGGCTGTCCCGACTGGTGGCGGTGAGTATATTTATGTTCGTCGCACGGTAATCGATCTTCTCCACCAAGCGCCTCGTTGTGAAGTCGGCTTGCCCGATGCCAAGGGCATTGCCCCGCGTGCCATCCGTCAGATCCAGGGCGACGATGCGTTTAAATTCGGCACATGTTCACCCTCGCCATCGGCGCGCCAGAAGCCGGTGACATTAGGATCCATCCCCGCTCCAGAGATATCTTTGCCGATGTAGCTGACCACCAGCACGTCGAGCGTTGCGAAGGGGACACGAGTGACGAAAGGACGCGAGATTCCGAGGCAACGTCGATCGGATTCCCAGAACTCCCACGTTGGGACGGCCTCGATGTGGTAAGGCTGGCCGCAACCGTTCTCGACGACGTTGATGCCCAGGATGACGTTGCCCTGCGCGAGCGACACCTTCGGGACTTGCTGGACCGATTCGGCAAGACCGTAGGAGTGGGCTGCTTGCGCACCGGTCTGCTTGCCCAGGCCGATCGTCGTCATCTTGAGCAGGCCGCTGCCGTTGCCTTCATGGAGGATCGGGTGGGTCTTGCACCGGCCCACGACGATCGTGGCATCCGCCTCGTGTGCGTACCGATCAAAGTGGACCTCGACGCCGTTCTCGGCCTGACCAAGGCAGACCGTGTCCATCGTGGCGCGGATGGGACAGCCCATCGACTGCTCGCTGATGCCATAGCCCTTGAGGATCGCCAGTTGTCCCTCGGCCGTCGCACCGCCGTGGCTGCCCATGGCCGGGATCAGGAAGGGCTCCGCGCCCCGCGCCTTGACCTCGGCGATGGTCGCTCTGAGGATATCGTTGAAGCTGCCCTGGCCCCGGCTCCCGGCGGTGATGGCCACGCGCTGGCCGGCTATGATCTGCTCCCCCAGGCCTTTCTGCCCAAGACAGCGGTGTACCTCGCTCGCGATGTCCGCGATATGGTCGGCCGGCAATGCCTGGCGGACTCGGGCAATTGGTGGTAAATCCATGCGCGGCAGTATCATCGTCGCTCCTCGCTCAATACGCATGCAGGCTCAAATCACCTGCCGCACGGCTTGCTTACTGGCGGCCAGTGCAATCTTCAGCCCATCGGGCTGGCCCTTGGCGACCGCCTCGGAAATGTTGCGTAGCTCATCGCGGCTAAGCTTCGGCGGCAGGGGCGGCTCGTTTGGGTCTACCATGGCTTCGACAATCGCCGGCCCCGGGTGTTGGAGGGCACGCTCGAGGGTGGATGCGGCTTCCCTAGGATCCTCGATGGTGAAGCCGGCGACACCAGCTGCCTCGGCGAACTTCATGAAGTCGAAGGGCTGTAGGTCGACGCCGAACTCCGGGTTGCCCTCCATGCTGACCATCTTCCACGTGATCATACCTAGTACAGCGTGGCGGAGATTCATACCAAGTTTAGGCGACCAGCGGCCGACCGGTATAGGTCCACTGGAACGGTTTGGCGGTCTGATTGAAGTAGGCGATGAACGCCAGAATGCGCGCCCGGAGCTCCTCCGTCGACCGAAAGTTGCCCCGCTTGAGCACCCGCCGCATCAGAATACTGAACCAGATTTCGATTTGCTTGAGCCAGGAGGTAGGTTTGGGGAGGTACAGGAACTGGATCCGATGCGCCGGGTCACCCAAGAATGCTGCCCGTGTTGCTATCGACTGGAGCACCCCCGCCTTCCCTTGCTCCCCGAGGTCATCGTGGATCCCACACCGCTCCGCCACCAACCGCACCAGCGCTTCCGATTGATGTGTGTTCAACTGGTCCACGATCAAGAGCCAGACCCCCGCTGGGTCGGTAGCGATGGTCCGTGTGATATGCGCGGCGAAGTCCTCCTCCGTGCGCGTTGGCCCCAAGGACGGGGTGATGACCTGCCCCGTCACCACCTCGAAGTTCGCGATCAGGCTGAGCGTGCCGTGCCGTTCATATGCAAACTCGCGCCGTTCAACCTGGCCGGGCTGCATCGGCTGGGTGGGCGCGATCCGCTCCAGCGCTTGGATGCCGGTCCTCTCGTCGGTACTCACGCTATGGCCCCCCGGTGCTGCCAGCAGCGGCGCATAGGCATAGACGGTACAGATTGTCTCGACTTGCGCGGCAAAGGCGGCTGGGTCCTCCGCTTTGTTTGGTTTTAGCGTTGAGCCAGTAGCGGCTGCGATGCGGCTGGAGGTGGGCCTGATTTTAAAAAGCGCCCCACGGAGCGGGGCGAAATGGAGGAGACCAGCTGGCGCTTGACCGCTTCGGCGGCGAGTTCGCGCGGCGTCCACGCGTCGACCGGGCGCCCAGCGTCGGCCGGGGGCGTGCACGCCAGATTGATGATCTGGACAATCTGCTCCGCCGTGAAGGTGTCGGGCGCTCCGGGACGGGGCGCATCGGCGAGCAGTGTGGCAATGGCGGTTTGGAGCGCGCTGGCATCGCCCTCGACCACGGTCAGGTGGGCTTCGGCGGCCGTACAGCCGAGGTGCCGCGCCAGTGGCTCGTTGCGCTGCCCCGTAGCGGCGGCGAGGACAATCCGGGCGCGCAAGGCGAGCGCCTGCGGGCAGGAGTGTCGGCGCAGGAGGCCATCCAGGACGGTCTGCTGTGCTGGCGTGACGGTAATAGTGAGCGGTTGCGGACCCGGCATACGGGCATCCTCCGATAGTAGAATGGGCAGTGGACGGGTGTTTGTTGCACCCCCAGATCATACCAGAACTCGGTATGGTTTTCCGCTCTGCTGTACTAGGGTGTTGTTCTTGAAGATGATCACCTTGACCGGCAGGTTGTACTTCACGCATGTGGCGATCTCACCCATGAGCATAGTGAAGCCACCATCGCCGACGATGGCGACAACCTGCCGATTGGGGTAAGCGACCTGGGCGCCGATAGAGTACGGAAGCCCGTTGGCCATCGTCGCCAGGGGTTCTCAGGCGTTCTTGGTGAACCTCCGCCTGCTGCTCACGCGAGTACGCGCTGGCGCAGCACATCGAGCTTGGCCCGCCCATAGCCCATACGCTTGATGAATTTCAGCCTGTTCACGTGACCTTCGACCGGTCCGTTGCTATAGGGCAGCGAGAGAGCCGCAAACACCGCGTCGTAGTCACGCACCAAGGCGCTGGCAAATCGCTCCACTTCGCCTATTCCACTCGACGCCGCCTGAGCCAGCCACCCATCGAACATCGCCGCCCCGCGTGCGCGCACCATTTGGATGAAGCTTTGCACAAGCTCATGAGCCGCAGCCAGCGAAGGGCTGGCCTTCAGAAGGTGCTCCACCACGACGCGATCGTCGGCTTCGAGGTCGTCCAATCGACGAATAAAGAGCCAGGCCGCTTGCCGCGCAGATAACACGCGCGGTGGTGGAGCGACAATTGGCCAGACCGCCTGACGACCACGGCTGCGAGGCGGTGGCAGCACCTGCATCTGGGCAGGCAATAGGTAACGATGCTGTGTCACCCATCGTGACACCAACGCACGTGACCCGCTATAGCCTTCTGTGTCACGAATGAGACGCCAGAGCCTGGTTCCATTCATCTCCCCTGCCCGCACTTGCGCTTCCAAACACGGGACATGTGCATCGAGCTTGCTGGGTCGTGGGCGCCGTGTCGCCCGTTCGGGGAACCGATCGGCGCTCAGCAAGCGCCTGACCGTCTGTCGGGCGATGCCCAATTTGTCAGCAATTGCATGAATGCTCTCACCTTGGTGACGTAAGTCGCAAATCGTTGTGTACTGAGCAAGACGGCGATCGCGGCGCGCAGATGAGCGGCTCTGTGTGGGAAGTGAAGCATGCGAGATGGTGGCGGGAGGAAGTGGTGGGTTGGGGACGATGTCTGGCGCGGCTGGGGAGGGTGTCGGAGGAATGACTTCGAGCACGACACGAGCAGCGGCTTGTAACGCTGCCTGCTGCGGCTCCAAAAGTCGCTGAACCATTTCTCGCACGTTTTGGAGGATGTGAAAGCGGTCCGCAACCTGCACAGCGGTGGGCGCACCCCGGCGGGCACCTTCGGCATACTCGGTCGCCCGATCTCGTGTGATGATTTCCACGCCCGGGTGCTCGGCGAGCCAATCCGCCAAGACTGAGGCAGTACGCTCGGGTAAGAGGTCGATCGCCTGGTGGCGTTCGATATCAACGAGGATGGTTCCATACACATGCCCTTTGCGAAAGGCGAAATCATCCACACCCAGGACGCGCGGCGTTGATACTCGACCAGTGGGATTTGCGCGGACGAGGCGAAGGAGCGTGCGTGGGCTGACCGGCATGCCCTGACGCTGCGCGGTTCGCGCAGCAGCTTCGGCACTTTGTTCCAGCGCCAATTGGCGCTGCTCGAGGGCAAGGCGCTGAGTGCGTCGGGCACGTGGAGCGACGATGGCCGACAAGCGTTCTGTAAAAATGCGCTGAGGACAGGCTGGAGTACGACAAAAGAACTTGCGAGCGCGAATGGCGAGACGGATCTTCATGCCAGCCCAGGGAAGATCGGCGACAGAGCGGAGATACCGACTGTGCTTGGCGTGTGAGGGGTGAGCACACTGCGGGCAGGCAGCCGTCTCCTGAAGGGTTGCGAGTGTGCAGGTGATGGTGGTCTGGTCGAGGTCGACCGCCTCCAATTGAAGCATGGTGGGCCAGGGCAGCAAGCAGGTACTGAGCGGCGGACCGAGCGGTGGCGGGCAGACAAATGGTGTAGAGATCATTGCTGAAGTGTACTCGCGTGAGCAGGAGACGGAGATTCACCAAGAACGCCGGAGAACCAAACTGGACTCTGGCGAATTTGACGGATGGGATAGGATCATGGCCATAACGAGGGAGACAGACGGCTACCCTTATAGTGGCTCCCTGGGATCTGTGGCTTTGAGGCCACGGCGGACAGTGTCCGCGATTGGGATGCAGAGGATGGCACCCGGAGCGCTTGGCTCCGCGACCGCAAGGTTGGACCTGCTGCGTCGTGCAGCGCCTGCCACGGGTGGTGGAAGTCTTCCGATAACTGCTGCGTCGTGCGCGATGCCTTCCATCGGGCCGATTGGTTTTATGTTGCCAGAAACCCTTGGGCATGACGCTATTTCCCGCTCATTTCGCCACTTTTTCGCCAGAGTCCAGTAAACAAATATAGACAGCGCTGGCCGTACCGGCCGTACCCCATAAGAGATCTCCAATCGCTTGGCAATTGAGTAACGGCAGATATAGCGGCGCCATGGGCGTCCATCGCACTGAAACTTGCCTAGTAGTGGGATGAACCGGCGTGGATTACGAAACGGTGAATGCTACAGCCATATTGGATGCAGGCTGCGGGGCCTTGCTCCAAGCGAGCAGGCTGCCCTCCAACTGCTTCTTGATCTCCCAGCTCGACCTGCCTAAGGCGATGCTCGCCACCCTCACCCACCTCCGGTCTGTCGCATCGCCGCTCAGCCTACCCTGCCAGGAGCTTCACCGTCTCACTTTGCCGCTCTTCCGCCGCAGCGCGCAGGCGCCCAAGCGCCCGCAGATTGATCAGCACATACGTCAGCGTGTTGCGGTTGGCGATCGCTCGTCCGTTCCGCAGCTTGGGGTGGATGAGCTCCAGCGCTTCTGCCTGGCTGTTGATCCGCTTTACCATCGTCCGCTGCTTATACAACTGCTTGTACTCCTCGCTCCTCCGATCCAGCTGGTGTCAGATGCGCGCTCCGCGACCAGTCGCTATCGTCGTCGTGCAGCCTCCCCTCGCGAAGTGCTTCCCCGCGATTGGGCACACCTCACCTGTTGGACGAGGGTGCAGCAGTGGACAGCCGCATTTCTCGCGCTCGTGCGCCACTAACCCGGTTCGGTGCTGGTAGACAAACAGCCGCGGCATCGCCAGACCCGCCGCACACAAGGGCGCTCCGTCGGGAGCGAACACCCGCTCACTGCCGCGCCGCCCTTCCACCAGCGGGATCACCGCTTGCCCTCCCGCCTGCTCAAAGTCGTCGTCGCCCCAGCCGCCCCTCCACTTGCTTCATCAGCGGAAAAACGTAGCTGATGTCACTCTCGTTGAAGGGTCGCGTGCGCTCGACCAGCACCACCTCGGTCTTGTCCGGCAGATGCGTGACCACAATCCCCGAGGCGTAGCCCCACAGGATGTCCACCCCGATCTGCAGCTGCCTGGCCGGCTTGCTCTCCTTTGCCGGCGTCGGCAGCTCATCCTCCTCGTCAGTGGGCGGGGTATTGTGGCGCGACTTGACCCCCAGCTTACAGTCAGGGTCGCCCTTGGGCTGCCGAGTCTTGTCGAGGCGCCCTTCCTGAATGTATTGCTTGGGATTGTTCTCCTTGACCCAGGCCAGCAGCGCCTGCGTGTCGCCGGCAATCGTGTCGCCAAAGGTGGCCTGCTCGTCCTGGGGCAGGCTGGCGCGCAGCAACTCGACGGTCGCCGTGAGCAGAAATTGAAGCCCATCGTTGGGCAGCGTGCGCAAGACCCGGCTCAGGTGACGCCGATCGGGAACACTGGCCTCGACGTTGAAGCCACGAGGAGCGCTGGGATCGGGAACACGCGGAAAGCCGAGCAGGTAGACGAGGGCGGGGTGCTCGGTGAGGTAGTCGCGCAGGTCGGACATGTAGCGCTTGTTCTCCTGAAGCTTGACGAGGAAGGCGGCGACACAGGGAGCGCGCGGGTTGGGGCGCGGTCCGGGCCACGGGCGGTCGGTGGAGCGCAGAGGAGGGCGCTCGGGGAAGTCACGCCAGGGAAGCTAGCCAAGCAGAGCAAGATACTTGTGGACGAGAGGGTCGTGGGCGACCCAGGCGGGAAGAGGGAGCTCGGAATGAGCGAGGGGGAAGAGGGTGTCGGGCGGGTCAGAGGGCAGCTTCGGCTTGCGCCAGCGAGAGAGGCTGGCGTGGAGGAGGTTGAATGGGCTTGCAAGGACAGATATCATGTCACTGTCTCCACATCACGGTGAGTGATGGGTAGCAACAACATCTTACCGTGATGGGAGACCCTTGGCGACGCCACTTGTGCGCGAGCAGAGCCGAGATGTGGGCAGACGACGCCAATTGTTGAATGTTCGTCGTTGAGAGCGGTGGAAGCGACGCCAATTCCTGAACCGGTGCCGTCGACCGACACCGATCTTATATTAAGCGTGCCCCTCCTGAGGCAGAAACTGGTGCAGCTGTACAGATTACGGCGCCAGCTTCTGCCCTCTGAGCCGCCTACATCAGCCAGCGCAAGCCGCGGGCGAGCAAACTACCTCGCTCTGCGGCCGTGTCCAACTTGGGCGCCAGGAGCCGGTCGAGGCTGAATCTTCGGTTACACGGCGTAAGACATGGTTCACGACTACTTTACAGTTTGGGCATCAGGCGACCAGCGCCAGGGCGGGGGCCACGGGGCCGGGGTGCTGCGGGACCGCCAGCGCGTCGGCAGGCGGATAGCCCAACGCCACCAACCAATCCGTCGGCGCGT
>JBBSGA010000057.1:0-23864 GCA_038254585.1 Chloroflexales bacterium | reverse complement strand
CGAACCCCCGCTCTCCCAATCTGGGGGGGTCCCCAAAAAAAAACGGTCTTGGGGCGGGCAAGGACGAACCACGCCTATGCCTTCGTGGTGCCACCTTCATTCGTGGTACACAGCTGAGCCGCGCTGCCACCTTAGTGCGCTCGGTAACGGGAGCGAAACGGGGCGCGTTCTGCATGGGGCGCCCCATGCCTTTCCGTGCCCGACTCCGGAGTGGATTCCATCGCGCTCAGGCTGCCGCGCTTCCACCTCCGGCGGCTCTCTGTGAGCGAGCGTAGGACGTACTATGCTCCATCGCTGTCGATGAACGGATGATAGCACGCGGACGTGGCGTGTCAAGCATCGTCGCGAACGAGGTCAACTAGGGCCTATCTGTGCCTGTCCTAGCGGCGTGGGCAGACAGGGACCTATGCCTATTACAATGGTCGCCGTCCTCGCGCATAATCCGGCGGACGACCCTTTGCTGCATATTTTCCGAGGATGCTGGCACGCATGCCTGCTAGTTCGCAAATACTATGCTGAGCTGTGGTGCGCCACTTCTCCCTTAATCCTCGACTGTACATCCAGTCGAGGTGGGTCGGTTCTTGCCCTAGTTATGCCTTGAAGCGTCCGGGTAGGAAAGTTGGACGCGACTGAGATTGCAAGGAAAAAGTGTTATGAAACCTAAGGTAGTCGTCGTAGACGATGAGCCCGCAATCGTGGAGGTCGTCTGTGACGTCCTCGACGAAGCAGATGTCACGGCTGTCGCCTGCCTCAGTGGCAGTGGGGCACTTGCGTGCATCACCCGGGCTCGACCCCATGCCGTTATCCTCGACGTCCAGATGCCGGGAGTCGACGGCATCGAAGTCTTTCAGCGCATGCGTGCTGATCCGGCGACGAGCACTATCCCGGTGATCTTTTTCACGGCAAACGCCGACAAGCTCACGCAGCGGTTGCCGGACTACAACAGTCGTGGAGCTGAATTACTGCCAAAGCCATTCCACGTCGACAAGCTGCTCGATCTCGTGAACAAAGCCCTAAGGCCATAGTCGAGGCCTCGAAATGAGGCTGCCCAGATCCTGCAGTAGGCTCGACTCGCCGCGGCGCTTGACGCCCAGCCTTCTTGATGGGAAGATGCGCCGTCATCACCCGGTCACGATAGATCGCTTGCAGCGAGGAGGGTTATCCATGGCTACGACGGCACGCGGAGTAATCGCACGCACGCCCGGAGCGCCGGCACTCGTGGAAGAGTTCACGATCGACGATCCGGGGCCAAACGAGGTCCTCGTGCGCATTCTGGCGTCGGGCGTATGCCACACCGACCTCGGCGTGAAGCGGGGCACCTATGGCACGAGCGGCTTCCCTTTCTTGTTGGGCCACGAGGGCGCGGGAATAATCGAGGCGGTCGGCCCTGGAGTGGAGCATCGTAAGCAGGGTGACTACGTCATCCTCGCGTGGCGCGCTCCCTGCGGCCGGTGCCGCTTCTGCCGCGCCGGACAGCCGAACCTTTGTGCCAATAGCCTCAACGCCGAAAAGCGTATGCGCGATACGAACGGTGCGACGCTCAATCCTGTGCTCGGCATCGGCACCTTTTGCACTCACACGCTGGTCCATGCAGACCAGACGATCCCGATCTCCGAAGGGCTCCCGGCGCCGCAGATGTCGCTCATCGGCTGCGGCGTGATGACCGGCGTAGGTGCCGCGCTCTACTCGGCCGGCGTCCGGCCGGGCACGAGCGTGGCCGTCTTCGGCTGCGGCGGCGTAGGCGATAGCGTGATCCAGGGCGCGCGACTGGCCGGCGCTACGACGATCATCGGGGTAGATATCGACCCTCGGAAGCTCGAGTGGGCCAAGGAGTTTGGCGCGACGCACACCGTCGACGCGCGCCAGGAGGACCCCATCAAGCGTATCAAGGAGCTTACCGGTGGCAACGGCGTAAACTACTCGTTCGAGGCCGTTGGACGTCCCGAGACGATCAGGCAGGCTCTGTTTTGCCGCGACCTCGCCGGAACGTGCGTCCTGATCGGCGTTCCGGGCCCTGGGCCGACCCTCGATCTGTCCCTGCAGGACTTCTTTGACCTGGGAGGCAGCTTCCGTGTCTCCTGGTACGGCGACTGCCTGCCGAGCCGCGACTTTCCGCTGCTCGCGAACTGGTACCAGCAGGGCCAGCTCAACCTCGACAAGGTCGTCACGCGGACGATCGGCCTCGACGAGACTGAAGAAGCTTTCGAAGCGATGGATCGTGGTGAGACGCTCCGGTCGGTGATTACGTTTGATGCGTAGGGGATAGAGCCTAACCGCCTAACACGTACGGACGAACGCAAGCATCCCAATGGCCGGCGGTGCGGCGGGTGCCGAGTGAAGCTGGATGGCCGGCGCCGGGAGGCTCTCGCCATGCCCGGGACCATCGGTCCGATCGGCCGCATTCTCGGCGCCAGCTGCTCTCTTCGGCGTCGATCCGGCGAAGAGAGCCGGGAAACATGAGCATCATCGACGTAGTCGATCTGGCCAAGACCTATATCTATCATCAAAAGGAGCCCGGTCTGGCCGGATCCATCAAGAGCCTGCTCCGCCGAGAGAGGCTGGAGAAATCCGCCGTCGCCGGCATCTCCTTTTCGATCCAGGCAGGTGAGATCGTGGGCTTTCTCGGCCCCTACGGCGCCGGCAAGACCACCACTCTCAAGATGCTCTGTGGTCTGCTCTACCCCACGCGGGGAAGCGCGACCGTACTGGGCTATACTCCGGCACGCAGGGAGCACGCCTACCTACGGCAGATCTCGCTCGTCATGGGCCAGAAGAACATGCTCTGGTGGGACATTCCCGCCATGGAAACCCTGCTGCTGCAGAAAGAGATGTATAGCCTGGGCGCCGCCGAGTTCAGACGCACGGTCGACGAGCTGGCCGAGCTCCTGGACGTGACGCACCTTCTACGGGTCCAGGTGCGTAAGCTCTCGCTTGGCGAGCGCATGAAGATGGAGCTGCTCGTGGCGCTGCTGCACCGCCCGGTGGTCCTCTTCCTCGACGAGCCGACCATCGGTCTCGACGTGGTATCGCAGCAGCGGGTGCGCGACTTTCTACGCAGGATCAATCGCGAGCAGGGTACGACGATCCTCCTGACGAGCCATTATATGGACGATATCGAGGAGCTTTGCCCGCGCGTGCTCGTGATCGATCATGGCCGCCTCCACTTCGACGGCGCCCTCACGGCGCTGGTCGAGCAGGCGACACCGCACAAGATTGTCAAGGCGGTCTTTGTCGAGCCGATCGACGCCGGCGCGCTATCACCCGCTTTTCGGGACGTGCGGATACGGCCGGACGACGATCCGCGGCGCTGGAGCCTCGAGGTGCCGCGGGAGCAGGTTGCCGAGGTGGCCGGCGAGCTCCTACATAGGGGCAGGGTCGTCGACCTGAGCATTGAGGAGGTTCCGGTCGAGGAGATCATCCGCAGCATTTTCAGCCAGCCCGCCGAGGTGCAGGGCCGGTGACTGCGCGCCTGATTTGGCGCCATGTCGTCATCAACGTGATGATGACGCTGGAGTACCGTGCCGCCTTCTTCGTCTACATGATCAATACCGTCGCGACGCCGGTTATCTCGCTCATGGTCTGGCTAACTGTCAGCGATCAGGGTGTGCGTCTACCCTACGACCGGAGCCAGTTTGTGACCTATTTCGTGCTGCTCAGCGTCGTCTCTATGCTTACCTCCACCTGGCTTGGCGAGTTCATCGCGGAAAATATCCGCCTCGGAGGGCTCTCTCCCCCGTGCTCCTGCGGCCCGCCCCGCTGCTCCCGCACTACATCGGCAACAACCTGGGCGAGAAGCTGATCAAGCTGCCACTCCTGCTGCCATTGGTCCTTGTCGTCGCCCTGCTGTTCAGAGAGGACCTGCGTCTGCCGGCGGATCCGCGCGCGTGGCTGCTCTGCGCGCTCTCGCTCCCGCTGGCGGCGGCGATCGCCTTCCTGCTGGATTTTGTGATCGGTTCGCTCGCCTTCTGGGTCGAAGACGTGCGCGGCCTCCTGCGCGTCAGAACGCTCGTCGGCGCTTTTCTGGCGGGCCAATTCGTGCCGCTGGCCCTCTTTCCTCCACAGTTCGGCCCATTCCTCGAAGCGCAGCCCTTTCGCTATACGCTCTCATTTCCGCTGGAAGTTCTCACCGGTGGCCTCTCGCCCGCCGTGCTCGTCCGCGGCTTCGGCTGGCAAATCGGTTACTGTCTGGGATTGTGGGTCTGCTATCGTCTCTCGTGGCGCTATGGCCTGAAGCATTATGCGGCGGTGGGTGGATAGCGGCGTGCGCCGTTATCTCCGCCTGTGGCGCCAGTTTGTTGTGATTGCCTTCGTCCGCGAGGCAGAGTACCGCTTGAACTTCGTCGTCGGCGTCCTTGAGGGCACCGCCCAGCTTGTCCTCGCGGTGCTGACGACGCTTCTGCTCTATCGTTTCACTGTCGAGATCGAGGGATGGACGCGCGGCGATTTGATCATGCTGGTGGGCATCTACCGCGTCGTAGACAGCCTGATCGCGATGCAGGTCGCCCCGAATCTGACCTCCATCTCGGGCTACATCCGTACAGGCGAGATGGATTTCATGCTCCTGCGCCCGCTTTCCAGCCAGTTCCTGGTGAGTCTGCGCAAGCTGAGCCTTCCGGAGGCCGCCAACGCGTTGATTGGGGTTGGGCTCGCCCTCTACGCACGCAATTTCCTCGACGTCCACGTTGTGCCGCGGCGAACGCTCGTTGGTGCCGCGGAGGCGGTTACGTTCGTCGCGACCGGCACAATCATGCTCTACGCAGTATGGTTTTGCATCGTGACCCTCTCGTTTTGGCTGGTGAACGTCCCGACGATCGAGATCCTCTTTTACAGCCTCTTCGAGACGGGCCGCTATCCCGCGACCTTCTTCAAGGGACTGATGCGGACCGTGCTGATCTGGGTCTTTCCCGTCGGCTTTGCCACGACGTTTTCGACCCAGGCTCTCGCCGGCAAGACAAATACACGGCTCGTGCTCATCAGCGTCGCCATGGCCACGCTGGCCCTGGTCGTGACCCACCTCTTCTGGAACTACGCGGTGCGCCACTACAGCAGCGCGAGCAGCTAGCGCTGAGCGTCCGGCTGGAGCACCCGTCCGGTCGCCTCGTCGACCTGCCAGGTCTGCAGACCGGTGCGATCGATATTGAAATCGATGATTTGCGCTCCCGCCGTTGCCAGCGCGGTTCGCAGCGTCCGCTCCTCGTCGGGCGCGGCGACGAAGACGAGGCATCCACCGCCGCCCGCGCCGCAGGCTTTACCCCCTAGCGCCCCATGTGCCTCTGCGACCATGAACAGAGAGTCCACGTGCTCCGTCGTGACGGAGGGATGGAGCGCGCGCTGGCCGCGCCAGTTGGCCTGGAGGATCGGCCCGAGCTCGTCGACGGCTCCGCCGATCAGCGCATCACGCAGCGACATCGCGAGGTCACGCATGCTTCGCAGCGCCCCGCAGGTTGCCGCCTCCCCCGCCACGTATGCCCCTTGAACACGCTGGATGATGTCGCCCGAGAGCCGCGAGTCGCCGCTGTAGCAGAGCACCAGCCGTTTTTCGAGCTCGTTGATCACGCCCGAGCTGAGCGCCAGCGGCGTTGCGCACGGAGCGTGTGCCCCGAACTCGAGAAAGTTGGCGCCGCCCAGGGCCGCGGCAAGCTGGTCCTGTTTGCCGCCGGCAATCCCAAGCTCGTCGATCTCGATCTCGGTCGCGGCTGCAGCTAGTTCGTAGCCGTCGAGGTCCCAGCCCCGGAAGGCGTCGATCGCGCCGGCGAGGGCGACAGCCATGGCCGCCGAGGTGCCAAGCCCCGAGCCGGGAGGCGCGTCGGAGCGCATAGCCAGGGCGACGCCCTCCTCGATCCGGAGCCGCTTGAGCGCCGCTTTCGGCAGGTCGAGCGTTCCGTCGTACCGGAGCGCAGCAGCCGACGCTGCCTCGACGATGGCATCGTAATCGAACGAGCGCAGGCGCACCCCGCCTCGTGGACGCTCCTGAAGCGAGACATACGTGTAGCGATTGATGGCGATGTTGACGACGGCGCCGCCTTCGCGCTCGCTGAAGGGTGGGACATCGGTCCAGCCGCCCGCGAGATCGATGCGTACTGGCGCGCGGCTGCGGATGATCGTGCCCATCAGGATGCAGACCTTTCGCGTGGTAGTCGAGTCATTCTGCCAATAATACCCTGCCGCTTGCTACGCGCAAACCGGTCGCGTACAATCAAGGCTGGCCCGAAATGCTTGCGCCGAGACACTGAGGATACTTCTTGTGTGCGGAATCTGCGGAAAGCTGACCACTGCTCCAGGCCGGCGCGTCGAGCGCGGCGAGATCGAAGCGATGTGTACCACGCTTCATCACCGTGGCCCCGACGATCGGGGAGTCTACCAGCAGGGCCCTGTCGGGCTCGGCGCGACGCGCCTCTCGATCATCGATCTCGAAGGCGGCCACCAGCCCCTCTCGAACGAGACCGGCTCGATCTGGGGGACGCTCAACGGCGAGATCTACAACTACCGTGAGCTCCGCGCGGATCTGCTCCGGCGCGGCCACCACTTCGCTACCCACGGCGATACCGAGGTGCTCGTCCATCTCTACGAGGAATACGGCGACGATTTCGTGGCCCGCCTCCACGGCATGTTTGCGGTGGCGATCTGGGATGCCCCGCGGCAGCGATTGCTCCTCGCCCGTGACCGCCTCGGGATCAAACCCCTCTTCTACGCGCTCTACGATCACGAGCTCCTCTGGGGCTCCGAGATCAAGGCGATCCTCGCCGCGGACGTAGCGCGCCGCGTCGACCCGGTAGCCCTACATGACTACCTTTCGTTCGATTACGTCCCCGGTCCGCGCACGATCTTCGAGGGGATTCAGAAGCTCCAGGCCGGCCATGTGCTGACCTGGGACGGCTCGCTGCATATCCGGCGCTTCTGGGATGTGCCGGGCAAAGAGCTCGAGATAGCCGATAACGTCGAAGAGCTCGCAGCACAGCTGCGCGGTCTGCTCGAGGATGCCGTGCGCGAGGCGATGGTCAGCGATGTGCCGGTCGGGGCCTTCCTGAGCGGTGGGCTTGACTCGAGTGTAGTCGTCGCGCTGATGAGTCGCATCAGCGCAGAGCCTGTGCGTACCTTCGCCGTCGGCTTTCAAGAGCGCTCGTACAACGAGCTTCCGTACGCACGCCTCGTCGCCGAGCGATACGGCACGCAGCACCACGAAGTCATCGTCGAGCCCAATATAGACGACGTGGTCCATGCGATCGTCGACCACTTCGACGAGCCGTTCGCCGATTCTTCGGCCGTGGCGACCTACTACGTCTCGCAGGTAGCACGCGAGCACGTCAAAGTTGTGATGAGCGGCGACGGCGGCGATGAAATCTTCGGCGGCTATACCATCTACCAGGCCGACCGTCTCGCGCACCTCTATCGCCGCCTGCCGCGTTTCCTCGGCGAGGAGGCGATCCCGCGCGTCGTGCGGCGCCTGCCGGCATCCGAGCGTAAAATGAGCTGGGATCTGAAGCTGCGCCGCTTTGTCGAGCATGCCCGGCGCGACCCCATGGCGGCCCATGGCTCGTGGCGTATGATCTTTACCGAGGAGATGAAGGAGCGGCTCTACGCAGGAGGCTCAGGCGAGCGGCACGACTCGCTCGATCTGCTGCGGTCTCATTTCGACGCCTACCCGAACAACGATCCCCTTAACCGCTTCATGTACGTCGACACAAAGGTGAGCCTCGTCGACGACATGCTGGCCAAGGTCGATCGAATGAGCATGGCTAATAGCCTGGAGATACGGGTGCCGCTGCTCGATCATCGTCTGGTCGAGTGGATGAGCCAGGTGCCGAGCAGTCTCAAAGTGAAGCGCCTCGACCTGAAATATCTCTTCAAGCACGTTGCGCGCGATCTGCTGCCGCGCACGATCGTGGATCGCCGCAAGGCCGGCTTCCACGTTCCTATTCCCGGCTGGATCAAGCACGAGCTCCGGCCACTGATCGAGGAACAGCTGGGAGTGGAGACGGTTACACGCCAGGGGGTCTTCGATCCGGCCTACGTCAGCCGTCTTCTGGCCGATCACCGCGCCGGCCGCGATAACTACAGCCGTAACATCTGGGGCCTGCTGATCTTCAGCCTCTGGTATGATCGCTACATCGAACGGGTGCCGGTATTCTGAGCCGATACACTGCGGACGGCTGCTTCGCGCAGCACGAGGCCGGCGAAGCGTACTAGGGCGAGCTGCCGCCGCCAGCGCCAGGGCTCCGTGATCAGCCGGAAGAGCCAGATCAGGTTGAGCCGCTTGACGATCCTGGGCGGACGACGGCTGCGCCCCGCGATAAAGTTGAAGGTCCCGCCCACGCCGATCGCGACCGGGATCCGCAGCCGGGGCTGGTTGCGCGCGATCCACAGGTCCTGCTGCGGCGCCCCGTAGGCCACGAGTAACACGTCGACCGGCTTGGCTGCTTCGATACGCGCGCAGAGCTCGTCGTCGTGCTCCGGCCCGGGCGCCCCACTCCAGACTCCCGCGATCTGAAGGCCGCCGTAGCGCCGCCGAAGCTCGACCCCCACCGCCGCCGCGACGCCCTCGGCTGCGCCCAGCAGAAACCAGCGCTGTCCACCCGCTGCCGCGTCGCCGAGCCGTTCGACCAGCTCGCTGCCGGGCACGAGCTCGCGCAGCCGCTCGCCAAGAACCCTTGCGGCCCACTTCAGACCGATGCCGTCCGCCGGCGCGAGGTCAACCCGATCCAGAAGTGTCCGAAATGCGGCATCACGCTGTGCAATCATGATGAACTCGGGATTGGGGGTCATGATTTGATGCGGCTGGCCCGATTTGATGAAGCGATCGACCTGTGAAAGCGTCTCGTCCCAGGTGACGTCGTCGACGCGAGCGCCGAGGATCGCGATCCGGCGTACCGGGCTGGCCGTTGAGTCCGTGTCAGTCTGGTTGGACATACGCAATCTCTGCTCCACATGTTCGGGGTGTCACCGGATCGTCTGATATTATAAGGGTTGGCACTGGCCGTGGTTGTGGAGTTCGAGGAGCGAATGGCAACGCCGGGGAGACACCGAACCGCGAGAGGCTACCGGCGAAGGCCGAGCCGTTTCGCCTTCGGCCTGCTGATCTATTTCGTGCTGACGGTGGTCGTCTTCGACCTCGTCTGGCGCTACATGCCGCGCCTGGCACGCCGTGTCGGGCACATCGAGTACGGCTGGCTCCGGTTTGGGATCTACTTCATCGTATACGTCTTCATCGCGCTTGGGGCTACCTGGGCCATACGCCGCATGCCGTTTCCGCTCCGCCGGGAGGGTAGACTGCGCCTTATTTTTGCCGTCGCCACGACGTTGAGTTTCGCAGTCGCCGTCTACCAGAATCGCTTCGGCGCCGGGCTGTCGGCCACTTATTTCACCGTTGGGATCCTGGGCGCTTTTGCCGGTCTGCTCCTGATGACACACGTCTATTTCGGACTCGTGGAAGTGAACGCTCCCCCATCGACGGAGGTTGTCGCCGAAGTTCTACGTGCCCACCAAGGTCTGACGCTTGCCGACGATCTCTGGGACCATGTGAAGCGCGCCGTCGAGCTGGTGCTGGCTCTGGCGTTGATCATGCTCTCACTGCCGATCTCGATCCTTCTGGCGGTCGTCGTCTGGCTGCAAGATCCTGGGCCGCTCTTTGTCGTCAAGATCGCGGTAACACGCGGCGGCCGGAGCTTCCGGCAGTTCAAGCTACGCTCGATGATTAAGGATGCCGAGCGGAACACAGGTACCGTGCCCGCCGCGCCGGGCGATAGACGTATCACTCCGCTCGGCCGGCTGCTGCGGCGCACACATATCGACGAGCTCCCGCAAATGCTCAACATCGCGCTTGGCGACATGAGCCTCGTCGGTCCGCGCCCTGACCGGACGGTCTTTGCGTACCGCAACCTCCAGTCGCTCCCGTGCTATCCGTTGCGGCACGTCGTCCGGCCCGGGCTGGCCGGGCTGGCGGCGGTCTTCGGCGATTCCTACAGTACGCCCCGCGAGAAACTGCGCTACGATCTCCTCTACATCCGGCGCCGCAGCCTCGGTCTCGATCTCAAAATCTTCCTGACTGCAGCACTCATCGCCTTCGCCGGTGCCGGGCCCGGGATGAACCGAGGGCGGCGGCTCTATACACAGCGGCGGCAGGATCAACGTTGGCGTAAAGCCTACGAGGCATTGCATGGAGGCGCGCCCGACGCGGAAGCTCCTTCCCGCAAGCTCTCGACCCGGTCCGAGTCCTCGCTTGCCGACAAGCTCGACCGGGCGCCGGAGGTAGAGGAGCGCACCTCCCTGGGCTAGGTGTTCAGGCAAGATGAGGCGTCGGAGGCGTGCAACGTCGGCCGGATCATCCCGCCGATCTATTTGGTCCGCCGGCTTTGCCGGACTGCGGTGATCGATCTATGGCGGAGGCATTGTTCGTGGACGGAGTAATCGATTCGTGAAGGTCGTATGGAAACGGTTCTGGTGGACTCCGCTCCTCCTGATTCTCCTTTTTCTCGGCGCGCTGCTGCCGCGCGTCGTCGCGCTCGGTTATGGACTGCCGTATGTAGAGCACGTCGACGAGCCTGCGCTGGTCGAGGTCGTCGTTCGGATGGTGCGCAATGGCGACCCGAATCCGCATTCGTTTCTCTATCCGTCGCTCTGTTTCTACCTATTCGCGGCAGCGACGCGCCTGCATGCGTGGTGGGGCATCCGGCACGGCCTCTACCACTCGCTGCAGGATTTGCCTCTGAAGACCTACATTTTTACGACCTCGCCCGGGCTCTACATCTGGAATCGAGCGGTAACGGCGATCCTGGGAGCGGCGGCGATCCCCGTGCTCTATCTACTCGGACGCCGGATGTTTGACGTGCGGGTCGGTCTGCTCGGCGCGATCCTGCTGTCAGTGGCGACCTTTCACGTCAAATACAGCTTCTCCGTCACCACTGATGCCGCGACCGGGGTCTGGGTCGCCCTCTCGCTGCTCGGCGCATGGCGCATCGTCGTCGCAGGAGACTGGCGCGGCTACGTGGTCGGAGGGATCGGCGCCGGGCTGGCTGCCGGCACCAAGTACCAGGCCGGCGTCGTCGCGCTGGGTGTGGCCGTTGCGCATCTTTTGTACTGGCGTCGCGCGAGTCTCGGCCGGCCGCTGTTGCGCCTCGTCGCGGGCGGGGTTGTCTCACTCGCGACCTTCGTAGCCACGACGCCCTTCGCGCTCCTCGATTGGCCTAACTTTAGCCATGCCGTTCTCTTCGACCTGGCCCATTATGCCAACGGTGGGCACGGCGATTT
Source organism: Chloroflexales bacterium (assembly GCA_038254585.1). GTDB lineage: Bacteria > Chloroflexota > Chloroflexia > Chloroflexales > Kallotenuaceae > JBBSGA01. Next base: position 12,620 of record JBBSGA010000057.1, on the reverse strand, counting down.
CGTCGGTCGCTGGCAGGTTCGCGGCTACGCCCGCTTCCTGTGGCAGAACGCCCTACTGGCGAGCGGGTGCCTCCTGACCCTGGCCGGACTCCCCGTCCTGGCGCGGCGCTTTCCCGCTCAGACGCTGCTGCTGGTAGTGGTCACGGCCGCCGAGATGCTCCTGCTCCTGGCCCAATCGGTCAACTTCGTTCGTAATATGCTGCCGGTCTTCCCGCTGATGATTCTGCTCGCGGCAGCCGGGGCGGTTGCGCTTGCCGACCTGGTTCCTCGCAGGCCGCTGCGTCTCGTCGTGCTGGTATCGCTCGCCGCCGCGCTGCTCGTGCCCCAGATCCAGAATACGATCTGGCAGCTGCGCTACTGGAGCCGTCCCAATACGATGACGGCGGCAGCGCAGGATCTCCGTGCGCTCCCGCGCGGCATGCGATCCGCGGTCGAGATGAACCCGATGGCATGGGCCGGCGATCCCATCGTCTTCCCCGTCCAGCAGCTCATCGAGCATCCTCTCGATTGGTACCGGGCGAATGGCTTCCGCTACCTAGTGACGAACAACGATCACCATGGCCCGGACGACCAAGCCGCCTATGCGCGCCTCCTCGCCGAAGCGCGGATCGTCGTGCAGTACCCGGAGCGCCGCGCCGGTATTCGCCCCGGTCCGGGCGGCGCAATCCTCGACCTGGGCGACCACCCCGAGCTGATGCAGTTCGCTCGTCGTGAGATCCGGTTTGGCGATGTGGCGGAGCTGCTTGGCTACGAGATCAAGCCCGGAGCTCCACGCTCATTATTCACACCTCTCTTTGGGGCGCAGGTTAAGGAGGCTCATGCGGGTGAGCCCGTGCAGATCAACCTCTACTGGCGTGCCCTCGCGACGATGGGCCGGGACTACACTCTTTTTCTGCATGTCGTCGACCAGAGTGGAGCCGTCGTCAGCCAGCGTGACCTACCACCCCGCTACGGTGACTATCCGATGTCGCACTGGCGGCCGGGAGAGATGGTCGTCGATCGTGCGGATATGGCTCTTCCGCCGTTACCGGCCGGAGCATACCGGCTCGAGATCGGTCTCTATGATGCGGCAACTGGCGCGCGTCTACCGGCCAAGACGGCTCCAGAAGACGCCGGGCCACCTCCAACGCTCACAACTATGACCATTAGGTAGCAGTTCGGACAGAGCAGTATGGTAGAATGTCTCGCGTCGGCCCACCGAAGCTGATCCGGAACGCCTTCACGACTTCCTTGTCGCGTGGCCGCGGGCCGACCGCGGCTGTGTAACGCTGCTCGATCCAGGAAGGAAACCCCATGCCCATTCGTCGCTGGTTCGCGCCCGTGCTCATTCTGATGCTGCTCGGGCCTCCCCTGGTTGCCGGCTCTGCCTTTGCACAGAGCTCTCCGGCATCTCTGCTCGAGAGTGCGGCGCTGCGGCGCACTCCCCGTGGAAGTGCGTACATACCTGGCCAGCTCATCGTGCGCATGCGCGGCACGGCCCGTCTGGAGGCCAAGGGAGTGGACGCTCTACGTATGTTCCGACGGCGCTTTACGTCGCTCAATATTAGCGCGGCACGGGCGATCTTGCCCGAGACCTACCGCCTTGACGTCGCCGCCGGCTCCGAGCTCGAGGCACTGGCTCGCCAGGTCTCGGCCGATCCCAGTGTCGCATATGCCCAGCCGAACTATATCCGGCATGCGTTTCGGGCCGTCAACGATCCGCTCTCTACCTTCCAGTACGCTTTGAGCCGAGTCAATGCTTACGCTGCCTGGGATATAACGACGGGAAGTAGTAACGTCACGATCGCAGTTGTCGACTCTGGCGTCAATGCCGGACACGCGGATCTTGCGGGCCGTGTCCTGCCGGGCCATGACTTCGTGAACGACGACGACGACGCCAACGACGACGTCTCACACGGTACGCAGGGCGCCGGTATTATCGCTGCGTCGGGAGACAACGGCCAGGGTGTCGCGGGCATGTGCTGGCAGTGCCGGATCTTGCCCGTCAAAGTACTGAACCGTAAAGGCTCCGGCAGCGACGACGTGGTAGCTCAGGGCATTCGATGGGCAGTCGATCGTGGCGCGCGGATCGTCAACCTGAGCCTCGGCGGCGAGGACGATTCACCGGTTATTCACGATGCCGTCATGTATGCCAAGCAGAAGAACGTTCTCGTGGTGGTGGCGGCGGGTAATTCCGCCGACCAAGGTAATCCTGTGGAGTACCCAGCGGCATACCCCGAGGTGCTTGCCGTGGGCGCCACCGATCAGAACGATCAGCATGTTTTCTTTTCTGAGGCACAGCCCTACGTCGCCGTGAGCGCGCCGGGCTGGAACGTGGCTACGACCGCCAATGAGCGCGATCTCTCTTCCTATGGCGCGCCTAGCGGTACCTCCTTCTCGGCCCCGTATGTTGCCGGTCTCGCCGGACTGCTCCTATCCGTCAATCCGAACCTCGACGCCAACGCCCTGCGCACGCTTATCGTCAGCACCGCCGACGACCTCGGCCAGCCCGGTCCCGATCCTCAGTTCGGCGCCGGTCGGATCAACGCTGGTCGAGCCGTAGCCGCCGTCCACGTCCCGGCCTTTGATCCGGTCGCGAATCCGAATCAATCGGGTGTCGCGTTCTTTCCCGAGACCCGCCACACGCTGCGTGGCACGCTGCGCGGATACTGGGAGCAAAGCGGCGGCCTGCCTGTCTTCGGCTACCCGATCTCAGAGGAGTTTAGCGAGACGACTCCCGACGGCACCTATACCGTCCAGTACTTCGAGCGCAATCGGCTCGAGCTCCATCCGGAGAAGCCGGCTCCCTACAACGTGCTGCTCGGCAGGCTGAGCGATGCCCTGCTCCAGCACCAGGGACGCAACTGGTTTACCTTCCCGAAAGGGCAGCCTGCGCCCGGCTGCCAGTTCTTCGCGGAAACGGCCCATACCGTATGCGAGCCATTCCTCAGCTACTGGAAGCACAACGGTCTGCGCGATCCCGAGCTCACCCCGGACGACCGCTCGCTCGCCCTCTTCGGCCTGCCGCTCTCGGAGCCCGCGCCCGAGGTTAACTCCTCGGGTGAAAACGTTCTGACCCAGTGGTTCGAGCGCGCGCGCTTCGAATTCCACCCAGATAAGCCTCAATCGTTCCAGGTGCTGCTCGGGCTGTTGGGGAACGAAGTGGCGCGGCCGGGTGCTGGCGGCCTCCCGCCGAGCGGCCAAGCTCCTGCTAGCCGCTGCGAGGGCGTGCCGTCCTCGGTCGACGCGACCGTGCAGCCTTCCGGCTGTATTCTCCCGGAGACGATCCTCTCGGTCGACGCCTCCGGTTTCCGGCCGAAGGAGTCGGTGACCTACTACTACAGCGCGCCGAGCGGAGAGGCGATCACGGTTCGTGATATACCCGCGGATGACCAGGGCCATATCAGTGGCTTCTTCGGCAGCACCCGCCTCCCTCATGCCGGGTACTGGGCACTTGTGCTACGAGGTAACGCCAGCGGCCATCAGTCCGTGATCTACTTGAAGGTTGTCGACAACTGATTAGCCATGTCCGAATGCGATCGTCGAGCTAAACGAGGTTGCTCGCGATAGCTCTCGGAGGCCGGCCTGACCAAGGCCGGCCTCATCGATGGTGTGCCCCGAGGCGGTAGAGCGTGCCGTTGGAGAGCTCCATGACGTAGAGCTCACCGCGCTCGTCTTCGGCGAAGGACGTGATGCTCAGCCCTGAGTTGAGCAGCTCGGTCTTCGTCCACCGCCCGGCATCGCTTGCCATTCCCCAGATCCGTCCGCTACAGAAGTCGGCGAAAAAGTAGCCCCCACGAAGCGCCGGCACATCTGCGCCGCGATATCGGAAGCCGCCTGTGATCGAGCATCCTCGGTCGTGTCCGTATTCGGCGATCGGCAGCTCGAGACCAGTGCGGTTGCAGCCAGATGCCGGTCGGAAGCAGCTGCTGCCTTCCATGGTGTTCCAGCCGTAGTTCCGGCCGCCGCGGCTTCCCGCCGGCTCGAGGTCCACCTCCTCGCGCGCGTCCTGTCCGACATCCCCGATGAAGAGGTCACCTGTCTCGCGGTCGAACGAGAAGCGCCACGGGTTGCGCAGGCCGAGCGCCCATATTTCCGGCCGGGCCCCGGCCGTCCCTCGAAATGGATTATCGGGCGGAATCGCATATGGGCTGCCGCCGTTTACGTCGATGCGCAGCAGCTTCCCGAGCAGCGTCGCAAGGCTTTGGCCATTATGGTGTGGATCGCCCGCCGAGCCGCCGTCGCCCATGCCGATGTAGAGATACCCGTCGTGCCCAAAGGCAAGCTGTCCACCGTTATGGTTCTGGTACGGCTGGTCTATTGTCAGGATCGTCGTCGCCGAGGAACGATCTGCCACATTCGGATCGGCTCCAACACGGTACCGGGCCACCACGGTGTTCCCTGCTTTGTCGGTGTAGTCGACGAAGAAAAGCCCGTTCGCGCGGTAGTTCGGGTGAAAGGCGACCGAGAGTAGGCCCTGCTCGACGTAGCCCGAGCCGACGAGGTCGGTGATATCCAGGAAAGGACGTGCACGCGGCGTTCCGCCGTCCAGCCCGCGGATACGCCCTGCCCGCTCCACGACGAAAAGGCGTCCGCTGCCGTCGCCGGCGTGCGTAGCGTGGACCGGCTGCTCAAAGCCCGAGGCAACGCGGTTCAGCTCCAGGACCACGGAGCTGGGATCGAAATGCTCAGCCGGGTGCGGCGTGGCTTGCGAAGGCTGCGCCATCTCGTCGCCCAGTAGACCGAGCAGCACCTTGAACTCAGGCGGCTTGGATGGATGGTACTCAAAGCGAGCGCGCTCGAACCACTGGGTCAGCACCCTGTCCCCGCGGCATTGGTCTCCATGGTGGGCTCGCTCAGCGGCAGGCCGAAGAGCGCCAGGCTGCGCTGGTAGCCGTCGAGCCGGGGATCGCGCAGTCCATGCGTGGTCCAGAATGTGCGGAAGCCGATCCCCGGCTCCAGATCGCAGACGCTGTGCTGTGTGTCGGCAAACCAGAGGCACTCGCTTGTGCTCTTGCCGCGTGGCAAGGTGTGCCAGTCGCGCCCCTGCTGCCTCAGGCGATCGTCGCCCAGGCGGCCGAGCAAGACATCATAGGGCGGTGCCACATCCGGATGCAGCTCGAGCCGGTTCCGCTCGAAGAACTGAGTTATAAAGCTCCCCTCTGAGGTATCGCGGGGCGCGGCCGAGGAGATCGGATAGCCGAAGACCGGCAGGCCTCCGTTCTCTTCCCAGTATGACCGGAACCGTCCCTCGACGCAGCTCCCGATGCCGGGGACGGCGAAGCAAAGGAACGCCTGGCCGGGTGCCGCTCCTACCGGAGCAAGCCCCATCACGGCCAGGGTGGCGAGTAAGACTCCGCGGATGAGGCCCTGCCTGCTTCTAAGTGCACGTCGTGGCATCTGAACCTCTCTTCTAGCGGCGATCGGACGCGGCTCCGGATCTCCCCACCCGTGCCGGCTACGCCTCACCCCGCCCCTCGGGTGTCCAGCTGCTCCAAAGCGTCGAAGCTGCCGCGCCCAGGTCTGGGCCGTCGCATACCTCAAGCCGCACGACCCATTTGACCCATTGGAAGCCTCGGTGGCCCGGCGCTACGAGGCGCACAGGGGCACCATGGGCGTGTGAGAGGGCCTCGTCGCCGACGGACGTGGCCAGTAAGAAGTGGCGCGCTTCCACGAGCGGAAAGCTCCAGCGGTAACCGGTATACGATACGACGCGCAGGTGCGTCGCCGAGGCAAGCGGCTCCGCCATGCGCAGTAGCCTGTCGATTCCTATGCCGCGCCACGTCTGCGTTGCAAAGAATCCTCCCGTGCAATCCAACGTGGCGTCAGGCCTCTCCCGGGCGTCGAGATCTGCCAGCGAGAGCTTGAGCGGCCGCTGAATCAGGCCAGTGACGGCCAGCCGATATCCCTCGGACTGCAGCAGCCGAGGCTGGTCGGCGACCCAGGACGAGGCGGGGAATGCGTTTCCAGCGAATGACCCCTGCTCGTACGACCCGGTCCAGCGCCGCCGCGATCCTCGCCAGCTGGCATAGGCCGCGGCGGGACGCTGGAGCCACCAGAGCGCCCCGGACGCCACGGCAATGCCGCCGATCTGCAGCGCCTGTCGCCGCGAGACGACATCCCTGCCGCGCAGAGGCTTCGCAGGCAGGCTGCCGTGGAGCAGAACGCCGAGCGTGAGCAGCAAACCGAGCGCGATGTGCCAGTTGAGCAAATTGAAGCCGGCCAGATAGAGGTCGCCACCGCTCGACCAGACCCAGCCGGAGAGGAGCGCGGCAAGGACGAGCGCCGCCGCGACGGCTCCCGCGACAGACCGGCGCTCCCAGCGTGCAGGCTCAATCATCCGCCGCCATACGCGCCGAAGCTTCCAGCCGGTCACGAAGCCGAGGGCTGCTCCACCCATTCCATGCAGCACGAAGACCCAGGCGTCGCCCGGCCCACCGCTGAGCAAGCTGAGCGCCCCGGTCGTGAAGAGCAGGCCTACCAGAAAGCAAGCGACCAGTCTGTTCCACGTGGCCTCATATCCCACCGATTTCAGCGCTCGGGACCCGTCCCGCCGGCTCGTGGGCCGGCTGCGCCGCGACCACTTCGCCGCCCTCGAGCCGCAGCCACGTCCGGAAGTCGCGCATGCCCTCCTGAAGCTGGATTACCCGTGCTCCGCGGGCGAAGCCTGCCCGTCCATACGTGTTGAAGCCTGACGCGCGGCCGTAGCAGAGGCGAATCCCGTGCAGCGTTCCCTCGAAATCGTTCACGTGATCGTGCCCGACAAACGTCCCGCACACGTCGCCCTGGGTGTACAGCGCAGCAAAGAAGCCGCTATTGATGCGCGGGCCGCAGATCTCTTCGAGCTTTACTCCCTGGCACAGGTGCTCGTCCCACACTTCGTTATATTCTGGAAGCGGGATGTGGAAGAAAGCGAGAGCGGGCAACCGCACCCCCTCATACGCTCGGGTCAGCCCGGCCGAGGTCTCCAGGTACCATGCCACCTGATCATGCTCAATCCAGGCGTATCCTCCGATCTCCGGCGGCGCATAGCTTCCCGAATCAAGGAAGTAGAGCACCGTCGGAGTGCCTTCGCCGCGCGCCGGCAGCACCTGGAGCATGTAGTTGCCTGTGCCCGAGACGTTCTTGGGCCCGGACTCGGATCGGCAGCCAGGAAGCTCACGTTGCACAGCCATCAGATCCGCGCGGCTCAATGCTCCTTCGTCGTCGTGGTTGCCGAATACTGCTGCCCACGGGAGCGAGCGCTCGAGAATCGGCGCGACTACAGCTCGCAAGGATGCGGCCGGGTCTCGGCAGTTTGACCCATCGATCAGGTCACCCGTGAGGACGACGAAGTCCGGCCGCTCGCCGTCAAGCACCTGCACCATCAGCGCCGCCGTCTGCCGGTCCGGCGGCTCGCCGTTTTGCCAATGCAGATCGGTGAATTGAACGATCGTGAAGGTGCCGTCTTCGCGGAAACGTAGAAGCTGTTCCACTGGCTCCTGTCCTTGCTATCCGGCATCCAAGCCAACCTCTACCAGCGGGCTCGATCTCGTCCACGCCTCGATATCCTGTGCCCTGTCCATGCTTGGAAGAACTCGCGTGAAGATCTCTCGCCGCCGCGCCTCGTCCACAATCGGGGTCGCTCGCGCCGGAAGGTCGGCCTGGAGCCCCTGTTTGAGATGAAACGTGAACTCGGGGTTGGCCAGGAGGTTGGCATACCAGTCTCGACGCCCCGGAAAACCCGTCAAGTACAGGCGCCCATCCACATTATGAAAGACCGTTTCGATCCGATGAGACGCTCCTGTTTTCCGGCCTTTCGTCGTGATGTCGATCGTGTGGCCGCGCTCCAATGCTTGCTTGACCCTGGTGTCCATGTCCTCATCCTTTTCACGCTGCTGGCTGCCTTGCGGGGAGGCGGGTCGAAGAACTTACCGTCTTACGTATAGGTGCGCGCAGAAGTAGTCGCGAATACGCTCTTCCATGAATACGCGGTCTGCGGATCCACGCGGCATGTGGCGCTCATCGGGAAAGAGTAGCAGATCGTATGGCTTGCGCACCTTGATCAACGCATTGATCAGCCGCGCGGTGTGGCGAAAATGGACGTTTTCGTCGATGAGACCATGGACCAGCATCAGGCTTCCTCGGATGCCGGGGACGTGGCGCATGACGCTGCTCTCGTCATAGCCGCGCGGGTTCGACTGTGGTGTGCCCATATAGCGCTCGGTATAGTGCGTGTCGTAGCCGTCCCAGTGGGTCACTGGTGCGCCCGCCACGGCCACCTTGAATGTTTCAGGAGCCCGAGCCAGACACATTGCAGCCATGTAGCCGCCATAGCTCCAGCCATAGACCCCTACACGTTCTTGGTCGGCGAGGCCCTGGTCGACGAGCCAGCGCACGCCGTCGACCTGATCTTCGACCTCGACGTGCCCCATGTCATACTTGATCGCACCTTCGAACGCGAGCCCGCGGCGCGCACTTCCCCGGTTGTCGAGCATGAACACCAGGAATCCAAGGCTGCGTAGATACTGCGCCCGCATATTGACCGTCATCGTCCAGCTGTTGGTCACGGTCTGCGCATGCGGGCCGCCGTAGACGCTGACGATGGTCGGACACGGGCCGGGGCCGAAGCGCTCGGGCGGGTGGTAGATCGCCCCGTGCAGCAGCGCGCCATCCCGACTTCGGAGCGTGACGAGCTCAGGTGGCTGCAGCGCAAGCTCGGCCACGCGTGGGTCAGGCTTGGCGTAGATCGTTCGCACCGCCGAGCCGTCGGCCAGGGATCTTAGCAGCACCGTCGGCGGCCTGTCGACGGCGTGGTGGACGTCGATGTAATGCTCGAAAGCATGGTCGAGGATCGCACTATGCACCCCCGGCTCTTCGCTGATCCGCCGCGGCTCGCCCCCGCTTAGCGCGACTGCATAGAGCTGCTTTTCGAGCGCGGACTCCCGCGTCCCCGTGAAATAGACGGTCTCACGCCTTTCGTCTACGCCCACCACTTCGTCTACCATCCAGTCCCCTGATGTGAGCGACCTGATCAGGTGGCCATCCTTGTCGTACAAGTAGAGGTGGCGAAAGCCGGTGCGCTCGGATGCCCAGATGAAACCACCTGCCGCTTCTCCAACACCCTGCTCCAGAGGCTTGAGCATGTCGTGCAGGTTGATCCAGACGTCGCTTGTCTCATCCAGGAGAACCGTGCGGCCGCCCGTCCCCGGGTCAAGGCGCACGAGCTCGAGCGCGCTCTGCTCGCGGTTCTCCACCTGCGCCGCCAGGCTTCCGTCAGGAAACCACTGGACGCGCGCCAAGTAGCCGTCCTCCTCGAGGCCGAGGTCCATCCAGACCGGCTCGCCGCCCTCGATCGAGACGACGCCAAGCCGCACATGCGCGTTAGCCTCGCCCGCGAAGGGGTAGCGGTGGTCCTCCTGGGCACCCTCGCCCACCACATCCTTGCCCTGGTGGACGATACGATAGGTGCCAATGTGTGTCTCGTCGACTTCGGTGAATGCGATGCGCTTGCTGTCGTGCGACCACCAGAAACCCTCGCCGCGATGCATCTCCTCCTGGGCGATGTACTCCGCCAAGCCGTGCGTCTTGCCCGTGCCGGGCACCCCATGAGTCAGCTGGCGTGGAGCGCCGCCCTCGACGGGTACGACGTAGACTTCTGCGCCCTGAACATAGGCCACCCAGTTGCCGTCCGGTGAGAACTGTGCGGCCAGCGCGGGCGCATCTGCGCCGTCGACGATCTTCCGGAGTGCGGCATCGGCCCCATCTTGTACGTACAGGCTGCCCTGCAGCGGGATCAGGATCCGATTCTGCTGCTGGGACCAGGCGTACTGCGTCACCCCAAGCTCACGCTGGCGCAGCCGCTCGCGCCGCAGCGCCTCTTCGAGCGAAACATTTTCCTCGGTCGTTCCACCTCCCTCCGGAGCGACCAGCGGCCTCTGCTGGCCCGTGGCGGGATCGAATGCATAGAGCTCGCGCGTTAAGCTTTCGTTGGAGCTCAAGAGGTAGGTGATCAGCCTGTCGTCCGGGCTGAATGCGAGGGCGCCGGGGATCGCCATCCCCGGCAAGGGATACCGCGCGATCTCCTCGATCGGCATGCCCTCCCCCGAAAAAGCCTCCGCCGCCGGCCCTTTCGGCTCTTCGATTGTCATCCGTACTACTCCTCGTCTTCGCTCGCAGCGGTTCGGGGCTTCGCCGGACCTGGTTTAGCTTCGGAAAGTATAACCCGATCGCGCCGGTGCATACTATGCCGCCTCTGGGGGCTGACGCCAAAATGGAGGTGGACGTGCAATCTGCACGCCCACCTCGACCATCCCCGAAGTAAAAGGTTATCCCTGGCTGCGTCCTGCGCCGTTGGTATGTAGCGGTGTGGTCGGCGCGCCGACCGGCTCGACCACGGGCTCCGCCGTCTGATTTACACTCGTGAGCAGGCTCTGGCGGATCTGGTTGCGCAGCGCCTCGACCTCGGGTCCGCGCGCCGCACCATCCTGGCTTCCGATCTGCGTGCCCATGCGCTCCGAGAGCAGCAGCGTCAGCAAGGCCTCGAAGACGCTCCCTCCGCCCTGTGCGCCGTTGCCTCCGTTGCCGCCGATCACAATCTTCGGCACCACGTCGACGTGCGATTGTTCGATCGCCTCGGCAAAGCGGTTCATCACATCCTGAGTGACCTGGTATTGTGGCCCGCCGTAGGCTCGCACCTGCTCCTCGATCGCGATGGCCTTGCCGATACCGATGCGAGCTGCTTTCTCACCCTCGGCCTCCGCCAGCGCCCGGATTTGAGCGGCCTGCTGCAGCGAGCGCTGGTACTCGGCCTTACCTTGGTTGCTCTGGATCGTGATGCCGATCTCCGACTCAGTCAGTACCTGCTGCTGCCGCGCGCGCGACTCGGCTTCGCGCAGCTCGCGCTCCTTGACCGCCGCCTTCTCCTGCCGCGTATAGGTCTCCACCTGCTCCTCGGCGATCTGCCGCGACCGTAGCTGCATCAGGATCTGCTCGATCTTCTGGTCGCCGGCCGACGACTGCGGCGTGCCGATCAGCACCTCCTCCAGCTCGAGGTTATAGTGCGCGAAGCGCGCCTTCATTTCCTCGCCCGAGATATCCTGGATCGCGCTGCGGTCCTGAATCAGCTGGATCAGCGTGCGGGTCTGGCCGATGTTCTTGAAGTACGCGGCGACCATCGGATCGAGCGTCTGCTCGACCAGGCGCTTTACATCGCCGAAGCGCTGGATGACCAGCGGAGCCTTGCGGTAGTCGATGTGCACTACGACTGAGAGCGGCAGCGACGGCTCGAAGGCGTCCTTGGTGATTAAGGAGACCTCGGCCAGATTCTCGTCGTAGCGGTGGGCGCCCACCTCGTTGCGGTTCCATTTCAGAATGATGTTCGTGGTCGGCACCATGATGACCTTGCCGGCGTAGGTGTTGAAGGCGTACTTACCCGGCAGCAGCGGCACGCTCCACACACCCCGGCTGCCCTCGGTCACCATCTCGCCGTGCTTATAATCCGCGCCCGAGAGATCGGCGCCGATGTCACCCGTATACGAGACGACGACACCTACGTTGCCAACCTCGACGACCGTCTTCGGGATCATCTCGACCGTCGCGAAGAGGCGGTTGATAAAGTAGGTCCCCTCCACCACCACGTGTAGCTGGCGACCACGCCTGCCGCCGGCACGCAGGAAGCGCTCCGGGTCCTGGAAGTTGTTGTGGAACGTTTCCGGCTCATTCGGATCGTCGCCCACCGTCGGCGCGATAATATCACCCTGTGGCAGCGACGGCCCGTCATGCACCGTCACGACCCCGACGAAGTCATCAGCTCCCTTGATCACGACCGGCTGGAAACCCTGCCGCTCCGCGATCAAGTCCGCCATGCGCTTGAAGACCGCGTCGTCCGTCTTGTTCAGGGGCAGGAAGTAAAGAGCGTCGTCGGTGATCACGACGAATTGGGCCAGGTTGATAGCGTAGGTGCCTTCGCGCAGGATCTGGCGCTGCGGGCCGCGCTGTCCGCCGTTTTGTAGGAACGCGGCGACGTCCTGAAAGTCGTTCGCCGTCGTATTGGAGGCCAGGGTCTGGATCGGCTGCAGCGGCTGGCCATCACGCGCAAAGACGTAGCCGATCTTTCCCTGGGGAATAGTTACGAGTGGCACGCTATGGATGCGATATTGGAACGGCGGCAATAGATGCCATCCGCCGCGGAGGATATTCGGCTGAAAACCTGCCTCGCCCTTGAGCGCGATGAAGCCGGACCGGATCGAGCCGCGGCCGCTGACTCGCTTTTCGATAATACCGACGCGGTTATTGGGTATGTAACGAATGAAGCCGGACACGAGGAAGAGCAGTAGTACCGCCACTACCACTGCGACCAGAATTGCGATGACGATTGGAAACACGATAGGCTTCCTTTCTTATCTTCGTCCGGCCAGTTGCCGGGCTCCCTCAACGAGGTTCGATACTTAATACGTAAGGGTGTTCAGGAGGTTGCGAGGATGTTGGATATGCTAGAGAAATTTTACCACCACCGGCCAAATGGGTAGTGTAAACTGGTTTCTGTAAAAGTGGTGGAACCAAGAACCTGAACCAGCAGGTCTGGGTGTATCCTTTCGGATGGCTAAATCACTGAAAGGAGTACACCCATGACCTACCATCCTGATTGTACCTTACCAAGG
>JBBSGA010000056.1:0-23963 GCA_038254585.1 Chloroflexales bacterium | reverse complement strand
CGTCGTCGCTACGCGGAGAGCCATAAACAAATCGCCGGTCTTGAGCCCGAGCTCTTCTGCCAGCGCGCGCAGCCTCGTCTCCAGCTCGGCCTCGCTCCACGTTCCAAGCTCGGCCAGTGCACTCCGCGCCGCCAGCAGCGCCCGCAGCGTTGCCGGGGGGTCCAGCTTCTTCGGCACGAGCTCAGCCAGCTCCAGCCGCTCGGGGGCGTGGAAGAAAAACTCGAGCAGCTCCGGCGCCTCGCCGAGCACGACCAGCCGCTCCTGAATAAGGGGCGTCAGTCGCTGTACGTACGTACGCTCCGCGGCGCTCGCCGGATTGCTCACCAGGCCTGCTCGCTGCAGATACGGGATCAGGCGGTCGGCCAGCTCCTCCGGCGTCAGCTTGCGAATGTACTGCCTGTTGAACCAGTTGAGCTTGTCGATCGAAAAAACTCCGCCCGAAGGCGAGACGTGATCCAGGGAGAAGCGCTCGATCAGCTCTTCGCGCGTCATCAGCTCGGTCGTCTCATCGTAGCCCCAGCCGATCATCGCCAGGCAGTTCGTGATCGCCTCGACCAGGTAGCCCCGATCCAGATAATCGGTGATCGACGTGTCGCCATGGCGCTTGGAGAGCTTCTTGCCGTCCGGCCCCAGCACCTGGGGCATGTGTGCCCAGATCGGCTGCTCCCAGCCGAAAAACTGGTAGAGCAGGACATGGATCGGAAAGGTTGGCACCCACTCGTCCGCGCGCAGGACATGCGTGATACGCATCTCGTGGTCGTCGACGATTGCCGCGAGATGGTAGGTTGGGTAGCCATCGCCTTTGAGCAAAACGAGATCGGTGAGCGTGCGGTTCGCCACGGTAATCGGTCCCCGCAGGAAATCGTGGCAGACCGTCTCGCCTTCGATCGGCACCGCGATCCGCAGTACGTACGGCTTTCCCGAGACGAGCTCCTGCTGTCGCTGCTCAGGGCTCAGGAAGCGGCAATGCCGGTCATAGCCCGGGGGCTCCTTGCGGGCGATTTTTTTCTCGTTGACCTGCTTCAGCCGCTCCGGGGTGCAGAAGCATGGGTAGGCGTGTCCCGCCGCCGCGAGCTGCTCGGCGTGGCGATGGTAGATCGGCAGCCGCTCGGATTGGCGGTACGGAGCGTGGGGGCCGCCGACGTCGGGTCCCTCGTCCCACTCGAAGCCCATCATCCTGAGCGACGCTTTCACCTGCTCTTCGGCGCCTTCGACGAACCGATTACGGTCGGTATCCTCGATGCGCAAAAGGAACTGGCCGCCTGTTCCACGGGCCAACAGCCAGTTATACAGCACCGTTCGCAGGCTCCCGATGTGCAGGAAGCCCGTCGGACTCGGCGCGAAGCGCGTCCTTGCCGGACCGGCGCCTTTCTCCCCAGACATACGTGTGCTCCGAATAACAGATGATGAGCGATGCGTGGCCTCCTCGATGCCGCCGTCCCGCATCACTCATCACGTATTTCCGCCGATCTTAAGTATACCAGAGCGTCCGCCGCCGCCCCGTGAGATCAGGCTCAGCCAACCATGACTGGCCGGTCCTACCCTATGCCGGGGGGCAGGGCTTGCTCTTGCCTATGCATTTCCGAGCCAAAACTTGGGACTTTCGGACTATTGTTGCCGGCCGAGGCGCCACCCTATACTTTCCACCATACCCTCAGTGCACAGGCGGAAGGTTTCAATTATGCATCGTCGAAGACGCGGCCAGTCGATGGTTGAAATGGCGCTGATTATGCCGTTTCTGGTGCTGATTACGATGGGCATCATCGAGATGGGCTACTACATTTACAGCTATTCGGTCCTGGAAAACGCCGCTCGGCGCGCATCCGAGGCCGCTTCGCGGACCAACGATTCCAGCGCGACCTGTCTGAATCTGGCAAGAAGCGAAGCGATACGCGGGGCGACGTTGACGAGCCTTCAGAACAGCAACATTACGTTCACGTTTCCGGACACAAGCAACGGCGTGGGCGATCGCGTCGAGGCGAATATTGTCTATACGGGAAATTACCTGACGCCGATCGGACGGCGTTTTTTTGGCAGCACGTTTACGTTCCGCTTCACCTCGCGGCGGACGATCACAAGTACGTCCGCGCCGCTCGGCTACAAGAATGACTGTACTCAATAGACGATCGGGGTCGCCCTTCGGGTTAGGAGCAGGTCCATGAAGATCAGGAGCTCGTGGCGTCTTCGCCATCCCCTAGCCGCACCCGGTGCATGCCGCCAGGCAGTCCGGCGCGAGGCCGGCCAGGCCCTCGTCGAGCTGGCCTTGTCCATCACATTCATCTCCCTCCTGCTGGGTGCCGCGATCGATCTGGGCCTGGCATACAAGACCTATCAGACCCTGATGAACGCGACGGCCGAGGCAGGCACCTTCCTGGCGCTCAACCCGGCGGTGAACTGTGATACACATTCGACCTGGTGCGCCGGGACGGATGCGATCGGCGGTGCCGACCGGGAAGCGCGCAACCGCTTCCGCGAAGAGCAGGGAACGGCGCTGCATGGGTCGGCCAGCACGCTCGACCTGAACTCAGACCGTATCGACGATACCACGCAGACGATCGACGGCATGGCCGGCTGGGTATGGATCGGAACCAAGGTCAAGCTCGACGAGGCCACCAGCGACGACGTGACGATGAGCGGCGGTGTGTATGGCGTCAGCGCGGGCTTCACCGGTACGACCGATTCCCGGTGCCTGCAGCGCTACCGGTTCAATCTTGCCGGTAAACAGTGTTTCATCGTCGTCCGCACCGAAATGATCTACCACCCGTATATAACGTCACGACTTCTCGGCAACAACATGCCGATCCATGCCGTCTCGGTAAAGCCGATCGTCGGGGGTCCCTAGCCGCTCCTTCGCAGGGCAGCCAGCTCATCTCCGGTCATCGCAGCATTCGTCACACCTCATCGGAGAGACACCTATATGAACCGCAGTTATCGTCGTATTCAATCGGGCCAGAGCATCGTGCTTCTGGCGCTCATGATCGTCGTCATCGTCGGGATGGTCGGACTATCGGTCGACGTCGGCAATGCCCACGGACAGCAGCGCCGGATGCAAAACGCCGCGAATGCCGGCGCCCTTGGCGGGCTCAACGCCGTGCTCTACGGTAAGGACAATTCCGCCGTCTGGACCAATATCCAACGGAGCCTGGCCGGCAACAAGGTCGCCGTCGACGGCGCGCCGTTTATCTACCAGGCCGATTACCTCGACTCGGCCGGCAACGCCAAAACGTTGTGCCGGTGGGCGGGATCGGGCGGTTGCCCGTCGGATACCGAGATCGGCAAGGGCGTTGCAAACCCGCCGAAGGACGTCTCCCGGATCCAAGTGACGATTACGGAGCGCGTCGACACCTACTTCGCACGTGTGGTCGGACGCAATTACCTGACGGTGGGTGCCAGCGGCGATGCCTGTCCCGGCCACTTCGCACAGGGCGTCTACCCGCTCGCCGTCCCGATTGCCCTGCAGCAGTACAAAGTCGACAACAACGATAAGAAGACGTCTGATCCGTACCAGATCATCTACCAGCCTTTGCCGAATGGAAGCCCTAACTATGGCGCTAAAGTGAATCCGAGCCTGTATCCCAAGACCCCAGGCGACTGGGATCCGGATCTGATCGATTACTTCATCTACCTCCCTCTCGGCAACAACGACGGCGGTCTGCCGGGCGCGCACATCGCGTGGCTGAGCTGGTCGGGCGCCAACGGTGCGAGCACACTCCAAGCATCCTGGCAGAACCCTGGGAGCTTGCAGGAAGAGTTCAACGAAGGTCCGATCCTCGATCCCAACGCGCCGGTGCCGGCCAATCCCATCCCGCATCAGCTAGACATAAATGATTGGATCAACGGCGATACCGGTGTGAAGGCGACGATCGACGATCCCCAGGGGCAATACCTAGCGAGCCTGGTGAAGAAGGATGTTCTTCTACCGATGTACGACGAGGCAGACAAGAACGGCGAAACCTCGTACCACTTCGTCAAGATGGGCCGCTTCCAGATCTGGGGCTACGATCTACAGGGCGGTACCAAATACTTCCTGCTGAAGTACAAAGGTGACGCCTCCGGCGGTACGGCGACGGAGTGCGCCACCGCTCCATAAATAGCTCGCGTCACGGCTCGCCATCTCCACGTGAAGATGGCGAGCTGGGGCGTTTCCCTTCAAGTAGCAATGAAAGGTAGAACCATGAAGCGACATACACGGCGTCCACTCGCCTTCCTCGGCTGGGTGGCGGCGGTAGCGATGTGTCTTGGCTTGTTGCCCCAGCGCGCGGCGGCGCTCCGAGCGATGGTGACGCTCGCGGACACGAATCAGAGCTGGAGCTACGGCCAGTTCTTCCGGACAGGCTATGCGTCGGCAGATATTGGCGGCGTTCAGCTTGTGCCGCGCAAGGTCACCACGGCCTGGAATACCTCGGGCTCGAAGCTGCCGCGGAAGCTGAGCTCACAGACCAGCCTGACCTACCATGATCGCATCTTCGTCGTCGGCGGCAACACGCTCTTCGGCACCACCGACGAGCTGATCAAGTCTAATGCCGTCTTCGCGGCGCGGCTACGCGACGACCAGACGGGAGCGCTGGAGGCGTGGGTCACGCTGCCGCCGCTTCCGCTGGCGCTCTCTGAAGTATCCGGTGTCGTGGTGGAGCTCGGCGGGCAGCCCTTTCTCGTCGTCCTAGGTGGCATGACCGGCCGTACCGATCTCAGCAATACGATCGACCTCAACGACGTTACGACGGGCCGGGTCTTCTTCTACCCGATTCGCGAAGACGCCCTGGGCAACCTTGTCACCACCGGCAGCTGGAGCGAGCTCGCGGACAGTCTTCCTCAGATTCCGGCCTATGAATACCCCGGCGCCGACGGCCGGGGTGGCGGTGCGAGCGGCATGTCCGCGGTAGCTGTGACCGTCGGCACCACGCCGTATATCTATATCTTTGGCGGCCATTATCGGACCAACAACAACGTACAGTACAACGATAAATACCTCAGCGACGTCTACCGTTCGCCAGTTACACAGGATGCCAGCGGCAACCCGGTCGTCCATGACTGGCAGTCCGCCGGCAACATCTCCCAAGTGGGGTCCGATGGGGTGCCACACTCCGTCAGCTTGGCGGGGGCCGCGGCGGTCACATTTCCCAACCCGGTCGACAATAGCACCGGCTTCTATTTGATCGGCGGGCTCAACAACAGCACCACGCCTGATGCCAACGCATATATTGCCAAGATCGCGCAGGACGGCGTTCTGACCTGGCGGCCTACCGGTAACATGTCAGAGGCGCGCTCGGCCCATGCCGCGATTCAGTCGAAGGGCCAAATAACGGTGGTGGCGGGGACGGCCAACCTCACGGCGCCCGAGACATCCCTAGCGCGGGGCTACATCATGGACGATCTCTTGCTCTTCCGCCCTGATGCCCTGAGCCCGAATTTCGAGCATATCGACAATGCGCTTAGCCAGCCACGTATGTACCATTCGATGGCCAGCCTCAGCGGCGCGCAGTTCGGCGACTGGGCCTATATTCTCGGCGGAAAGGTTCCGGATCCGGCGACCGGCGGCCTACAGCAGGCGACCGACCATGTGCTCGTCGGCGACCTCGATGCGCCGGTGGTGCAGGGCGACCAGTTCGTTACAAGTGGAAACTATTACTCGAAGATCTTCGATTTCGGCACGAATGCGCAGTACTTCAATCTCAGTTGGAGGACGATTATAGCCGCGGGCCAGCAAATCCAGCTGCGCTATCGTGCCGGTGACGATCGAACCACCCTCGGCAGCAGTCCGTTTCAGACGATTCCCGTTACGTCGCAGGACGGCACGAACAGCTATCAGTTCCCTCTGCCGTCGCTGACGGCACGCTACTTCCAGTTTGTCGCGACACTCGGCGCCAGCAACAGCCTGACCACGCCAACCCTGGATGCCGTACAGCTCGACGTCAATCGCAGCGGCTACCCCAACCTTCGTGTCGTCCCCGGCGGCACGCATTTCGTGCCGGACCCGATCGCGCCCAACAGCACGATCGTGCCGAGTGTGCTGCTGGCCAACAAGTCGAGCGCGGGCGAGCCAATCCTCGAGGCGGACTGGGACGGCCCCGGCTCTTTCTTTGTCGATATCTACGTCACGCCTCCGGGCCAGACCCCGCGGGCGCCCGTACTGGGGCAGACGGGAGTTGCCTACGCGGAGGTCAATAAGCACGTCATGGGGATCGACGACCAGTACAGCATCCCCCCGGCAAGCTGGCGGCCGAGCGCGTGCCCGCTCGCGCCGTGCCCGCAGTTTAACTGGAAGTCCGTCTTCAACACCGCTGGAACCTATACCGTCTACATGATGGTCGACTCGACTGATAACGCTACTACCAGGCCCTTTGGGGAGGTTGTCGAGACCGACACCCGTGTCCCGGGCACGCTCGGAGAGTCGAACAACGTCTTCGGACCCTTTACCCTGACCGTTCAGCAGAATCAGCTGAAAATCTACCTTCCGGTGATCCGGACGAATGCGCCGGCGGGGACTGCACAGAATGGTCCCTCCGCGCCCGAGGTCCACGACAACACCCTAGCCGGTCCCTGAGACCGGTCCTCGAAAGTACCAACCGCCGTTGGTGCCGGGGCACGGTTCGCACTTCGGGCCCGGCCCGTATACTGCGGGGGCAGTCGAGCAACGCTCGCTGTCCCCGGCGCTTTTTATCCGGTGCCTATGCGTCAATCTAGCTAGCGTACGGCCCGTCCTCCGTTCGCGAAAGGTGTTGTTCTCATGCGGCGTGGTAGTAGTAGTCTCTTAGTCATTTTTGGCCTGTTCGTCCTCTTGTTGGCCGGTGCAGGTACCTACCTGTACCTCTTTGCTCCCGGCGTGGTCCCCGGTACCGCCGGCAAGGCACTGCCCCCGACTCCGCGACCGGACGTCGAGGTCGTCGAGGCTGCGCTCGACCTTCAGCCGGGAACGCTGATCAACGACACCGATTCGATGCTCACCACCGGCAAAATCTCGGGCGACGACTTCGCGGCGAATCCACAGTCCTTTTTCACAAGCCCCGAGCAGGTCCGTAACCTCAAGGCCGTGGCCGCGATCCATGGCGGCGCCCCGCTGAAGAAAGACCAGGTTGGCGCTGCCGGCCTCTCGCTCAAGATTCCGAAGCCGGCCCCCGGCCAGGCACCGATCAAGGCCTTTCCGGTCCAGGTCAATAGCCTGACAGGTGTGGCCAATCAGGTGCAGCCCGGCGACTACGTCGACGTCATGGCCTCGTTCAACATGGACATCCATACATTCCGCCCAGGCGTGCCGGAGAACAAGGACAACGCCACGGCCAAGGACGTGATCGTCGACCAGGCCAGCAACGAGGGCAGCGTGAAGGTTCTGCTGCAAGACGTGCAGGTGCTCGATATCGTGAAGCCTGCCCTGCCCGAGGCGACGCCCCAGGGCCAGCAGGCCAAGGAGCCGCCCCCACCGCCCGCCCAGTCGACGGCCCAGCCGGGACAGGCGCCCAAGAACGACTCGGGCAGTGTGCTGCAGCCGGGCAACTGGGTGCTCCTGATCGGCGTCAGCAACCAGCAAGCCGAGGTCCTGCGCTTCGCCCTGGACCGCGGCATCGGTATCTCGACCCTGCTGCGCGCCAGCGGCGACCATATGACGGATCACACGGTCGGCTCGACCATGCGCGTTCTGATCGATAATTACGGTATGCCCGTGCCGAGCACGAACCAGCCGTCGCAGCTCCCCGGACCGGTGCAGATTCCGAACGTTCCGTCCCTGCCGCAGGAGAAGACCGACGTCTTCGCGCCAGCGGTCGTAACGGCCGGCTCCAACAAGTAAGTACAATAGCTCTCGCCCTAGCGGAGAAGGTTCATGGCTGAATACGACGACACCATCAAGGTACTCATCGCCGACGACATCAGCGAGACCCGCGAGATCCTGGAAAAAGCGCTCTACTTCGAAAAGGATATCTCGGTCGTCGGCAAAGCGGCGAACGGTCGCGAAGCTGTCCAGATGGCCAAGCAGCACCACCCGCATGTGGTCCTGATGGACATCAATATGCCTGAGATGGACGGCATCGCGGCCACCGAAGCAATCATGGCCCAGGTGCCCGGCACGCAAGTGATCATCATGAGCGTGCAGAACGAGCAGGAGTACCTGCGGCGTGCGATGCTCGCGGGCGCCCGTGAATACCTGATCAAGCCCCCGGCGTCCGATGAGCTCGTGCGCTCGATCCGCCACGTCGCGAAGCTGCAGGCCGGCGCCTACCGCCCGGGCGGCGCCGAGCTGGCCGGCGGCGCGCCGGCACAGGGCAAGATCATCGCCGTATTCAGCCCAAAAGGCGGCTCCGGCTGCACGGTGATCGCGTCGAACGTAGCCGTCGCTCTGCGCCAGATCACGAACAAGAAGGTCGCCCTGGTCGACGGCGATATCGTCTTTGGCGACATCGGCGTGGCGATGAACCTGGTGCCGAACAAGACGATCCTGGATCTGGCGACGCGTACGGGCGATATGGATGCCCAGCTCATCTCGGACGTCATGGTGCCGCACGGGTCACAGGTGCGCGTCCTGCTTGCGCCGCCCGACTCGCAGTCGGGTGAGGCGATCACGCCCGATCAGTTGCGGACGGTGCTCGAAGGGTTGAGGGCGGAGTTCGACTACGTGGTCGTCGACACGGCTACGGCCTATGACGACCGGACGCTGACGATCCTCGACGCGGCCGACCGCGTCATGGTGCTCATGACACTCGAGCTGACGGCGATCAAGAACGTCAAACAGTTTCTCGAGCTCGCCGGCCCCTTAGGCTACGCCGACGACAAGCTGATGCTCGTCCTCAACAAAGCCGATTCGCGGCTCGGTATTCGAGCCGAAAACGTCGAGGGCCAGATTCGGCACAAAGTCGCCGCCCAGATCGGCAACGCCGCGCACGATATGACGCTTGCGCTCAACCAGGGCGTGCCGCTCGTCATCGACCGGCGCAACCATCCGGTCGCACGCGATATTCTCGCGCTGGCCGCTATCACCGCGAATGCCTTGGCACCGGCGCCTGCGCCGGGGGCGAAGCCTGGGCCGGCGGCACCGCGGGTCGTCGCTCCGCCGGCGCCGGCCGAGACGAAGGGACTCTTCGGACGGATCCTGGCGAAGCGCTAAAGCCGAACATTCAACATTTCAGCATTCAATACAGGGCACTCTCTATGTCGCTGCTTAAACGAATAGGCGATCCGGCCAGCCCCCGTCCCGGTACCGGGCACCTGCAGACGCCGCCGGGTACGGGGTCGCTGCCAAACCGTCCGGCCGCGGCTTCTGCCGGCCGCGAGGGCGACCATCCGCGGGCCACGGAGATCCGCAAAAAGGTCCAGGAGCGGCTGGTGGACACGCTCGATCCGCGCTCGGAGACACAGAATCCTCAGCTGATCAAGCGCCAGGTCGAAGAGATCATGACCGCGGTGCTGGATGGCGAAGCGATCGTCATCGGCCGCGGCGAGCGCGCGCGCCTGCTGGAGGTGATCCTTCACGACATCATGGGCCTTGGGCCCCTAGAGGACTTGTTGGCGCAGGAAGACGTCAGCGAGATCATGGTCAACGGCCCGAAGCAGATCTACGTCGAGCGCAAGGGCAAGCTCGAGAAGGTCTCGACCGTCTTCCTGAACGACGAGCACGTGCTGCGCATCATCGACCGGATCATCGCGCCGCTCGGCCGCCGCGTCGACGAGTCGTCGCCGATGGTCGACGCGCGCCTGGAGGATGGGTCGCGCGTGAACGTGATCATCCGGCCGCTCTCGATCAAAGGACCCGTGATCACGATCCGCAAGTTTGCCAAAGAGAAGTATACCCACGAGGACCTGATCCGCTTCGGCACCCTCAACCGTGAGATGGCCGATCTGCTCTCCGCCTGTATCAAAGCGCGGCTGAACGTCGTGGTCGCGGGCGGCACCGGCTCCGGCAAGACCACCACCCTGAACATCCTCTCGTCCTTTATCCCTGACGACGAGCGTATCGTCACCATCGAAAACGCGGCCGAGCTGCAGCTGCGCCAGGATCACGTCGTCACGCTCGAATCGCGCCCGGCCGGCGTAGAGGGAACCGGCGAGGTGACCATGATGGATCTGATCGTCAACTCCCTGCGTATGCGGCCCGACCGCATCATCGTCGGCGAATGCCGCGGCGGCGAGGCTCTCGCCATGCTGCAGGCCATGAACACCGGCCACGACGGCTCGCTGACGACCGCACATGCGAATACCCCCAAGGATACGATCTCGCGCCTCGAGACGATGTGCATGATGGCCGGCATGGATCTGCCCATGCGGGCGATCCGCGAGCAGGTCGCCTCGGCGGTCGATCTAATCGTGCAGCAAGAGCGGATGAAGGACGGCAGCCGCAAGATCACCTACATCACCGAAGTTGTCGGGATGGAAGGCGAGACGATCCAGCTGCAGGACATTTTCATCTTCGAGCAGACCGGCGTCGACGAGCGCGGCAAGATCGTGGGCCGGCTGCGGCCGACCGGCGTGCGGCCCCGCTTTGTCGATAAGTTCGAGCAATTTGGTATCTACCTCCCGCCCGGCATCTTCGGCGGCGGCGACCGCTTCAAATAGGGGATAAGGACTCTTATGAATCCATTCGTATTCATCCTGGGTTTGCTCATCCTCGGCACCATCGTGATCGGCTTTCTGGCCGTGAACATGAAGCGCAAAGGCAGCGGCGCGGTCGACGACCGGCTCGCCCAGTTCGCCGGGAGCGCGTCCGACGAGGCCAGCCCGAACTTCAAGGCGCGTCTGAACGAAGCCGTCACGAAGACCGAGCGCGGCTCGGGCATCGCGCGTGACCTGGCGCGGGCCGACCTGAAGCTCACCGCGGGCGAGTTCGTGCTCCTGAAGGTCGTCGCGGCGGGCGGCATGGGCCTCGTCGGCGGGTGGCTTGGAATCCAATTTGTCGGCTATTCCAGCAAGCCGGCGATCATCGCCGGCGCCGTCTTTGGCGCCGTCATTGGCTCCTTCTTTCCGAACATCTACGTCGGATTTCGCTCCAAGCGCCGCGTGCGGGCCTTCAACAACCAGCTTGCCGATACGACGGCCATGCTCGGCAGCTCGCTCCGCTCGGGCTACTCACTCCTGCAGTCGATGGACCTGATTGCCCGCGAAGCGGGGCCGCCCGTCTCCACGGAGTTCAAGCGTGTTGTGCAGGAGGTCGGGCTGGGCTTGTCGACCGAAGCGGCGCTCGCGAGCCTCTACCGCCGCGTTCCAAGCGATGACCTGGACCTGATGATCACGGCCATCAATATCCAGCACGAGGTCGGCGGCAACCTGGCGCAGATCCTGGAGAGCATCAGCCACACGATCCGCGAGCGCGTGCGCATCAAAGGTGAGATTCGGACACTCACGGCGCAGGGGCGCATCTCCGGCTACGTCATTACCGGCCTGCCTATCTTCCTTGCCGTGGTATTGACCACGATCAATCCGGGCTACATGTCGCCGATCTTCACCTTCGGCCTCCCGCCCAAGGCGTGGTGCTGCATGCCCGTGACGGCCGGCACCATGATCATCATGGGCTATTTCACGATTATGAAGATCGTCGACATCGACGTCTAAGAGGAGCCAGCAATGCCATTCTTGATTGGTCTGGGGGTCCTGCTCGTCGTCGGCATGGGCACGATCATCGTGGCCCTTTCCAAGAACCGCCAGACGGCCGTCATGGATGACCGCCTCGCGGCTGTTACCGAGCGCCAGCTGTCGCTGGAAGAAATGGAGCTGCAGATCCCGTTCCGTGAGCGCGTGCTCATCCCGTTCTTCAAGAGCGTCCTGATCGTCTTAGGCAAGGCCTCGCCGGCCAAGAATGCCGATAAGCTCAAGCGCAATCTGGAGAAGGCCGGCAATCCAAACGGGTTGACGCCAACCATGTTCGTGGGCATCCGCGTCGTGCTCATGCTCATGCTCTTCGCCATCTTCTTTCTGATCACGACCAAAGCCGGTCTGCCGATCGTCAGCCGGCTGATGTACACCTCGGTCGGCACAATCCTAGGCTTCATGCTGCCCGTGATGTGGCTGGGCCGGAAGATCAAGAAGCGCAAGAACAACATCTTGAAGTCAATGCCGGACGCGCTCGACCTGCTGACGATCAGCGTCGAGGCCGGCCTGGGCTTCGACCTCGCGCTCCAGCGCGTCGCCGACAAGTGGACCGACGAGCTATCGGGCGAGTTCACGCGTATGCTCTCCGATACTCGGCTCGGCGTTGCGCGGCGCGACGCCATGCGTGCCATGGCCAATCGCTGCGACGTCGACGAGCTCAGCGGCTTCGTCTCGGCGATCGTCCAGGCGGAGCAGCTCGGCGTCAGCATCGGCAAGATCCTGAAGGTGCAGTCCGAGCAGATGCGCATCCGCCGCCGCCAGCGCGCCGAGGAGCTCGCGCACCAGGCGCCGATCAAGATGCTCTTCCCGATGGCCTTCCTGATCTTCCCCGCGATCCTCGTCACCATCCTCGGCCCCGCCCTCCCGCGGCTGCTCGGCGGCGGTCTCGGATAGACCACGTGTAGGATCTCCTAGTTATTGGGTTTAGTTTCCTAGTTTTTGGGACTGGCGCTCGCGCGCCACATCCGGTGAACGGGGAAACACGGCGCGGGCGGGGTGTTAGCCCCGCCCGCGCCCTTTTGTCACTCGTTGGATTCGCTGGTTATTGGTGGCGGCGACGGGCGCTTATTGGCGATGGTCGGTTTCTTATTGGCGATGGCGTCGGACGCTTTTTGGCGGTGCGTAGGCCGGACAAGTTCATGGGATGCGTCGGTTAGTTTGTCCAATGTCACACGTATTCATCGTAGCAAGCTGCCGCGCCAGTTCAAATGGCATAGCAAATGAGCGTAGCCCCCGGCTGCACGACCGAGCAAGGATGTTCTTCTAGCGACACCCGCTCGGGTTTCCGGCCTGCCCCCTACTGCTCCTCGGTCTCGCCCCCCTCATCGGCTTCCGCCTGCTCCTCGGCCTCCGCCCCATCCTCCGACTCGTCGAGGCCGTAGTCAGAGATGTACTCTTTGAGCACCCCCTCGAAGAATAGCGGAGCCGGTTTGATCGACCAGTCGCCGTAATGCGCGTAGCACTGCCGCAACCACTCGACCAGCCGCGCGATCTGATCCGGGTCGTCATCGCCTGGACGAACCACAAAGATCTCCACCCCCTGCGGCGTTGTCCACCCCTCGGCAAACCGCTTCATGTCCCCGGCGACATAACCCCGCTTCTCGCGGTTGAAGCACGTGCGCATGCCCGGCATCTGCCGATAGCATGACTGTCCCTTCGTCTGGCCGGTGCGAATGATGCTGCCAAAGGACAGGTAGACGTCGGTGCGCACGGTGTCCGTCAGCTTGAACAGCTGGGCGTCGGCCCACTTCGGCCCCTCGTAGGTCACCACCTCGCCCGTGGTCTCGACCACCCCTTCATACGTGTTGCCCCACAGTACCTTGGGGCTGTTGCTTGTCCGCACCCGCACCAGTCTCAGTTTCGGCCACGCAGCAAGGGCGTTGAACCCACCGGCGAGCTGCATATTCCCCGGGTCGATCTCATCGTCCTTCAGCCACTGCCAGTATGAACGGGCACTATCGGCGTCGACGATTACCAGAGGCTTGAGGCCCCGCTTCATGAGATCAGCGATGCGTTCCTTGAAGAAGGCTTGCGTGCGCTCCCCCAGTTCGCGCGTGCGATCTCCCCCTGCGGCGCTGGACAGGTCGACTGGCCCCAGCCGCGCCAGCTTCACCAGCGCCTGCGGGAGCGGCAGGGGGTCCGAACGGGTGACCTTCTCCGTCGTAGCATCTTGATACGCGAAACTGGCCGTGCAGGTTCCGGTCTCCACATCCAGCTCGATCGCGAACGGCAGGAAGCTGCGCTCGTTCCGGAGCCGCGCGCGCTCGTTGCGTCGCACGATCCCCAGAGCCAGGATCCGATCCGGGTAATTGCCGAACCGGTTCCCCTGGGCACCTTTATACAGCTTGCTGGCCTCGCTTACCAGCTTGCCCGGCCGAACGCGCCCCAGGCTCTTGTACGCCAGGTCCAGCCAAGCGATCATCAGGCGGTGCTGAAACTTCTCGGTGTCCTTCTTGATCCGATGCTCAGAGGATGGCTTCGCCCCCTGCCCGGCCTCCCCGGAGTCCGCCAGCTCGCCATGGCGGGGCAGCAGATACTGGACGGGCACCCCTAGCCCGCGCGCCAGCGCCATCCGCGCCGCGCGCTTGTTGACCTGATCATCCGGCTGGTTGCCCACGTACCATTTGTGCGCCAGCACCAGAACGCCGTCGATCCGCCGCCCGGTCGTTGCCTCGTACTCCTTGACTATGTCAATGAAGGGCTGCCACGCCTTGATCCGCAAGGCCGCGCGTTCGTGCGCGGCCTTGATGTCGCTGCCTGGAAGCTGTGCGCGCGGGCCATGCACATCGGCAGGGATCGGGATGCGCTGGACATGGACGCTGCCCTGTAAGGTGACGGTCAACTCCTTTTCAGCGAGGTCCGCATCACGCTCGACGCCATGCCCTGGCTGCACGGCAAGCACCACATGATGCTCGCCGGCATAGCACGCCCGCAAGCTCGCCTGGGCCTCTTGCAGCCAAGCGGCGTATTTCTGCGGCTTCTTCTCTCTCGCGCTGTTGCGCCAATGCTGATCGCGATCCTTGGATGAGCGCGTGGAGGTCTCGACCACCTCGATCCCCTGCCAGGGCTGCAGTCCAATCTCGGCCAGGATCGCCCTGATCGCCCGAAAGCCCTCCATCTTATCCAGATCAGGAATCCCGCCGCTCGTTTTCGACTTGGTGCCGGTGCCATGTTTCAGGCCCACAAACACCTTGCAGCCCTCCGCACTGTGCCCTTCCTGGAAGATCCAG
Source organism: Chloroflexales bacterium (assembly GCA_038254585.1). Classification (GTDB taxonomy): domain Bacteria; phylum Chloroflexota; class Chloroflexia; order Chloroflexales; family Kallotenuaceae; genus JBBSGA01. The sequence continues at coordinate 9,165 of JBBSGA010000056.1, read as the reverse complement.
TCCGTGCTGACCTTGTCTACCCTGGGCAGGTATCGCTGACGGATCGGCCAGAAGTCCGCGTCTAGCTCGAAGCGGTATTTGCGATCATCCTGCCGCTTGCTTACCAGCGTGAAGGGGAACGCCCGCACCCCAACATCCGGGAACGCGTACCCTCTCACCGTTTTGCTGGTGCCGCTTGCCTTGAGGCCGCTCGTCCACATCCGCTTGGCGAACTCGATCACGATCACTGGCGTGGGCCGACCAGGGAAGCTGAACACGCGTACCCGGATCACCAAGCTGAATCGATCATCCTTGCCGAAGCTCTCCGGATCGGTGATAAGTTCAGCCTGATTCTTGCTCAGATCACCGACCGCGATGCGCCGCAGACCCTGCAACCCAGGGAACACCACCTTGCCTGCCAGGTGCCGGGCGATCACGTCGGCCAGATCCGGGTAGCTCGTCTCCGACGTGCCCTTGGCCGTCTTTCCCAGCGTCTGTCGCCAGTCAAAGGGGGTCGCCTTCCGCGTGCTCACCTCAACGGCCCGCTGCGTTTGGGCAAGCTGTTTGAGCTGATCGAGTGCGCCCTGCGCATCCTCAGTGCGAAGCAGCCTGCCAACATCATTCACCAGCCAACGCAGCACGACAGTGTTGGCCGCGGTACGCGCTTCGGGCACCGCTGTCTCGGTCCAGAGGATGGTGCGGCCGCGCCATCCACGTCCCAGATCCCGATCGAGGCGCAGATTGCCGGCATCTTCCAGTTCGATTCGGCTCCGCAGACTGACGACGGGCAGGTGCACGCTCGGGTGCTGCGCCTTGAGCGCCTGATCTATCTGGTGCAAGAGGGAGATCCCGGCATTGCTCCAGGAAGCTACGGTCACCGGGTAGGCGAGGTGGCGGTCACGCCCGGTGAATACGAACGCCATCGCTGTGGGGGTCGAGTCCCTCCGCCCTATCCGCTTGCGGATCCAGCGCTCCGACGCTGAAGCATCCGGGACTGGGGTCTCGTCGTCGATCTCCTCATCGTCGATCTCCTCGTCGTCGATCATCGCGTCGATCATCACGAACTCTCCTCTGCTTCATAGATCAGGTCATCTTCGGGCAGCACCGGGTCGAGTGCGTCACGGTCGTAGTCCAGATCGATCTCGCCCGTCTCGACACTCGGCATAAACATGGAATCAGCGCTGTCTGGCTGATCCGTCGGTGGAATCAGGTTGATGATGTTGGCGAAGGCGTCGCGGAACACCCCATAGAGCGCCTCATAGACTGCCTGCACGTCCGGGTCAGGGTGGGTGAGACACTCCTCCAGGATCCGCTGCATGATCACCAGCACGCTTGAGCGGTCGTTTTCCGGGCGGCCCACGGCACTATTTAGCGCCCAGGCGGCATCCACAAAATAGACGCTCACCGGCATACGCTGGCGCATACCGCGCCCGATGGTCTGCAAAATCGGTACGAGCAGATCGGCCGCGAAGTTTCGGAGGGTGGCGTGGCTCAACATGCTCGCGCTGACCGGCCGCGCCAGTAAGTTCGCCACCCGGCCGTAGACCTGGAAGCGTTCCTGGTCGAACACCCGGCGCGCGTCCGCCAGCGACTCGTGCTGGAGATCTTTTCCATCCAGCGTCTGCGTTGCCTGCGCCAGCATCGAGGTCATCAGGCTGAGATCCCCGACGGCCGGATGCGGGCGGGTCAGGAAGTAGATCGAGCCGACGGCTGCCTTGCCGTTATCGTCGTCTCCCGGAGAAAACACGATGTTGACGCCGCGCCCGAGGGCAGCGATCGGGAACACAATCACATCCACATTGTCATCTCGACCAAGCTCCTCGACCTGCTCGCGCAGCACATACCGTTTGCGCGGTACATCCGTCGGGATGCTCCGCATGACCCCTCGCGTGCGGCTGCCGAGCGTGCTGTTCACCGAGGATAGATGCTCAACGACGATCTGTACCTGATCGTAGGAGTTGACCACCAGCGCCACCTTGCGTTGGCGCCCCAGCTCGGTCCGCATCGACTGGACAGCCCGTTCAATCTCCGACAGATCGCTGATATCCGGCTGTGCAAGGGCAGTGACCATATGACGCAGGTTGTCTTCGCGGTCGGAGCCAGCGCCAGAGAACCGCAGTGGCTTTCTCGTGGACGGATGCAGCTTCGGAAGGACATACAGCCGCACCACGCCAATCTCCTCGGTATTCGGCGACAGCACGTAGGCGGGCCGCTGATCGACGTGATACTGCGGTGACGCCTCCAGCCAGGAGGTGGCGCTCGTAAGCAGCACGTTGGCGCGGCCAAGTTCATGGAACCGGTGCATCAGCAAGCGCGGCGTCGCGTCCATCACCAGGTAGTCGATCTCGTAGCCCACTTTATCCGGTGTGCGGCGATAGCGAACCGCTGAGAACGTGCCCGCGATGGAGCGCGGCACCACATACAGCAGATCGCGCGACGCATTGGCCGACACCAACTCCGGGCTGATTTCGCCGCGGTGGGCCAGCGGTCGAGCGTACCGTGCAAGCCGCTGGTACCCTGCCACGGTGAATCCGACAGTGATCAACAGCCGAACGCGGTCACGCATGGCATCGACCGAAGGGGCGTGAAACACGCGCGCGAGCACACCTGCAATCGCGTCGATCACCTCCTTGCCTTCGGCGGCGTGATCCTGTAATAAGAACTGCTTGAGCGCTTGGTTGATCGTGAGCCACGCGTGGTTCGCGTCGTTGGTGGTCAGGCCCAGATCCGCCGCATACTTGTCGGCTTTCGGCCACCCCTCCTCCTGTAGACCCCGGTAAAAGAAAGCACGGTACATGGCCGATTCCCAGAAGTCCGACACCGCCGAGAGGACATCCTTAAACTGCTCATACGAGCGGGCCGCCTTCAGCAGCTCGCGCATCATATACGCGGCGCTGAGCAGCCTCTCCGCGTACAGCTCGGCTAGGTTGGTTGCACCCCGCTGCTCGGCCAGGGAGCGAATCTCCGTGACCAAGCGCAGGGTGTGGCGCTCAAACTCGTTGGCTGCCAGGACGTAGTCGAACAACCGGCTACTGGCCGGCGTCCTGTTGGTCGCGACCAGGCTGGTCATGTCTTTCAGCTTCTGGAGGAGGCTCTCGTCATTCCCGGTGAGTTCTAGCGAATGCACGCCTAGCTCATCCAGCACCTTCTGCGTTTCGTCACACTCGTCGACCACCACCAGGTCAAAAGTGTCGGCGATCAGCTCGAAATACTGCAGGCGCTCCGCGCTCGTATGCGCCGGCACCTCCGTGTCAGCGGATAACACATGCCCCAGCCACACGTCGGCCGTGACCAGCATCCGCTGGTTCTTGACCCGCCCGCAGCGTTCCCAAGCCGGGCACAGCCTGCGCCACTCGGATCCAGCCTCGTAGATCGACTCGCAGGGAGCTTCCCCCAGTGGCCAGTTGTCCGGCCAACTCTCCGCAAAAGCGGGTAGTGGGCAGGAGGTAGCGAACAGATCGATGCCTTCGCGCGTGTGAGCAAAGCCGCCATCTCCCTGACCGGCGATCAGCTCGGCCAGCTGATTAGCATGCCGAACATGGGTGGGGCCAGACCGGCCGACCAGGATCGCCACGTCCACGTCATAGCGACGCAACGTTTCCAGATACTCGCGCGCCACAGCGATCGAGGTGAAGAACACCGCCACGCGCTGCTGGCGGCGCTTCAGCAGCACGCACAACAGGGTGATCAGCGTTGTCTTGCCTGCCCCCGGAAGGCCGATCAGATGCTTGATGCCAGTCAGGTCGAGCCGATCTGTTGGGTGCAGACCCTGCCCCGTGGTCGCCTGCAACTGGATGCGGCGCATGCGCCCTACCCAGTCCAGGGAGCGACGCTCTGCAAGCCGATCCTCGGCATCCAGCTCGTCGGCGAGTGTGACCAAGTCACCCCACTGGATCTCAACCGGCTGGCGCGGCCGTCGGATCAGGTCGTGCTTCCGGATATCTGGGAAGCGCAGGCCATGCAGCCGGAACGGCACCGCTGTGCCATCCTTCAGCCGCGCGACCAGATCCTTGTCTGGGTCTGCAACCTCGAGCGTGATCGGTTCCCGCTCCAGGCCCGATCGCAGGATGTGCTCTGCCGTGCGAACGCTTGTATCCAACCCTGGTGCGTAGATGGGTACGAAGGTAAGGTTCTTGGTCTCGATGGCGAAGCTGCGATGGACGCCATCTTCCGCAAAGTCCAGCACTGCGCGCTGGACCGCGTGTTTGGTCAGCAGATCGCCGATGATCACGCGGGCCGTTGCGATCGCCTGCTCAAAGGGCGCTGCCTGCCGCGAACGGGTGATCGAGCGCAGCCCAGCCAGGACGATGTGCAGATGCTCCAGGCTCTGCTCGCCCAGCAACTGCATCAGGACGCAGCCCCACTGGATCCGATCAGCACCCGTCCAGAGATCAGGCGTCTTTCGCATGGTTGCGGCCTCCGTTGGACTTTTTCAGGTAGGAGATAGCCTGATCGACGCTCATGATCTTCAGCTGTGCTTGACGGGCAGGGAAGAGGTGTTCCAGGAGCCGGTCACGATAGAAGGGCAGCTTCCAGCGGCGGCGGGCGATGGCGAGGATCCGCTCAGGGTAATGCTCCAGTTGACCGATCGAACGGTTGAGGCGCTGCGCCAGGCGAGCGGGGTCGCGGTAGTCCTTGACGTCGACGCCGACCTCCTCGCCGATGGCGACATCGCACCAGTCGCTATGGGGGTACAGCTGCACGCGATCGCGCATGGCCCGGCTCGCCCGAAGCGCGTCGTACAGCCGCAGCTCCTCGCGTGCCGGATCCGACCAGTATTTCCGTACATCGGGGCGGGCAACATACGCATGATCGAGCGGCACATGCTCGCCCACTCTGGTCGGCTCGTCCTCCGAGCAGCCAGCTAGGCTGCACTTCCCGTCGGTGCCGATGAGTGCGCGACAATGTGTGCAGCGCGTCGCCAAGTCGCCGCGTACCAGCCCAGCGTGGAGCGGCACATACAGGCTCCGCACAAACGCAATGGCTTCCTCGTTGAGTTCGGGCTTCCAGTAGATGCCCTGAAGTTCACTGCTGGTCGCCAGCGGGTGCCGCCCGACGAACTCCCGAATAGTCGTGTAGGCGCTATCAGCGCCCGACCCCAGCTTCTTGAGCGTTTCCCGGAGGGAGTCATGCAGGTGACGCTCGACGAGATCACTCAGGTTAGCGCCGTCGGCTTCTTCGGCGATCGCCTCGCAGTCTTCGCTCGGCACCCGATAGTCAGGGTCGATCAGCACCGCCCCTCGATAGGCCTCGATCGCCGCAAGGGATCGCGGTGCCCATGCCTCTAGCGGCGTAGTACACAGGCAAAGTAACTGGTGAACACTAGACGCCAGATCTTCCTGCTCATCCTCAAAGTAATGTCGGCTCAGATGGGTCATGGCCTGGTGGAGCTTCAGGGGCATGTTGACCATTCCCGTCCTGTTATGGTCGGTGTGGCCCACAATCGCTCCACGCTGGGTCAGGCGGTATTGCTCGAGGATCCCGGCTGCGAGTAGCTGGAGAGTGATCACCGGTTCAGCGTCTGTCTGTCTGGCCGGATCCCTGAATCCCTCGGTCAGCATCAGCATCAGGCGATCCTCATCGGCGGCGAGCACGCGCTGCGCGGCGGCTTGGTGGGTCAAGCCATCGTGCCGGAGCTTGAGCATCGCCAGCACCTCGATCAGGTTGCGGCGTGTGAACCGCCGCCCCTCCAGCGAGAGTTGCTTCTTCGTGCGCCAGAGCCGCAGGGTCCGAACATCGGGCAGATGCTGGGTGATGCCGATCTGGGGCGCCAGCTCTGCGATCTGCCCTGCTGCTTCTTCCGCAGTCAGGGACTCAGGGATCAGGTTCAGCGTTACCATACTTCCACGGCAGCATATGACACTTGTAGTGTCAATAGTACATTTTTATTTTGACATCACAAGTGTAGCTACAGGATTTGCACGCCGGCTGTCTGATCTGACGCGCATTGAGCGTAGCGGCCATCTGCCAAGCCTACGATCCGGCACGTAATGAGTGTGGCCGACGCGGGCGTGGAATGTCCTGCCACGCCCAGCAGTTGGCGAAATCACTCGTCCGGCAAGGAGCGGATCAGGTTGCGCTCTGTGTCCACGAAGGTCTTCCAGCCGTCCGCCGTTGTACCCGCATACTGGACATGTTCGAGCCTCACGCCCCGCCGGTTATCCTCGTTTGGCTCCTCGACGCTGGCGAACGTCGCAAGATACACCTCGTTGCGTTGCGTCGCCGGATTCTCGTGGAGGTGTCCTCACTTTGCTAGCCCCTCCTCTCGCAGCCAGCGCCACCTGCCGCGCTCGACGACCGGCGTTCGCGCTGCCCAAAACTCGGGCTTGAACTTTATTGAAAGAATGTTCTATACTGGTCGGGCCTTCCCGGCCGCCGTCGAACGGCGCAGGGCGAGGCGGACGACCGGCTTCGCGCACCGTCCGCCTCGCCGCGCGAAGCCGGAGCACAGCTATGCACCTCATCGCGCTGGTCGGACAACGCGCCGTGCCCCTTGTCCAGTGACAGCTCCGGAGCTATAGCCTCAATCGGCTTCAGGTTCAAAGCGACGGAATGGTTGGCGCCGTGCCCTGCTCTCTACCCAATCCCAAATCTGGAATTACTCGACAAGTGTCCGCCTCGCCGCGACGCTCTGTTAGTCATCGACACGCCCGGCCCGGTTGGGCTCGACTGGTCCTGGACTCTGAACGCTACTTCAATTTCTTACACGAGCATGGTACCCTGCAGCCATGAGACCCATCGAGCCAGACGATCTATCCGCCCGCGCCCAGCACCTCTACGAGCGAGGCTGGAAGCCGCGCGACATCGCCGCCGCGCTCCACGTGCCGCCGGCCACGGTGGACGCGTGGAGCGCGTCCCCGCAGGCGCCGCCGGTCCCCGTTCTGGACTTCGCGGAGTGGGTGCAGTATCTCTTCGATAACCCGCCCGATTACCGCTGGTTCGACCGTATCACAGCCTGGGAAGACTTTTCGTCCGGCGTGCTGGTGGACTATCTGACGCGGCTCTTCGCCGAGGCAGGCACGGCGCTGGCACGATTCACGGCCGCGCAGATCAATCAGACGCTCTGGTTCGTGGTGGGTGAGGGCAGCGACGGCGCGGCGGCGCTCTTCGACGAGGCGGTCCCGTGGGCGGCTCGCCGCGCCTGCCTCGATGCGACCCTCACGCTGTTTACGGACTGCTTCCTGCCCCGCTGCACACCCACGCTGTCGCACCGTGACGAGCCCGGCGGCGCGCTCAACTCGATTTGCTACATGTGGTGGGATCTGTTTCCGACCTGGGACGCGCCCGAGGATTCACGCCGGGCAGAGCTGGATGCCCTCGTGCTGAGCCTCCTGGAGCGTATTCTGGAGCTGCCCTCGGACGCCTGCCGCGAGAGCGCGCTCCACGGTCTCGGGCATTGGATGCGCCACTACCCGCGGCACGTCGAGCGGATCGTCGACACGTGGCTACGCCGCCAGACGGATCTCCGCCCAGAGCTGCGCAACTATGCGCTGGCAGCGTGCCGCGGCTGGGTGCAATAGGCGTTGCTATTCGAAGTATCACCTGTCACTCCGAGGCACAAACGAGCGTGAAACCCGGCGATACTTCTCCCTTCAGAGGATCGGAAAGTGGGGGAAGTTGGCGCCGGCATCCTTGGACAGCCCGCTTGCCACGGCGATGATGCTGCCGACCTTCAACGCGCTCGAGCGTGTTTCGTGTAGCAGACGCTGAGCTCATTCAGCCGGCGTGCTTGACACTCGAATCCGCCGATCCTATACTCTTTGCGACCGCACGTAGTAAAGCGTGCGCGCTGGCGGAAAGGGGCCGACGGGTGGGGGCAGCAGGCGACCGGCTTGTCACGGCCGGGGCGGCAGCCCTTGGCGCGGGTGATACAGAAACGGCCGAGCGCCTGCTGCGTGAGGCTATTACGGCGAATCCGGGCAACACCGCGGCCTGGCGCGCCCTGGCCGAGTGCCAGACCGGCGCCCGCCGCGCGATCTGTTTGCTGTGGGTCGTAGACGCCGAGGCGCGGCTCTCAACTCTCACGCCAACCGGCACTGGCCGACCTCGATCGATCTGCCGCTGCAGTCGACGCATGCGCCTGCCGTGGTACGAGGTCGGGCCCCTGCCGGGCATGGACGCGACGATCTCGCTGGGCGGACCCGATCTCAAGTTTCGCAATAACACCGGGGCGCACATCCTGCTACGCGTCAGAACCGACCTGCAGCAGAAGCGCTAGGCGGTGGTTGTCTATGGTACTCCCACCAAGCGGCATGTCGAGATGGTTAGCGGCGGCTTGGGATCGCGCTTCAGCGTCAGGCGGCGGGCAGTGGCCCGCGATGCGGTTCTTGCCGACGACACCTTTTCCAGTAGCTACGCGCGGTAGAACGAGATGAGCACGTATGGGTGAGGCCGATCTTCGCGAAATTGTTGTCACCGCTGGTGAGCCAGGGGTGAGATGGCGAACCGCCGCACGCTGGGCAATGGTTACCGCGGTGATCGTTGGAATTGCAGCCGTCCTGTGGCTGAGCGGCGCCGCCCTGACCCCGTTTATCATCGGGCTCGTCCTCGCCTATCTGATGGTACCGCTCGTCGACCGGCTCGAGCGGCAGGTGCCGCGCTGGGCGGCGATAGTGTTGGTCTATCTCCTAACCTTCGGAGTGCTTGGCCTCGCGCTTGCGTACGTCATTCCGCCCGCGATTACGCAGATCAATGAGGTTATCGACAGTATTCCTCAGTGGTATCGCGAAGGCCGCATCGAGATACAGAGCCTGATCGACCGCTTTCAGTCGCAGGCTTCGCCCGCCGTGCAGCAGCGTGTTCAAGAGCAGGTCACGCGCATCCAGCAGACGGCCCAGCAGAATGCCACGGACTATACTCAGCGCGCGGCAAGCTTCCTCTTCAATAGCGTGCTGCGTATCTTTCAGACACTGACCTTTCTGCTCGGCTTCGTGATCATCCCTTTCTTTCTCTTCTACGTGCTGCTCGACAGCAATCGTCTGCCCGGATTGATCGATCGCATGGTGCATCCACGTATTCGCGATGATTTCTGGAACATTCTGCGCATCATGGACACGGTTTTCGGCAAGTACATCCGGGGGCAGCTGACGCTTGGACTGATCGTCGGCACCATGTCGTTCGTCGGCCTGCTTGGACTCAACCTCGCCGGGTTCCAGGTTCAGTTCACGATCCTGCTCGCAGTCGTCG